>NZ_JAAAHS010000007.1 GCF_009908195.1 Streptomyces boluensis | reverse complement strand
GCCCGAAATGCCCCAACTCCCCGAGCAGACCGCGGCAGAGCGCGTCCGCTCCGTACTGGCGCAAGCCGTCTCCCTCTCGCTCACCACGGACGGGCAGGACTACGACCTGATCGGAATGCACTCCGTGGGGAGGAAGGGGCAGATCACCCTCCACCCGCAGGCCGACAGCCCGTTGACCGCGCAGATCGAGGCCGCGGAGCGGGGCAGCGTGGCCGCGCTCCTGGAGTTCACCGACATCGCGCCGACGCCACTGCGCGACCGGGTGCGGACGCGGGTGACCATCTCCGGCTGGCTCGCCCCAGCCGAACAGGGAGCGAGCGGCACGCTACGGCTCGACCTGGCGCGGGTGACGCTGCGTACCGCGACGGGGGCCCAAGAAGAGGTCGGGCTCGACGAGTTCGCCCTGGCCGTGCCCGATCCGCTCGCCGTCGAGGAGGCCGCGATGCTCACCCATCTCGCGGACGCGCACGAGGACATGGTCGCGGACCTGATCGTGCTCAGCGGCTCCCGGCTCCCGCACGGCGTGCTCCGCGCACTGCCGCTCGCCGTGGACCGACACGCGATCACGCTGCGCTGCGAGTACCGCGAAGGCCACTGCGACCTGCGACTCCTCTTCCCGACCACGGCACGGGACGCCGTCGAGGCCGGCGAACAGGTCCGCCGACTCCTCACGATGCCGCGCTGCGCACACCACGACCAGCACTCCCCGGCCGACCACTGACCCGCGCCCCAACCGCAGCCCTCACCACGAGTGACGGCATACGGTATCCCATTTCTACGCTCGCGCCCGGGCCCCGACCCCACCCAACTTCCGTACGAAAGAACCCTTGACGCCACCCTCACCGCCGGACAAAACTTCCGCGTGCCGAAAATGGTATTCCATTTTTCGGGTTCCGCTCTGCTCGGAAGGATCCCCATGGAAGCTCCCCCGGTGAACAGCGCCACGGACGCGAGTCCACGCCATCGCCAACTGGAGGACACGCTCGACCGGATCGGCGTCACCGGTGCGCACAAGCAGATCGGCGCGATGGTGCTGCTCGGCGTGTTCTTCGACGCGCTGGAACAGAACGCGGTCGGGCTCGTGGGGCCCGTACTGCAGGAGTCGTGGGGCACCACGGCGGCCGAACTCGGCTTCCTGAACACCATCACCTTCACCGCGGCTGCACTCGGCCGGCTCACCACCGGCATCATCGGCGACAAGATGGGCCGCCGGGCGATGCTCACGGTCAACCTGTTGCTGTTCTCGCTCGGCGCCCTGATCTGCGCGTTCGCCCCGGTCTACGCGGTGGTGGCGATCGGCAGGTTCATCGTCGGCTTCGGCCTCGGCGGCGAGATCGCCATCGCCGTGACGATGATGTCCGAGTTCTTCGCGGCCAGGCACCGAGGCACCGCCGTCGGCATCATCAACGTCACCGCGGGCGGCCTCGGCAACATGCTCGCGCCCGGCTTCGGCGTCCTGGTCTTCACCTTCGCCTCCGGACCCGACCGCTGGCGCTGGCTGTTCGGCCTGCTCGCCCTGCCCGCGCTCCTGGTGCTGTTCTACCGCCGGTTCGTCCCCGAGACACCGCGCTACCTGCTGTCCCGAGGCAAGGTCGACGAGGCCAACCAGGTCCTCAACCGGCTCGCCTCCGGCAAGCTGCGCGGCGAGCTGAAGGACCCGGAGCAGTACATCAACGCCGTCGAGAGCGGCGAAGAGGTCGTGCCCGAACGCAACCGCCTGCGCGATGTGTTCGCGGGCGCGCTGCGCCGCCGGACCCTCTCCCTCGGCGTCGCCGTCTGCATGTCGTACGGCGCGCAGATCTCCATTCTTTCGCTGATGCCCACGATCCTGGTGGCCCAGGGCCACAGCATCACCAAGTCCCTTGTCTTCACCCTGGTCATGCAGTCGGGTTCGCTGCTCGGCGCCCTGATCGCGTCCACCGCGGCCCGTTACGTGCCGCGCAAGCTGGTCCTCACCATCACCGCGGGACTCGGCTGCGCGGCCGCGTTCAGCTTCGGCTTCCTGGCCACGAACGTCCCCCTGATCCTGATCCTCGGCGCGGCCGTCAACTGCTGCATCATCACGATGAACACCACCATCTGGATCTTCGCCCCGGAGCAGTTCCCCACCCGCGTACGGGCGTTCGGCACATCGATCATCCTGGCCCTCGGCTCGCTCGCCGGCGGCCTGACCCCGATCTTCGCCGGTGCGGCCTTCGACGCGTACGGCATGGCGGGGATGTTCACGCTGCTCGGCATACTCTTCGCGGGCCTCGCCGTGTCCGTGCAGTTCCCGCCGGAGACCTTCGGCAAGTCCATGGAGGACGCCGCGGACGACGCGGACCTGGCGCCCCTCGCCCCGGCCGGCCCCACGGACGACCCGACCGATTCGCCGGAGAAGAGCAAGCAGTCGTGACCGTCGTAGCCCTGATCAACCCCAACACCGCGCAGGCCACCACCGACATGATGGCCACCATCGCCCGCCGCACCCTGCGCCCCGAGGACGGGTACGAGGTGCTCGGCGTCACCGTGACCGAGGGCCCGTCGATGCTGGTGACCGAGGACGTGCTGCGGGCCGCGGGACCGCAGGTTCTGGACGCGGCCCGGCGCACCCTCGCCGGACCCGAGGGCGCGCGCGTCGAGGCCTTCGTCGTCAGCGCGTTCGGCGATCCCGGCGTCGAGGAACTCCGGGCCCTGACCGACCTCCCCGTCGTGGGCATCGCCGAGGCCGCCATGGCCGAGGCCGCCGCGGACGGGCGCCGCTTCGGCATCGCCACCACCACCCCCGGCCTGGCCGCGGCGATCGAGGCACGCGTCGAACACCTCGGCCACTCCGCCCGGTACACCGGCATCCGCCTCACCCCGGGCGACCCGCTGCACCTGGCCTCCACCCCCGAGGAGATGCGGGAGCGCCTCGCCGAGGCGGTCGAGGCCTGCGTCACCGAGGACGGCGCCGAAGCCGTGATCATCGGCGGCGGCCCGCTCGGCGAAGCGGCACAGGCCCTGCGCGACCGCTTCCCGGTCCCGGTCATCGGCCCGATCCCGGCCGCCTGCGAGGAGGTACGCCGAGCCCTCGGCCGAAGCTGAGCCCCGCGCCCCTCACGCACCCGCGCACCCCCGCACCCAGTTCCGCCCGACTCCCGTTCGTACGACGGGAGTCGGGCGGTTCGCGTATACCCCGAGCCACCGCCCAAGCCGCTATCCGAACCCCCGCCCATCCCCTTCCACTCACTAGACCAGTCTGTATATTAAAAGCCATGCCACGCCGAACCGATACGAGAGAACGCGTGCTGCGGACCGCCGCCACGCTGTTCCAGACGCAGGGCTACCACGCCACCGGACTCAACCAGGTGCTCGCCGAAGGAGGGGCGCCCAAGGGCTCGCTGTACTTCCATTTCCCCGGCGGCAAGGAGCAGTTGGCGTCCGAGGCGCTCACCCTGGCCGGTGCCGAGATGTGTCTGCTGATCAAGACGGCACTCGATGCGGCCGAGAAGCCCGAGGCCGCCGTCGACACCGTCCTCGCCCACCTCGCCGACGCCCTCACCGCCTCCGACTTCACCGCCGGCTGCCCGGTGGCGACGGTCGCCCTCGACACCGCCGGGTCGAGCGACACCATCAGGTCCGCGTGCGACGAGGTCTACCGCTCGTGGACCGACACCATCGCCGCGTACCTCGTCGCGCACGGCGCCGACGCCGACCGGGCCGCGACCCTGGCCGTCGTCCTGCTCGCGTCGATCGAGGGCGCGCTGCTCCTCGCCCGCACCCGACGGGACGTCGCGCCGCTGCTCGCGGTCGGCGCCCACCTTCGGCCGACCCTCGCGGAGGCCCTGCGATGAAGGTGCACCACCTCAACTGCGGCACCATGCGCCCCTTCGGCCGCCGACTCGTCAACGGCACGGGCAGCCCGTTCCGTACCGGCGAGATGGTCTGCCACTGCCTGCTGATCGAGACCGAACAGGGCCTGGTCCTGGTCGACTCGGGGCTCGGGCTCGACGACATCGCGCGGCCCGAGCGGTCACTCAGCGGCCGCTTCCGGGCCGCGGCCCGGCCGGTGCTCGACCCTGACGAGACCGCGGTCCGCCAGGTCGCCGCACTCGGCTACGACCCCGCGGACGTACGGCACATCGTGCTCACCCACCTCGACCTCGACCACGCCGGCGGGCTGCCCGACTTCCCGCACGCCACGGTGCACGTACTCGGCACCGAACTCGACGCCGCGCTCTCCGGCCGGACGCGCGGGGAACGGCTCCGCTACCCCACGGCACAGCGCGCGCACGGGCCCGACTGGCGGAGCTACGAGGCCGGAGGCGAGCCCTGGTTCGGCTTCGACGCGGTCCGTCAACTCGCCGGGCTGCCGCCGGAGATCCTGCTCGTCCCGCTCGCCGGGCACACCGTGGGGCACGCGGGCGTGGCCGTGGACACCGGCGACGGCTGGCTGCTGCACGCCGGGGACGCGTACTTCTTCCACGGCGAGACCGACCCGGCGCACCCCCGCTCGACACCCGGCCTGCGCCTCTTCCAGACCCTGGTGGAGACCGAGCGCACCGCCCGCCTGCACAACCAGGAACGCCTCCTCGAACTCGCCCGCACAGCAGGGGACGAGGTCGCGATCTTCTCCTCGCACGACCCGGTGGAACTGGCACGGCACCGCAACAAGCCGTCCCTGACGGTCTGACGACGGCCTGACGACGATCTGACAGACCCACGCGCGGCCCCGAACTCGCCTCATGACAGGGCGGGTTCGGGGCCGTTCAGGTTTCGGCGGGCCGCCGTCTCCTACGTGGCATCCGCGTACGGCACGACCGCCTCGGCCCGTTGACGGCCCGACTTCGCACACCTCCGGGTGGCACGGCTTGACCTCACCGTTCACCCAAGGGGTCCCCTGGATGCCACGTCCGGCGTAACTCCTTCACTCCATCGATCGTTTCGGGCAATACACCGCTGTCACGACCCATGGATGACCATTGCCACGGTTCAGTGTGATTGTCCCCGTATTCAAGGTGCAGGCATACCTGCATGAGTGCCTCGCTTCCGTACTGGAGCAGCCCTTCACCGATCTTGAGCTGATCGCGATCAACGACTGCTCACCGGACACCAGTGGCGCGATCATCGACGAGTTCGCGGCGCGCGATCCGCGTGTGCGCGCCGTCCATCTGACGGCGAACGCCGGTCTCGGGCCCGCCCGCAACACCGGGCTCGAACACGCCACCGGCGAATACGTGATCTTCCTGGACAGCGACGACTCCCTCACCCCCGGCGCACTGCAGGCGATCTCGGACCGGATCAAGGACACGGACGGCCCGGACGTCCTGGTCTACGACTACGTCCGCTCGTACTGGACCGGCAGGACCACCCACGACACGGCCACGGCCCACCTCGCCCAGGCGGGCCCGGCGGTGTTCACCCTCGACGACAGGCCCGGTCTGCTGCGGTTCCTGCACGTCGTCTGGAACAAGGCGTACCGCCGCGAGTTCCTGGAGCGTGCGGGATTCTCCTTCGCCCCCGGCTACTACGAGGACGTCTCCTGGACGTATCCGGTCCTGGTGACCGCGGAGTCGATCGCGGTGCTCGACCGGATCTGCGTGCGCTACCGCCAGCGCAGGCAGGGAGCCATCACCTGCTCCCCCGGGCGCAGGCACTTCGAGATCTTCGACCAGTACGACCGGGTCTTCGCCCACCTGGACGCGCACCCCTCCCTCGCGCGCTGGCGGCCCGTCGTCTTCCGCCGGATGATCGACCACTTCTGCACGGTGTTCACGGCGCGCGACCGGCTGCCGCGCAGGAGCCGCGCCGCGTTCCTGCGCCAGGCCCGCGCGTATTGCCGCCGCTACCGCGCCCCTGGCACGCCTCCCCCCGCGCGCACCCGGGTCCGGCACGCGCTCGTACGCCTGGGCGCGCACCGCAGCTTTCGCGCCCTGCAGTCCGCGCGCGCCCTCCACCAGCGCGTCCACCGCGCCGCCGTCACCGCGCACCGTGCCGTGCGGGCGACCGCGCTCCAACTCCACTACCGCGTGCAGCGGCTCCTTCCGCTGCGCCGGAACGACGCCGTGTTCTCCGCCTATTGGGGCCGTGGCTACGGCTGCAACCCCGCGGCGATCGAGGCGAAGGTCCGCGAACTGGCCCCGCATGTGCGCACCTCCTGGATCGCCGAACCCGCGCATCAGCACACGGTTCCTGCGGCCACCCGTCGCCTCACCCCCGGCACGGCCGCGTACTGGACGGCGCTGGCCCGCTCCAAGTACCTGGTGAACAACGTCAATTTCGACCGGAGACTCGTCAAGCGACCGGGCCAGGTGTTCCTGCAGACCCAGCACGGCACCCCGCTCAAGCTGATGGGCCTCGATCTGCTCGACCGGCCGGCCGCCGTCGGCGACACCGACGTCGGGCGCATGCTGGCCAACTGCGACAAGTGGGACTACGTCCTGTCCGCGAACCCGCACTCCACGGTCGTCTGGGAGCGGGTCTACCCCGCCGCGTACACCACGCTCGAATACGGCTATCCGCGCAACGACATCTACCGGCACGCCACCGGCGAGGACACGGCCCGGATGCGTGAAGCCCTGGGCATCCCCCGGGACTCCGTCGCCATCCTGTACGCCCCCACCCACCGGGACTACCGCCGCTCGCAGCGCCAAGCCATCGATCTGGAGCGCCTGTTGCGCTCGCTCGGCCCCGGCTTCACGGTGCTCACCCGCGCCCACCACTTCGCCGACGCTCCGCTCGCGGGCCTGGACTCGTCCCGCCTCATCGACGTATCGGACCATCCGAGCGTCGAGTCGCTGTGCCTGGCGAGCGACGTCCTGGTCACGGACTACTCCTCGCTGATGTTCGACTACGCCGACCTGGACCGCCCGATCGTCGTGTACGCCGACGACTGGGCGGCCTACGAGGCGGCGCGCGGCACCTACTTCGACGTACGGAGCTTCCCGCCCGGCGCCGTCGCGACCAGCGAGGACGAGCTGCTCGACCTCTTCACTACCGGCGAGTGGCGCGGCCCACGCTCCGACCGGCGGCGGGCCGCGTTCCGGACACGTTTCTGCCCGTACGACGACGGGCGCGCCGCCGAGCGGGTCGTACGGCATGTCCTCCTCGGGGAAACGGTGGTCCCGCCGTCCGCCTTGATCGTGGAGCAGCGGCAACCGGCGGCGCCCGTCACACCCGGTCAGCGGCAAGGGCGGGAGCCGACCGTGACGCTGCCGACCAGTACCGCTTGAACGCCCACCGAAGGAGAGTGCGTTGCCCCGCTTCAGTGTTGTTGTCCCGTCCCACGGCGCGCCGGGGCGGCTGCCCGACTGTCTCGACTCGGTGCTCGGCCAGGACTTCGCCGATGTCGAACTGATCGCTGTCGTCAGCGAATCGGACGGGCTCTGCGCCTCGATCGTGGCCGCGCGCGCGGAGCTCGACCCGCGGGTCAAGGTGGTGCACTCGCCCTCGGACGACGGCCTGCCGGGTGCGCGTAACGCGGGGATCAGCGGCGCTGAGGGCGAGTTCCTGCTGTTCCTCGACGGCGACGACACGCTGGTGCCCGGCGCGTTGGGCCTCATCGACGCGCGGCTCACCGAGTGCGCGGAGCCCGATCTGCTGCTGTTCGACCATGAGCGGGTGCACTGGTTCGACGGCAGCCGAGGGGCGACGCTCGAGCGGCTGTGGGAAGGCGCCCCGGCCGGCACCTTCACGGCTGAACAGCACCCCGCGCTGCCCGATGTGCTGGTGCCCGCGTGGAGCGGGGCCTACCGGCGCGACTTCGTTGCCCGGCACGAACTGGCCTTCGTACCCGGCATGTTCACGGACACGGTGTGGAGTGCGCTGGCCGCGCTGCGGGCAGAACGGATCACGCTGCTCGACCGGATCTGCCTACGCCACCTGCTGCGCCGCCAGGGCAGCCGGAAGCGCCTCCCTGGCGCCCACCACATGGATCTGCTCGACCAGTTCGACGTGCTGATGCGCCGGGCGGCGCAGGCCGCACCGAGCGGGACGCTGCTGGATCGGATCTTCCGCCAGCTGGTGCACGAAGTGCTCAAGACCGCAGCTTCTCCCTGGCGGCTGCCGAACACGGCGTCGCGACGGCAGTTCTTCCGGCGGGCCACCGCGCTCTACCGTCAGCACCGCCCCGCGGAACACCGTCGCCCGGCGGGCAGCGCCGGACTGCGGCACGCGTTGCTGGCTTCCGGTTCCTACCCGGCATTCTGCGTGCTGCGCGGCTCGAAGAACGGTCTCGACCGCTTGTCCCAGAAGTTCGGGGGCCGGCTCGGCCGGCTGCGGCGGCAACACACCCAGGCGTACAAGAACTTCCTGAAGCGGCCGGTCGACGAGAACCTCGCGGTCTTCTCCTCGTACTGGGGCCGCGGTTACGCCTGCAACCCCGCCGCCGTGCACGCGGCGGCGCGGCGTCTGGCCCCGCACATCAGGACGGTCTTCCTGGTGGACGACGCCGCGCGGGAGATTCCGGACAGTGCGGAGCGCGTGGTGATCGGCAGCGACCGCTACTGGGAGGTGATGGCCACCGCCAAGTACACCTTCAACAACGTCAACTTCGAGATGGCGGTCAAGAAGCGCCCCGGCACGATCCATGTGCAGACCCAGCACGGCACCCCGCTCAAGCGCATGGGTGTGGACCAGGTGGAATTCCCGGCCGCGGCGGCCGCGGCGGGCCCGCTCGGCAAGTTGCTGCAGCGCGTGGACCGCTGGGACTTCAACATCTCCTCGAACCACCACTCCACCGAGGTCTGGGAGCGGGCCTACCCGGGCTCGTACGAGAGTCTCGACGTCGGCTATCCGCGCAACGACGCGTTCTACACCTCGACGGCCGAGGACGTGGCCACGGCCCGGCGCCGCCTCGGTGTCCCCGAGGACCGGATCGCGGTGCTGTACGCGCCGACCCACCGCGACTACCGCACGGACTTCGTCCCGCAGTTGGACCTCGTCGCGTTCTGCGAGGCGCTCGGCGAGGAGTTCGTGGTGCTGCTGCGGGCCCACCACTCGTACGAGGGCTCCGCCGGGCTTGAGGGGATGGTGCGCTCCGGCGCCCTGATCGACGTGACGGAGCACCGGTCGCCCGAGGAGGTGTGTCTCGCCGCGGACGCGCTGGTCACGGACTACTCGTCGATCATGTTCGACTACGCCAACCTCGACCGCCCGATCGTCGTGTACGCCGACGACTGGGATGTCTACCGGGACACCCGGGGCGTCTACTTCGACCTGCTCGCCGGGCCGCCCGGCGCGGTGGCCCGAACCCAGGACGAGTTGACGCGGATCTTCCGCGGCGGCGAGTGGGAGGGCGAGGCCGCGGCCCGGCTGCGCGGCGCGTTCCGTGAGCGGTTCTGCGACTTCGACGACGGCCTCGCCGCGGAGCGGGTGGTGCGCCGGGTGCTGCTCGGCGAACCGGCCGAGGACCTGCCGCCGGTCGTCCCGCTGGGCGAGCGCGTTCCGGCCCCGGCCGCCGTCCGTGGCCGCGTCCTGCACCACTGAGTCAACCGCCCCGCACACCCGCCCCCATCCCTCGCGACCGTGGAAGAGCCCGTGCCTCGTTTCAGCGTCATCGTCCCCGTCTACAAGGTCCAGGGTTACCTGCGTGAGTGCCTCGACTCGATCCTCACGCAGTCGTTCACCGACATCGAGGTCATCGCGGTCGACGACTGCTCGCCCGACCACTGCGGTACGATCATCGACGAGTACGCGGCGCGCGACAGCCGGGTGACCGCTGTCCACCTGCCGCAGAACGTCGGCCTCGGCGGGGCGCGCAACGCGGGGGCGGTTCACGCCACCGGCGACTATCTGCTCTTCCTCGACAGCGACGACCGCTACACGGCCGGTGCGCTGCGCGCCATCGACGAGCGGCTCACCGTCACCGACGACCCGGACGTCCTCGTCTTCGACCATGTGCGCACCCACTGGTGGGGCCGTGGCGGCCGGAGCCAGACCGCGGATCTGCTCGCCGCCGCGGGTACGGACACCTTCGACATCATGGGCAGTCCGCAGTACCTGCACCTGTTCCTGGTCGCCTGGAACAAGGCCTACCGCCGCGACTTCTTCACCGGCCACGGCTTCACGTACCAGCCGGGTCTGTACGAGGACGCCCCGGTCACGTACGAGGTGTTGATGTGCGCCCGCCGCATCGCCTGTCTCGACCGGGTGTGCGTCGAGTATCTGCAGCGCAGGAGCGGCGCGATCACCCGCACCCCGGGACGCCGGCACTTCGACATCTTCGCGCAGTACGCGGGGTTGTTCGCGTTCCTCGACGAACACCCGGAGCTGGACGAGGCGCGGGCGCTGATCTTCGAGCGGACGATCAACCACTTCCTGGTGACGCTGCCGCTTCGCGCGCGCGTACTGCCCGAGGACCGGTCCGCGTTCTTCCGGGAGACGGTGGACTTCTACCGGCGCCACAAGCCGGACGGATTCACCCCGCCCGACGACGCCTACCGCGCCCAGTGGCGGCTTGTCTCCCGCAGCCCGTACCCCGTGTTCCGGAGCTACGTACTGGCCGAACAGATCCGGAAAGCCGCGCTCCGCAAGAGACATGAGCTGCGCAGGACGACCGCCAGGAAGGTCAAGCACGCGCTCGTCAGGACCCAGCACCGGCGCCCGCTCGATCCGGAGCTCGCCGTGTACTCGGCCTTCTCGCACCGCGGAGTGCTCGGCGATCCCGCGGCCGTGCGGGACGCGGCCCGGACGCTGGCCCCGCACATCCGCGCGGTGTGGGTGGTGCGGCCGGACGCGGTGGAGCTGCTGCCGGAGGGCACGGACTACGTCACCCCGGACTCCGCGCGCTACCACCAGGTGATGAACCGCGGCACGTACTTCTTCAACAACGTCAACTGGGCGCACGAACTGGTCAAGCGACCGGGACAGATCCACGTCAACACCCACCAGGGAACGCCGCTCGGGCACATGGGCGTCGACCTGCTCGGCCGCCCGGCGGCGACGCATCACATCGGGGTCCGCGCGATGCTGCACCGTTCGGACCGCTGGGACTACAGCCTGGTCTCCAGCCCGTACGCGCAGCAGGTCTGGGACCGCGCCTACCCCTGCCACTTCACCTCGCTGCCGACCGGCGCCCCGCGCAACGACATGCTTGTGCGGGGCGACGCGGCGCGGGCGGCCGCCCTGCGCGAGCGGCTCGGCGTCCCGGACGGCAACACCGTGCTGCTCTACGCCCCGGCCTGGCGCCCGCACCGCAAGTCGTACGTGCCACGCCTCGACTTCGACCGTCTGGTACGGGAGTTGGGGCCGACGTTCACCCTGCTCGTGCGCTTGCACCCGAGGGACACGCAGGCCTCGATCCGTGGCCTGGAACTGCGCGACCTCCAGCGGCGCGGACTGCTCCTCGACGTCACCGACGAGCCCTCGGCTGCGGACATGATGCTCGCCTCGGACGCACTGCTCACCGACTACTCGTCGCTGATGTTCGACTACGCCAACCTGGACCGCCCGATCATCGTCCACGCCGACGACTGGGCGGCGTACCGGGCGGCGCGCGGCGCCTACTTCGATCTGCCGGCCGAGCCGCCGGGTCATGTCTCCACCAGCGCCGAGGAGTTGACGGCCCTCTTCGCCTCCGGGGCGTGGCAGGACGCGCGCTCCGCCGAACTCCGAGCCGCCTTCCGCCGACGGTTCTGCGTATACGACGACGGGCACGCGGCGGCCCGGGCCGTCTCCCTGATCATGCTCGGCCAGGAGCACCCCGTGTCGGCCATCCCTCAGCAGGACGCCCGCCAGCCGCACGCCGCCGCCCACTCCGCCGTGCGGGACGGCACCCGATGACCGACCGACCGCGCTCGCCGCTGCAGTCCGACGCCCCGTCCGACTCCCGCTCCGACGCCCGGTCCGACGCCCAGGAGATCTCCGCCATGTCAGACGCCCCTCCCCGCCCCTGGTCGAAGGCCCAGGAATCCCGTCCCTGGTCGAAGGCCCAGGAATTGTGGTCGCGCGTACCGCCCGCACTCCGGTTGCCGCTCGTCGTCTTCCTCTCCTGCCAGGCCTGCTACCTGATCTGGTGGATGGCCTTCTACCCCGGGCTGATCTCCTACGACTCGCTCGCCTACACCTGGCAGGTCACCACCGACCACTGGAACTCCAACTTCTCGGTCCTCTACAACTCCCTGCTCTGGCTGAGCCTCATGGGCACGGGCGGCTTCGGGGCGCTGACGCTGTTCCAGTCGCTCGCGATGTCCGCCACGCTGGCCTACACGTGCGCGGGCCTGCGCGACATCGGCGTGCGCGGGCGTTGGAGCGCACCGGCCGCGCTGGCCTGCGCCGTGGCCCCGCCGCTCGCCTCGTTCACGGTCTACGTGAGCAAGGACGTTCCGTTCACGATCTGCGCGATCCTCGTCTTCGCCGTCACCGTACGGCTGACGGGCAGGCGGCTGCGGGGAACCTGGAGCGGCCGACTGTACCGCTCCGAACTCCTGCTGCTGTGCGTGGGGTTCTTCGGCCTCAGCCTCTTCCGCAACAACGGCTTCCCGGTCGCCGTGCTCGCCGCGCTCTGCCTCGTCCTGGTGCTGCCCGGCGCGCGCCGTGTGATCGCCGCCCTTGTCACCGTCACCACCTCCGTGGCCCTGGCGCTGATGCTCTACGGCTACGAGGCGGTCGGCGTCGAGAAGCCGCCGACGGCGCTCCTCTACAACCTCCACTACGCCGACATCTCGGTGACGTACGCGCAGGCGCCCGAGCTGTTCACCAAGAGCGACCTGCAGCTGATGGCCAAGGCCGCGCCACTCTCGGAGTGGAGCTCGGCGGGCGCCAAGTGCTTCGTCTCCGACCCGATCTACCGGGCCGTCAAGGGACAGATCGACGACCAACTCGCCGAGCCTCTCTCCCAGTTGTGGGCCCGCACCCTGCACAAGTCCCCGCACCACGTGCTCGGCGCACGGCTCTGCCGCGGACACATCGCCTGGGCCGTCTTCCCCGGGCCCGCGGACCAGGGCGGTCGGACGATCAACGCTCTCGACTCGGTGGATCCGGCGGCGTTCTACAAGTGGTACCCGGAGATGAAGACGAGCCCGTACAACGCCGCGGCCCAGCCCCAGCCCGTCTCCGAACGCCTCCGCGACGTCGCCTACTTCGCCTACGAGGCCGCCCACGTTCCCCAGCTGGAGTGGCTCCTCTGGCGCGGCGCGATCTGGTGCTACGCCACCTACGCGATCGTCACCCGGCTCGCCCGCTCGCGCCGCTGCCGGCCCCTGTTCGCACTGGCAGGCGTCACGTTGGGCACGCAGCTCACCGTGCTGATCGCGACCCCCTCGCCGACCTTCCGCTACATGGCGGCCCCCATCTTCATCGGCTTGCTCTGCCTGTCGCTCATCCCGGCTCTGCGCGGTGCCGTACGTCCCGTCGTCCCGCCCCGCGCCTCGCCGGAGGAGCCCTCATGGGGCCCGTCGAAGGGCAAGGTGTACATGCCGTGACCAGCGTTCGCAGCAGCCCACCGCGGCACGTCCCTCCTGGTGCGTCCGGTGTGCCGGCGGCCACGAAGGTCCGGGCCCTCTGGTCGCGCGTACCGTCGGCCCTGCGCTTGCCGCTGGCCGTCTTCCTCGCGTGCGAGGCCTGCTACCTGCTGTGGTGGGCGGCCTTCTACCCGGGCCTGATGACCATCGACTCCGTGGTCTACGTGTGGCAGGTCTCCACCGACCACTGGCGCTCGGACCACTCGGTGCTCTACAACTCGCTGGTCTGGCTGGCCCTCAACGCCACCTGGGACTTGGCGGCGTTGACGTTGCTGCAGACCCTCGCGATGTCCGCCGTTCTCGGCTATGCCTGCGCCGGCCTGCGGACGCTGGGAGTGCGGGGGCGGTGGAGCGCACCGGCCGCGGTGGCCTGCGCTGCGGCTCCACCGCTCGGGTCGTTCGTCGTCTTCGTGTGGAAGGACGTGCCGTTCACGATCTGCGCGGTCCTTGTGTTCGCCGTGGCGGTACGGCTGTTGGGCAGGCGTGTGCAGGGCACGTGGAACGGCCGTCCGCGGCGGTCGGAGCTCCTGCTGCTGTGCATCGGGCTGCTCGGCGTCGACCTCTTCCGCAACAACGGCTTCCCTGTTGCCGTGGTCGCATCGCTGGCCCTTCTCCTGGCGCTGCCCGGGGCCCGGCTCCTGATCGCCGGCCTTGCAGCCGCCACCACCAGCCTGACGCTGCTGCTCGCTCTCGTGATCTACCCGGCGGCCGGCATCGAACAGCCGAGCAGTGCCTTCTTCTACAACCTGCATTACCACGACCTCGCCGTGACGTACGCGCGGACACCCGGACAGTTCACCCCCGACGATCTGCGGGTGATGAGTCAGGTGGCACCGCTCTCGACCTGGCACGACGCCGGCACCAACTGCTACGCGTCCGACGTCTTCTACTACAACGCGTCGGTGAACCGGACCGCCGCCGCCGAACTCATCGAGCCGCTGGTGCAGTTGTGGTGGCGCACCCTGCGCGAGTCCCCGCAACAGGTGCTCGGCGCACGCCTGTGCCGATCCCACATCGCCTGGGCCGTCTTCCCCGGACCGGCGGACAAATCCGCCAGGACATGGGTGTACGCCACGTCGATCCCCGCCGACCTTTGGGGGTTCAGAGCCGAGGAAATCCCGTACCGGCCGCAGCTCAAGGCCCGACCGCTGTCGTCAACTCTCCACGACGCCGCGGATTTCGGCCGGGCCGCGTTCGGCGTCCCGCAGTTGGAGTGGCTGTTCTGGCGCGGCGCCACCTGGTGCTACGCCACGTATGCGCTGGTCGCCCTGCTCTCCCGAGCCCGCCGCTGCCGTGCTCTGCTCGGCCTCGTGGGCGTCCCACTCGGCATGCAGCTCACCGTGCTCGCCGCCAACCCCGTACAGAGTTTTCGCTATATGGCAGCGCCCATGTTCATCGGCGTCCTCTGCCTTTCGCTGATCCCCGCGCTGCTCGACCGGACTTCCTTCCGGGAACGGGACCTATAGCACCTATCGAACGGGCCAAGTCCCCGCACCCAGAGGCCCGTTGGGTCGTTCGACAACACATGAAGCAGAACACTGAAGCACCGCCCGCTCCGGTCCGTATCGCCGCCGGGGCCCAGGTCGACGAGTCGACGGCACTGGGCCCCGGCACCGCTGTGTGGGAGCTCGCCCAGATCCGTGAACAGGCCGTACTCGGCGCGAACTGTGTCGTCGGGCGGGGCGCCTATGTCGGCCCCGGTGTCCGGATCGGCGACGGAGTCAAGATCCAGAACCACGCCCTCGTCTACGAACCGGCGTCGCTCGACCACGGCGTCTTCATCGGCCCCGCGGTCGTCCTGACCAACGACCACAACCCGCGCTCGGTCGACCCCGAAGGGCGGCCCAAGCGAAGTGCCGACTGGGAGGCCGTCGGCGTCACGGTCGCCGAGGGCGCGTCGCTCGGCGCCCGCTCGGTCTGCGTGGCCCCGGTACGCGTCGGCCGCTGGGCGATGGTCGCCGCCGGTGCCGTGGTCACCCGGGACGTGCCGGACTTCGCACTAGTCGTCGGTGTCCCGGCACGTCACATCGGCTGGGTGGGCCGCGCCGGCGAGCGGCTCCGCGAACTCCCCGGCCAGAGCGGGATGTGGGAGTGCCCGCGCACCGGCGTCGTACACGCGGAGAGGGACGGCGTCCTCACGGAGGTCTGAGGCAACGGGCCGCCGCCCCCGGATCAGTGGCCGCCGACGATTCCGGCGGTGGCGGCCCGACGGTCCGGGCTCTCCTGGATATCGAGCATCAGGGCGCCGACGAGAAAGTGAATGCCCGTGAGGATGGGCATCGTCGCCAGCAGGACACTTCCCGCACTGGCACTCGCGGGCCCGAGCGTGTGGACCAGCACCCAGGTGCTCGCCGCACCACCGAAGGCGATCAGCGAAAGTCCCGCCAGAAGCAGCAGAGCGATCGGCGAGAAGGAGAACACGACGTACTTGAAGAGGATGCGCCGACCGATCCCGCGAGTCAGCTGGGCGATCAACGCGGGAATGACCTTGTGCATCCGCATGGTTGACACCTCGCTCCCGTAGACCGCGGGAATCGGGACGTCACAGGCCGGGATCCGAAGAATGTTCAGGTTGATCAGAAGGTCGTTCTCGAACGAGTAGTCCTTGGCCACACGGTCGAGGTTCAACCGTTCCAGTGCCGCCCGGTGGATCGCGGTGTACCCGTTCTGCGGATCGAACAAGTGCCAGTATCCGGAGGCCAGTTTGGTCATGAAGGAGAGGATGACGTTGCCGAGGATCCGGTACTTGGGCATGCCGCGATAGGAGTCGCGGGAGTAGAAGCGGTTCGCCTTGGTGAAGTGAGCGGTCCCGTCACAGATCGGGGCGAGCAGGGCGGGCAGATACTCCGGGTCCATCTGCCCGTCGCCGGCCATGACGACCGAGACATCGCACCCGAGCCGCAGCGCCTCCTTGTGCCCGTCGCAGACCGCTCCCCCGACTCCCGTGTTGACCTCGTGCTCGATGAGCACCACACGCGGGTCACCGGCGTCGCGGGCCTCGACGGCCGTCGTGTCACTGCTGGCGTCGTCGATCACCACGATATGGTCCACGAAATCGGGCATGGTATTGATCGTCCGAGCGATCAATTTCTCCTCGTTGTACGCCGGTACCACGACCGCGATTTTCATATTTTGGTACACGAAGAAAAACCCCTCTCACGGTTCTTCGCCAGGAAATCCATCTGCGACGATGGGGCTGGAGCAGGGAGGAAGGTACCAGAAATTACCGGGACCATCAGAAACACCGCTTGCCGCATTTTCTCGGCCAATACGACAAGATTTCTACTTGTCGGAGGGCTCTGCTATGCGATCGATGTCGGGACCCTTGTCCTGCTGCACGGCGGGCTCCAAGTGCCGCTTGCCGCAGCCACATCGGTGGCTTTCGTGACCGTTCTTGCGGTCAACTTCGGACTCAACAGAGCATTTGTCTTCCGTAGCGGCGCCATGGTCGGCCCCGCCTTTGTCAAATACCTGACGCTCGTCGCGCTCAATTACTTCGCGACCATCGCCACGGTCACCGGGCTCACCGCTCTCGGGATGTCGTACGTAGTAGCGAAAACGGCGTCAACCATCGTCAATGCCGTAGCCAATTACGGTGCTTTCCGGTGGTGGGTCTTCAGGCCTTCCGGTGCGCGGCCCCGCGTGATCAGTTCTGCGGGAAGAACAGAACTGCGGGGAGAGCAGAACTGATCACGCGGGCCGCCGCGACTCACGACCGCTGGGCGACCGTCGTCAGGTTCCGGGGGTGCGAGCTCTGCAACGGCAGGGACGTCTTCCGCCGTGCCGAGTCGAGGACCGCCTCGGCGACCTCGACCGTCCGCAGCCCCTGGTCGAGAGTCACGATGTCGGCGTCCTTGCCCTCCACCGCGTCGCGGAACCGCTCGTGCTCGACGAACAGCGGCTCGCGCTTGAGGATCGCGTACCGGACCATGTCGCCCTCGGCGGCGCCGCGGAAGGCGCTCAGTGCTTCCCACTCCGTGTCGAGGGCGCCGTTGGCGTGGAAGGTCAGGTCCGCGGTGAGGGTGTCCGCGATGAAGCAGCCGCGCTGACCGGTGACCGCCGTGAAGCGCTCCTTGAGCGGGCTGAGCCAGTTCACGAGGTGGCTGACCATGGTGCCGTCGGAGAGCTCACCGACGACCGCGACCATGTCCTCGTGCGGGCGGCCGCTCTTGCACACGGTCCTGGCCGTCACCGAGGCGTAGTCGCAGCCCGTCACCCAGCTGGTGAGATCGATGTCGTGGGTCGCCAGGTCCTTGACGACGCCCACGTCCGCGATGCGCCGCGGGAACGGCCCCTGGCGCCGCGTGACCACCTGGAACAGCTCACCGAGCTCTCCCGCCTCCAGGCGTGAACGCAGGCTCTGCAGCGCCGGGTTGAACCGCTCGATATGCCCCACCCCGGCGACCAGACCGGCCGCGTCGAAGGCGTCGGCCAGCCGTCGGGCCGCGGCCGCGGTGTGTGCAAGCGGCTTCTCGATCAGCGCGCACACTCCGGCCCCCGCCAGGCCGAGGCCGACCTCCTCGTGCAGCGCCGTGGGGCAGGCGACCACGGCGTAGTCGAGGCCGAGCGCGAGGAGTTCGGGGAGGGTGGCGACGACCGGGGCACCTCGGGCGGCACCCGCGGAGTCCCCTGCCGGGTCCATGACGCCGACGAGTTCGACGCCGTCGAGGGACGAGAGGACACGGGCGTGGTTGCGTCCCATCGCACCCAGACCGACAAGCCCCGCACGCAGAGTCCGCTTGCTCACCGGAGACCTCCAGCGACGGTCACGGCGCGGGCGATGCGCTCCAACTCGCCCTGCCCGAGGGTGGGGTGGACCGGCAGCGAGAGCACCTCGGCGCAGGCGCGCTCGGTCTCGGGCAGCGGTGGCGCCGACAGATCCTGGTACGGCCGCAGGCGGTGGATCGGGGTCGGGTAGTACACGGCGGAGCCGATGCCCTGGCCTGCCAGTTCCCGCTGTACGGCATCCCTGCGGCCGTCGGGGACGGCGACGGTGTACTGGTGGTAGACGTGCCGGGCACCGTCGGCCACCTGCGGCACGGGCAGCCCCTCGATGCCGGAGTCGAGCACCTTGGCGTTGGCCCGCCGCTGCTCGGTCCACGCCGGGAGCTGCCTCAGCTGCTCACGGCCGACGGCCGCCGCCACGTCGGTCATCCGCATGTTGGCGCCGACGATCTCGTTCTCGTACCGCTGCTCCATGCCCTGGTTCCGCAACAGCCGCAGTGTGCGGGCCAGTTGGGGGTCGTCGGTGGTGATCATGCCGCCTTCGAGCGCGTGCATGTTCTTCGTCGGGTAGAAGCTGAAGCACCCGGCCTGCCCGAACGATCCGACCGGCCGGCCGTGCAGCGCGGCACCGTGCGCCTGGCAGGCGTCCTCGATCACGGCGAGGCCCTGGCGGGCGGCGAGCGGCATCAGGCGGTCCATGGGGGCGGGGTGCCCGTACAGGTGCACGGGCATCAGCGCCGCGGTGCGCGGGCCGATCGCCGCGGCCACGGCGTCCGGGTCGAGGCAGTAGGTGTCGGGGGTGATGTCGGCGAAGACCGGTTCGGCGCCCGCCAGGCGTACGGCGTTGGCGGTCGCGGCGAACGAGAAGGACGGCACCACCACCTCGTCGCCCCGCCCGATGCCGAGCGCCATGAGGCTCAAGTGCAGTGCGGACGTACCGGAGTTGACGGCGACACAGGTGCGTTCGGCGACCAGCTCCGAGAACTCCTCCTCGAAAGCGGCCACTTCAGGCCCCTGGATGACATGCCCGCTGCGCAGAACGCGAACGGCGGCTTCGATCTCGGCCTCGCCGATCACGGGCCGGGCGGCTGGGATGGACAGATGAGACCCGGACACGGGCAGTCTCCGTTCGGGAGCGTGGGAGTCGGCCTGTCTTTAACCGCCGTTCCCCGTCCGGGGTTTCTGTTGTCACCACCTATCAACCCAAAGCAGTATGCGTACGATGAAGCGATTTTGACCGCAGATCGGGCAAGCGTTCTGGAAGCGGGCCCCGCGGGTCGGCGAGGTTGATGCCGGTCAGGTGGTGGATGCGCTCCAGGCGGCAGGTCAGCGCGCGCACGCTCAGCGAGAGGCTGTACGGCGCGACCGCCGTCGGCATCGAACGCTCCGGCGAGGACTTCACGTACGCCACAGCCGAGACCGTCATCGCCTCGGCTGAGACCTGACGGAGCCCGGCTAGGTGCGCCGGGCATCCACCAGTCCGGCCACGTACCGCGAGTTCCTCGACCACGAGATGCCCCGCGTCGGCGATCACCCCGCAGGTCGGCGCCGAGTGCCGTGCGGACCGCCGGGGCGAGTACGCGCGGCGGCAGGGAGGAGGAGGCGTTGAAGTTGGTCCCGGCGACGAACACGGCCGTCCGAGCCCCCCAACCGGCCGTCACCACATGAGTGGACGCACCGTTGGCCGTCACCGGCCGGGCGAGACCATCCGCGGACCGTCTTCGTCCGCGTCAGAAGCCGCGGTTCAGGCACCCTTCGAGCTGGGCTCCAGAATCGCCACACACTCAAGGTGGTGCGTCATCGGGAACAAATCAAAAGCCCGAAGCATCCGCACCCGATAACCCCCCTCCCGGAAGTACCCCAAGTCCCGCGCCAGCGCGGCCGGGTCGCAGGCAACGTACGCGATGCGGCGGGCGCCGAGGCCGGTCAGGTGGTTCACCGTCTGCTTGCCCGCGCCCGCGCGGGGCGGGTCAAGGACGATCAGGTCGACGTCCGTGATGCCCGTCCGCGGCAGTACCGACTCGACCTTGCCCTGCTCGATACGGACCCGGTCGAACTCCGCGAGGTTGTGCCGCGCGTCCTCGACCGCACGCTTGCCGGACTCGATGCCGAGCACCGCGCCCTGCTCGCCGACCCGGTCCGCGATGGCGCCGGCGAAGAGGCCGACGCCGCAGTACAGGTCGAGGGCCGTGTCGCCCTTGCGCGGCAGCAGGCCCTGCATCACCGCGAGGACCAGGGTCTCGGCGGCCTTGGGGTGGACCTGCCAGAAGCCGCCGTTGCCGACGCGGTGGGTGCGGCCGTCGGCGCGTTCGCGGACGAAGGGGCGCCCGTGGACGCGGTGCACGCCGCCGTCCTTCTCGCCGACCCGCATCACCGAGACGGGACGGTCGAGTTCGACGATGGGCAGCCGGGCGCCGGGACGCGGGGTCAGGATCACCTGACGGTCCTGGGAACCCGTGGCGGCGATCGCGTCGATGGACGCCATGCCCGGCCACTCCCGCTTCTCGATGCCGAGTTCCGAGACGCCCTCAGCCGCGATCATGCAGTGCTCGATCGGCTCGACCTCGTGCGAACGGTGCCGACGCAGACCGGCCTTCCCGGTCTCGGCGTCCACCGCGTACTGCACGCGCGTGCGCCAGGCCGGGACCTCACCGGCGGGCAGCTTGTCGCCCTCGGCGGGCATGACCGTGCCGTCCCAGCCGGCCTCCTCGGGCGTCAGGCCCGCGAGGTGCTTGAGCTGCTCGGTGAGCACCTCGCCCTTGAGGCGGCGCTGCGCGCCCGGCTTGGCGTGCTGCCAGTCGCAACCGCCGCAGCGCCCAGGACCGGCGTACGGGCACGGCGCCTCGATGCGGTCCTTCGATGCCTGCAGGATCTCGACCGCGTCCGCCCGCAGGAAGCGCGCGCCCTCCTCGCCCTCCGTGACCCGCGCCACGACCCGCTCACCGGGCAACGTGTGCCGTACGAAGAGCACCTGTCCCTCGGACGTACGGGCGATGCAGTGGCCGCCGTGGGCTACGGGGCCGACCTCGACCTCGTACTCCTCTCCCACCAGCGAGTTCTTCGGTTCTGCCTGCATGGTGGGGTGGCTCCAAAAAGTCAAAGGGGAACGGCCGGACAACAGCCCACAAGTCTACGTGGACGCTGCCCGGCCGCTCACCGAGTGCGAGGGACGTGCGGGGGGGGCTCAGCCCTTGTCGCCGGAACCGGAACCTGACCCGGAACCGGACCCAGTGCCGTTCCCGTTGCCCTTGCCGTTACCGCTCCCGTTACCGCTCCCGCTCCCCTTGGCCTCCGCGCCCGCGGCCGCCTTCGGCTTGCGCTGTTCGACGGGGCCGCGTCGCACCGCACCCGGAGCGTTCCACTCCGAGCGCCTGCGGGCCCGCTTCTTGGCGGCCTCGGAGGACTCCAGCTGGTACGGCACCGAGGTGACCATCACGCCCGGCGTGAACAGCAGCCGGCCCTTGAGCCGCAGGGCGCTCTGGTTGTGCAGCAGGTGCTCGTACCAGTGACCCACCACGTACTCGGGAATGATCACGCTGACCGCGTCGCGCGGCGACTCCCGGCGCAGGTTCTTGACGTAGTCGATGATCGGGCGGGTGATCTCGCGGTACGGGGAGTCGAGGATCTTCAGCGGTACGGAGATGCCGCGCCGCTCCCACTCCTCCCTGAGCGCCTTGGTCTCGGCCGCGTCGACGTTGATGCTGACCGCTTCGAGGGTGTCGGAGCGCATCAGCTTCGCGTACGCGACCGCGCGCAGCGTCGGCCGGTGGACCTTGGAGACAAGGACGATGGAGTGCACCCGCGACGGCCGCACACTGTCGTCTGACGGGCCCTCGGGGGCGGCGATCTCGTCGGCCACGCGGTCGTAGTGACGGCGGATCGCGCTCATCGTCGCGTAGAAGATCACCATGCCGAGCAGCGCGACCCAGGCGCCGTGCGTGAACTTGGTGACCAGGACGACGACCAGGACCAGGCCGGTGAAGAACGCGCCGAAGGTGTTGATCGCCCGGGAGCGCTTCATCCGGCTCCGCTTGGCCGGGTCCTTCTCGGTGCGCAGGTGCCGGTTCCAGTGCCGGACCATGCCGATCTGGCTGAGCGTGAACGAGACGAAGACGCCGACGATGTACAGCTGGATCAGCCGCGTCGAGTCGGCCCCGTAGATGACGACGAGCAGCGCGGCCGCGCCGGCAAGCAGCACGATGCCGTTGGAGAACGCGAGCCGGTCGCCGCGGGTGTGCAGCTGACGCGGCAGGTAACGGTCCTGCGCGAGGATCGAACCGAGCAGCGGGAAGCCGTTGTACGCGGTGTTGGCGGCGAGGAACAGCACGAGCGCGGTGGCCGCGGCAAGGACGATGAACAGGAACGAGCCGTCCCCGAAGACCGCCTCGGCGACCTGCGAGATCACCGGGTTCTGGACGTAATCGGCGCCGACCGGCTGGCCGTTGACGAGCAGGTCGTGCTCGGGCTTCTCGGCCATCCGTACGCCGGTGGTCATCGCGAGCACGATGATGCCGCAGAACATGGTGACGGCCAGGCCGCCCATGAGGGCAAGCGTGGTGGCGGCGTTCTTCGACTTCGGCTTGCGGAAGGCGGGGACGCCGTTGCTGATCGCCTCGACACCGGTGAGCGCCGCACAGCCGGAGGAGAACGCCCGCAGCAGCAGGAAGACCAGCGCGAACCCGGCCAGGCCCTGGTGTTCGGGCTTGATCTCGAAGTCGGCGGTCGGGGCCTGCATGTCGTCCCCGAGGACGAGCCCGCGGAACGCGCCCCACGCGATCATGATGAAGACGCCCGCCACGAAGACGTACGTCGGGATCGCGAAGAGTTTTCCGGACTCCTTTACGCCGCGCAGGTTCATCACGGTCAGCAGACCGATCACGACGACGGCGCAGAGCACCTTGTTCTCGACGACGAACGGGACGGCGGAGCCGAGGTTCTCGATGCCCGAGGAGATCGACACGGCGACGGTCAGGACGTAGTCGACGAGCAGGGCGCTCGCGACGGTCAGTCCGGCCTTGGGGCCGAGGTTGGTGTTGGCGACCTCGTAGTCGCCGCCGCCGCTCGGATAGGCGTGCACGTTCTGCCGGTACGACGCGACCACGGTGAACATCAGCACCACGACCGCGAGGGCGATCCAGGGACTGAAGTGATACGCCGACACACCCGCGATGGAGAGCACCAGAAGCACTTCTCCCGGCGCGTACGCCACCGATGACAGTGGGTCGGAGGCGAAGACGGGGAGAGCGATGCGCTTCGGGAGAAGCGTTTCTCCCAGCCGGTCGCTGCGCAGTGCGCGCCCGATGAGAATCCGTTTGGGCACGTCGGTCAGTTTGGACACGGTGAGGATCGTAAGCGTTCGCAAGGGGGGCCGCCCACCCGCGTCCGGCGGCTGTGTAGCTTGTGCGTCTGTCTGAGACCCTGTTAAGCCTGAGCCCCGGGACCCATCGCGGTCCCATCAGGACAATTCGGCTCACCAGTTACTAACGCATTCCTAACGCAGGAACGCAGGACAGCCAGCCGGAAGGACGGTCGTGCACATCGTCATCATGGGCTGCGGACGAGTGGGCGCCGCACTCGCGCAGACCCTGGAGCAACAGGGGCATACGGTCGCGGTGGTCGACCAGGACCCCACGGCCTTTCGCCGTCTCGGCTCCGGCTTCGGCGGGCGCCGCGTCACCGGCGTCGGCTTCGACCAGGACACCCTGCGCGAGGCGGGTATCGAGGACGCCGGCGCCTTCGCCGCGGTCAGCAGCGGCGACAACTCGAACATCATCGCCGCCCGGGTGGCCCGCGAGATGTTCGGCATCGAGAACGTCGCGGCCCGTATCTACGACCCGCGTCGCGCCGAGGTCTACCAGCGCCTGGGCATCCCGACGGTCGCGACGGTCCGCTGGACCGCCGACCAGATGCTGCGCCGGCTGCTGCCCTCGGGCGCGGAGCCGCTGTGGCGGGACCCCACGGGCGGGGTGCAGCTCGCCGAGGTGCACGCTTCCAGCGCCTGGGTCGGGAACAAGATCAGCAAGATGCAGGAGGAGACCGGCGTACGCGTCGCGTTCCTCACCCGGCTGGGCGAGGCGATCCTGCCGACCTCCCAGACGGTGCTGCAGGAAGGCGACCTGGTGCACGTGATGATGCGCACCGACGAGGTCGAGAAGGTCGAAGCGGCGTTCGCCGAGGGCCCTGAGGAGGGCGGTCACTGATGCGCGTCGCCATTGCCGGAGCGGGCGCGGTGGGTCGTTCCATCGCGGGCGAGCTCCTGGAGAACGGGCACGAGGTGCTCCTGGTCGACAAGGCCCCGACCGCCATCTCGGTGGAGCGGGTGCCGCAGGCCGAGTGGCTGCTCGCGGACGCCTGTGAGATCACCTCGCTCGACGAGGCCGCGCTGCAGCGCTGCAACGTCGTGATCGCGGCGACCGGCGACGACAAGGTCAACCTCGTCGTCTCCCTCCTCGCGAAGACCGAGTACGGCGTCCCGCGCGTCGTCGCCCGCGTCAACAACCCGAAGAACGAGTGGCTGTTCAACGAGTCCTGGGGCGTCGACGTCGCGGTGTCCACGCCGCGGCTGATGTCGGCCCTGGTCGAGGAGGCCGTCAGCGTCGGCGACCTGGTGCGGCTGCTGCGCTTCAGCCACGGCGACGCCAACCTGGTCGAGCTGACCCTGCCGCCGGAGTCCGCGCTCGCGGGCACCACCATCGGCGACATCTCCTGGCCGGAGGACACGTCCCTGGTGACGATCATCCGCGGCACCCGCGTCCTGGCCCCCACGGCCGAGGACTCCCTGGAGGCGGGCGACGAACTCCTCTTCGTAGCCGCCCAGGCCCGCGAGGAACAGCTCGAGGACCTGCTGTCGGTCCGCAAGGAGAGCTAGCGGTCGTACGAGTACGAGTACGCGGAAGGGGCCCGGAACCTGCAAGGTTCCGGGCCCCTTCCGGTACATCCAGCCCGTCCGGCGCTTGAGGACGAGCCCGCAGGGCGATCGACGGTGCGCTGGACCGGGGTGCCCTTAAGACGACGCCCGCTCCTTCTCCGCCGCCTCCTCCGCCTCCATCTCAGCGAAGACATCAATCGGCGCCGGCGCCTTCGCCAGGAAGACCCAGGTCAGCCAGACGGCAAGCAGGAACGGCGGGATCTTCAGGGCGACCAGGACCCAGCCGAGCTGCGTCGTGTCCGCCCACCAGTACAGCGGGAAGAGGATCGCGCACTTGGCGAGCAGGATCGCCCCCCACGCGTAACTCGCCTTCGCGTAGGCCTTCTTGCGGCCCGGATTGCGCGTACGCCAGGAGAGGTTCTCCTTGAACACCGGGCCGAGGATCAGGCCGATCAGCGGGACCCCGGCGAGCGTGGTCACGATGTAGGCGAGGGCGAGGCCGAGGGTGTAGAGCATGCCCGGCAGGTAGAAGTCCTTGGCATTGCCGGTCATCATCGCGAAGACCACACCGAAGGCGACGCCGAAGACGCCGCTGAAGGCGTGCTTGACGGTGTCCCGCTTGACCAGGCGGACCACGACGAGGAGCAGGGACACCCCGACCGCGGCGACGGCCGACATCTTCAGGTCTTTGTTGACCGTGTAGATGGTGACGAACAGCAGGCCGGGCAGGACCGTCTCGATCATGCCCCGCAGGCCGCCGAAGGCCTCGAAAAGCGCGGCCTCGGTCACGGCCTTCGCATCACTGTCAGGACCACCGGCCTGATCCGGGGTGGTGTGGTCGGTCGGCTTGTCGACAGACGTCACCGGCTACTCCCGTCCGAGCGGTCTGAGTTCGTACTTGGGATTGAAGAGCACCCGGCGGCCTCGGCTCATCGAGATCCGGCCCGATGCGATCAGTCTGCGCCCCGGCTCGATACCCACGATGGAGCGTCGGCCCAGCCACACCACGTCCAGGGCGGCGGAGCCGTCGAACAGCTCGGCCTCCAGGGCGGGGACGCCGGCCCGTGGGCGCAGCGTGACCGTGCGCAACGTACCAGTAACCGTGACTATCTCGCGGTCGCCGCAGTCGCCGATGCGGATACAGCCCGCTGTCTCCGTGTCCTCACGGAGCTCCTCCGAATCCAGCTCCTCCTGGGACGAGGACAGCCGGTCCAGCATCCGGCGGAACCGGCCTGACGGCTTTTCTGAACGAGGAACGGCACTCATACAAGAAGCGTACCGGGGTCCACCGACACCGGATCAAGGCCGGGGCCTCTCCTTGCCGCACCGACCCGCCAGGGTCACCGCTCGAACCGATATCCCATGCCCGGTTCGGTGATGAAGTGCGCGGGATGCGAGGGATCGGCCTCCAGTTTGCGGCGCAGCTGGGCCATGTAGACCCGCAGGTAGTTGGTCTCGGTCCCGTAGGAGGGGCCCCAGACCTCCTGGAGCAACTGCTTCTGGCTCACCAGGCGACCCGTATTGCGTACGAGGACCTCCAGGAGGTGCCACTCCGTGGGGGTCAGGCGTACGTCGCGGTCGCCGCGGTGGACCTTCTTCGCGGCCAGGTCGACGGTGAAGTCACCGGCGTCCACGACGGCGTCGTCCTCGCTGCCGCCACCGGTGGCCGGCTCTGCCCGGCGTACGGCGGCGCGCAGCCGGGCCAGCAACTCGTCCATGCCGAAGGGCTTGGTCACGTAGTCGTCGGCGCCCGCGTCCAGGGCCTCGACCTTCTCGTCGGAGCTGTGCCGCGCGGAGAGCACCAGGATCGGCACCCGGCTCCAGCCGCGCAGCCCCTTGATCACGTCGACGCCGTCCATGTCGGGCAGGCCGAGGTCCAGAACGATCACGTCGGGGTGGCGGGCGGCGGCGAGCTGGAGGGCGGCGGCGCCGTCGGCGGCCGCGTCCACCTCGTACTTGCGTGCCTTCAGGTTGATCACGAGGGCGCGCACGATCTGCGGCTCGTCGTCGACCACGAGCACCCGGGTCATCTGGTCCTGCCTTTCTGCGGTGGCGGCGGCGGGTGCCGCGGCCGTCGTGCCCGCGGTCACGGGGTGACCTGCGGAAAGTGCGGGGGTCATGAGGTGACCTGCGCGGAGAGATCGGGCGCGACCGGCTCACGGCCGGCGGCGGCGCGCAGCGTGAGCAGCATGGTGAGGCCGCCGCCCGGGGTGTCCTCCGCGTTCAGCGTGCCGCCCATCGCCTCGACGAAGCCCCGCGCCACGGCGAGACCGAGCCCGACACCGGCGCCGCGCGGGGCGTCCCCGTGGCGCTGGAAGGGCTCGAAGATGCGGTCCTTGGCGTCGTCGGGCACGCCGGGCCCGCGGTCCACGACGCGTACCTCGACGCGGGTGCCGAGCGCGCTGGCGGACACCGTGACGCGGCGGCCGTCGGGGCTGTACTTGACGGCGTTCTCGACGATGTTGGCGACGGCACGCTCCAGGAGACCCTTGTCGACCTCGACCATCGGCAGCGTCTCCGGGATGTCCAGGTCGACGCTGCCCTCGGGCACGCCGCCCAGCGCCATCGGCACCACCTCGTCCAGGTCGACGGGGCGGATCAGCGGCATCACGGTGCCGGTCTGGAGGCGGGACATGTCGAGCAGGTTGCCGACGAGGTGGTCGAGCCGGTCCGCGCCGTCCTCGATGCCTTCGAGCAGCTCGGCCCGGTCCTCGTCGGACCACTCCACGTCGTCCGAGCGCAGCGAGGTCACGGAGGCCTTGATGCCGGCCAGCGGGGTCCGCAGATCGTGGCTGACGGCGGCGAGCAGGGCGGTACGGATGCGGTTGCCCTCGGCGAGGGCGCGGGCCTGGTCCGCCTCGTCCTGGAGGCGCTGGCGGTCGAGGACCACGGCGGCCTGCGCGGCGAACGCGGCGAGCACGCGCCGGTTCTCGGCGGGCAGCACCCGGCCGCTCAGGGCGAGCGCCATGTGATCGCCGACCGGCATGTCCACGTCGGCGTCCTCGGGGCGGCCGAGCGGCGTCGGCCCGACGCTCCCGGCGCAGGTCCACGGGTCGCGGTCGCCGGCCCGTTCGAGCAGGGCGACGGACTCCATGTTGAAGGTCTCCCGGACGCGTTCGAGGAGGGCGTCCAGGCTGGTCTCGCCGCGCAGCACACTGCCCGCGAGGAACGACAGGATCTCCGACTCGGCGCGCAGCCGGGCGGCCTGGTGGGTGCGCCGGGCGGCGAGGTCGACCACGGACGCGACGGCCACGGCGACGCCCACGAAGACGGCGAGGGCGACGATGTTGCGGGAGTCGGCGATGGTCCACAGGTGCAGCGGCGGCGTGAAGTAGTAGTTCAGGAGCAGCGAGCCGAACGCCGCCGAGGCCAGCGCGGGCAGCAGTCCGCCGAGCAGCGCCGACGCCACCGTCAGGGCGAGGAACAGCAGCATGTCGTTGGCGAGCCCGAGGTCCGCGTCGATGTTGGCCAGCAGCAGCGTGAGCAGCAGCGGGCCGAGCACGCCGACCAGCCAGCCGGAGACGATCCGGGACCGGCCGAGCCGGGCACCTCTGGCCACCGGAAGCCCGCGCCCCTTGGCGACCTCTTCGTGCGTCACGATGTGCACGTCCAGGTCGGGCCCCGAGTCACGGGCGACGGTCGCGCCGACCCCGGGCCCGAACACGTACTGCCAGGCCTTGCGGCGGCTGGAGCCGAGCACGATCTGGGTGGCGTTGACCCCGCGCGCGAACTCGAGCAGCGAGGCGGGGATGTCGTCGCCGATGACGTGGTGGAACGTGCCGCCCAGGTCCTCCACGAGGGTGCGCTGGAGGGCGAGTTCCTTCGGCGATGCGGAGGTCAGGCCGTCGCTGCGGGCGATGTAGACGGCGAGGATCTCGCTGCCCGAGCCCTTCGCGGCCATCCGGGCGGCGCGGCGGATCAGGGTGCGCCCCTCGGGGCCGCCGGTGAGCCCGACGGCGATGCGCTCGCGGGCCTGCCAGGTGCTGCGGATGTTGTGCTCGCCCCGGTACTGCTGCAGGTACTCGTCGACCCGGTCCGCCGTCCACAGCAGGGCCAGCTCGCGCAGGGCGGTGAGGTTGCCGGGCCGGAAGTAGTTGGAGAGCGAGGCGTCGATCCGGTCCGGCTTGTAGATGTTGCCGTGCGCCATCCGACGTCGCAGGGCCTCCGGCGACATGTCGACCAGCTCTATCTGGTCGGCCCGGCGCACCACTTCGTCGGAGACGGTCTCGCGCTGCCGTACGCCCGTTATCGACTCGACGACATCACCGAGTGACTCCAGGTGCTGGATGTTGACGGTGGAGACGACATCGATCCCCGCGGCGAGGAGTTCCTCGACGTCCTGCCAGCGTTTGGCGTTACGTGAGCCGGGGACGTTGGTGTGCGCCAGCTCGTCGACGAGGGCGACTGCGGGGGCGCGCACCAGGACCGCGTCCACGTCCATCTCCGTGAAGACGCTGCCGCGGTGGTCGAGCTCGCGGCGCGGCACCTGTTCGAGGCCGTGCAGCAGGGTCTCGGTACGCGGTCGGCCGTGGTGTTCCACGAAGGCGACCACGCAGTCCGTGCCCCGCTCCACCCGGCGGTGCGCCTCGGACAGCATCGCGTAGGTCTTGCCCACGCCCGGTGCCGCACCGAGGTATATCCGTAGCTTGCCGCGTCCCATGGCCTCATTGTCTTCCGAAATCCGCCGCTCACGCCGCGTCGACCCTACGGCCAGGATTTCCGGACAACGGCCCCCGAGGTGGTCGTACGCCCCGCATTTGACGCGATTCTGACGCGGCGGGCGTCGGCGGCCCGGCAACGAGAAGGGCCGCATCCCCGGTGGGGATGCGGCCCAAAATTCAGCCCGCCCGGGGGCACCTCCCGGCCGGAGGCTGGGGGAGTTCGAGGACGAGCCCCGCAGGGCGACTGCGGCGCCCGAGTCGACGGTGCGGGACGCGGCACTCAAGAACCGCTAGCGAACCTCGGTGATCTCCGGGCCACGGGCCAGCTGCCCCATCCCGCCGGAGAACCGGGACTCCTCCTGGTTCTCCTCCTTCACGCCGCCCTCGGCCACCATCTGGGCGTCGTCCGGCAGCTTGAGGACGATCGGGTCACGGGGCGCCATCGGGCCGTCACCACGCACGACGACGGTGTCCCGGAGGATCTGCTCGAGCAGGCCCGCGGCCTCGGGCTGCACCGCGCCCTGGCCGGAGATGACGCCGCGCAGGAACCAGCGCGGACCGTCGACGCCCACGAACCGGACGACCTGCACGCCACCCGTACCGTCCGGCAGCTGCACCGGAACCTGGGCGCGCAGCTCCCAGCCGAGCGGGCCCTCGACCTCGTCGATCACTCCGCCCTGCTGGGTGATGCCCGAGGCGATCTCCTCGCGGACCTCACCCCAGATGCCCTCCTTCTTCGGAGCGGCGAACGCCTGGAGCTGTACGGCGCTCTCGCGCAGCACCACGGTGGCCGCGACGATCGCGTCGCCCGCCACCTCCACGCGCAGCTCCATGCCCTCGACGCCGGGCACGAAGATGCCGCCGAGGTCGACGCGACCCTCGCCGGGCTCGCGCACCTCGGAGATGTCCCAGGGTCCGTCAGGACGGGGGGCCGGCGGGAGGTTCACCCGTCGCGGCTGGTCATCCGCCGTCTCGGGGTCCACGCCTTCGGCGACCTGCTCGGCCTCGCCGGCCGCGCCGTCGGCGGCGTCACTCTTCTTGCGACGTCCGAACACGTCACTGTCCTTCCCGGTCGGATACGACCGAAGCGTATCGATTCCCGCCCTGTTGCCCACCCGCGTTGCCGTCCACTGCGGCATGTCCCCCGGTGGACCCGAAACCCCCCTCGGCCCGCGCCGAAGTGGGAAGCTCCGCTACTTCGTGGAAGCTCACCTTCTCGACCTGCTGGACGACGAGCTGGGCAATCCGGTCGAAGCGCTCGAACCGCACGGTCTCCCGCGGGTCGAGGTTCACGACGATCACCTTGATCTCCCCACGGTACCCGGCATCCACCGTCCCTGGGGCATTCACCAGAGCCACACCGCAGCGCGCGGCCAGGCCCGATCGCGGGTGCACGAAGGCCGCGTACCCCTCGGGCAGCGCGATGGCCACCCCGGTGGGCAGCACCGCCCGCTCCCCCGGGGCGAGTTCGGCCGCCTGCGTGGTGCGCAGATCGGCCCCCGCGTCACCCGGCTGCGCATAGCTCGGAAGCGGTACGTCCGGGTCCACGCGCCGGATCTGTACGTCGAGGGGCCTACGGGCGCCGAAGCCGCCGGCGGAGGCGGTCACGGGTTCACCTCGAAGGCACGCGCACGACGCAGCTGGTCCGGGTCCTCCATGGCCGCCTGGATCTCCTCGGGACGGCCGTTGTCGATGAAGTGGTCGACCTTCACCTCGATGAACAGCGCCTCCGCGCGGACCGCGACCGGGCCGTCAGGCCCGCCGATCCGGCCGGTGGCCCTCGAGTAGATCTTCCGCCCGGCGACCGCCGTGACCTCCGCGTCCAGGTGCAGCACCGTGTCCACCGGCACCGGCCGTACGAAGTCGGTCTCCAGGCGACCGGTCACCGCGATCACCCGCAGCAGCCAGTTCAGCGAGCCCAGCGTCTCGTCGAGCGCGGTGGCGAGCACGCCGCCGTGCGCGAGCCCCGGCGCGCCCTGATGTTCGGGCTTCACCGTGAACTCCGCGCGGATCGCGACCCCTTCGGCGGCCCGCGCCTCCAGGTGCAGTCCGTGCGGCTGTCCATGACCGCAGCCGAAACAGTGCTCGTAGTGCGCGCCGAGCAGCTCGCCGGGCGCCGGGGCATCAGGGTGCCGCACCGGCGCGACGGCGTCGTCCGGGGGCGTCAACGAAGGTGTACGTCCACTCACAGGCGCAGACCTTACCCGCGCGGCCTGAGAACCCGGGCACCGTGCCAAGCTTGGCGGTATGGAGCTCTCCGCCGAAACCTACGACGAACGCCTCACCGCACCCCGTTCCTGGTGGATCATCACCGGCTTGATCGGGATCGCGGGCGGTCTGATCATGCTGCCGCTCGGCGCGCTGCCGATGCTCGCCGGCCTCATCGGTGCGGCGGCCCTGGCGGCGGTCGGGGTCAGCGCGTACGGCTCCGCCCGGATCCGCGTGGTGGCGGACTCCCTGGTCGCGGGCGACGCCCGGCTCCCGCTGTCCGCCCTCGGGACCCCGGAGGTCCTGGACGAGACGGAGGCCCGCGCCTGGCGTTCGTACAAGGCCGACCCGCGCGCCTTCATGCTGCTGCGCAGTTACGTCCCCACGGCGGTACGCGTACCGGTCACGGACGAGCAGGACCCGACGCCGTATCTGTACCTGTCGACCAGGACCCCGGCGGCGCTGGCGGCAGCGCTCGCACCGGACGGGACGAAGTCCCCGGCGCAGACCGCTCCGCGCGGCACGGAGAGCGCGTCGCAGTAGGTCATGCCGGCTGGGCAGGGCGTACCGGCCTGGGCCTTCAGGGGGCCGGGCCCTAGCTCTCCAGCGGCTTCATCGCCCGCTCCAGGGGCGGGAGTTCACCGAGTGCGTCCCAGGGCACCTGCTGCTTGCGCAGGTCCTTGCGCACGCTGTCGGCGAGCTTGCTGGTCTCTCTGCGGTTCATGACCGCGCCGACCGCCGCTCCGACCATGAACGGCATCAGGTTCGGCAGGTTCCTGACCATGCGCTTCATGATCTGCTGGCGCAGCTCGCGCTTCAGCTGGCCGCCGAGCGCCGCATTGACCGACATCGGCTTGGCCATGTCGATCCCGCGCTCTTCGGACCAGGAGTGCAGGTAGGCGGCGGAGCGCAGCTTGAGGTTGCCCGGCGGGCGCAGGCCGTAGACCTCGTGCAGCTCGGCGACGAGCTTCAGCTCGATCGCGGCCACACCGGTGATCTCTGCGGCCAGTTCGGCGGGCATCGCGGGCGGTACGGGCAGCATCGCGGCCGCGCCCACACCCGCGCCGACGGTCGAGGTGCCGTTACGCGCACCCGCCACCAGCTTGTCGGCGATCTGCTCGGGCCCGAGGCCCGGGAACTGCTTGCGCAGGGTCGCCAGATCGCGCACCGGGATCCGCGGTGCGTTCTCGATGATCCGGTCGGCGAGGTAGCCGATGCCGGCCTTGGCGCCCTGGCCGCCCTTGCGTACGCCGTTCCTGACGGCTGCGAGGCGTCCGGGGCGGGCCGGGTGCCCGTCGAGGCGCGGCGCTCTGTCGACGGCGGTGCCGTCGATGTCGCGCCTGCCGCTGGGGCCGTCGGCGTCCATGGCTTCGAGCGAGGCCTGGGGGCCTCGCTCGTCGTCAGGTACGCCGTCGAGCGGGGTGCCGTCGATGGCCGGGCCACCGATTGCGTCCCGCTTCCGGAAGAACCGCTTCCGGGGCGGGGTCGAGCCTGTCACGGCCGACCCCCGCCTCAGTCGCAGTCGCGGCAGATCGGCTGGCCGTTCTTCTCGCGGGCCAGCTGGCTGCGGTGGTGAACCAGGAAGCAGCTCATGCAGGTGAACTCGTCCTGCTGCTTGGGCAGGACCCGAACGGCCAGTTCCTCATTGGAGAGGTCGGCGCCGGGCAGTTCCATGCCCTCGGCCGCCTCGAACTCGTCGACGTCGACCGAAGAAGCGGACTTGTCGTTCCGGCGGGCCTTCAGTTCCTCAAGGCTGTCCGAATCGACGTCGTCATCGGTCTTGCGTGGGGTGTCGTAATCCGTTGCCATTGTCGCTCTCCCCCTCTGGGTGTGTGGTGTCTTCAGCGCACGTAACGCGTGAGAGGCCGGACTTGTGCCCGACCTGAGGCGGAGATTTTGCCTCACATCAAGGTCTGTTACTCAATCGACACCCAACCGCACCCCGGATGAGGCGGCAGCTTGGATGGCGATGGGGACCGTACACGGTCCACTTGTCGCACTTCACGGGCGCCACCCCGTGTACTTCCCGTTATCAAGACCCCCGAAAACCCGCATTTTCCCGGCTTTCCGGCGGTTCTGACGCTCACGGAGAGTAGATGGCCTGAAATTCGCCTCTGTGATCGATTCCACACGGACTCTCCAGGTTCAGGTCCCGAAAATTCCGCTCAAAGCGAACTCGGCGAATCCGCAGCAGCATCTCAGATGGGCAGGGTGACTCGCATCACGAGACCGCCCCCCTCGCGAGGCTCCGCGATGATACGGCCTCCGTGCGCCCTCGCCACCGAGCGGGCGATGGAGAGGCCGAGACCGACCCCCTTGTCGCTCCCCGTCCGCTCGGTACGCAGCCTGCGGAAGGGCTCGAAGAGGTTGTCGATCTCGTACGCCGGGACCACTGGTCCGGTGTTCGAGACCACGAGGACCGCCCGGCCCTCCTTCGACTCGGTCCTGACCTCGACCCAGCCGTCCGCCCCGACGTTGTACCTGACCGCGTTCTGCACCAGGTTCAGGGCGATCCGCTCCAGCAGGACGCCGTTGCCCTGGACCACCGCGAGGCCGCGTTCGCCGCGGATCTCCACGCCTCGCTCCTCGGCCTCCGCCCGGACCTGGTCGATGGCGCGGGAGGCGACCTCGGCCAGATCCACGGGCTTGCGCTCCACGATCTGGTTGTCGCTGCGGGCGAGCAGCAGCAGGCCCTCCACGAGCTGCTCGCTGCGCTCGTTGGTGGACAGCAGCGTCTTGCCGAGCTGCTGGAGCTCCGGGGGCGCACCGGGGTCGGACAGGTGCACTTCGAGGAGCGTGCGGTTGATGGCCAGGGGGGTGCGGAGCTCGTGCGAGGCGTTCGCGACGAACCGCTGCTGGGCCGTGAACGCGCGCTCGAGGCGGTCCAGCATCTCGTCGAAGGTGTCCGAGAGCTCCTTCAACTCGTCGTCGGGACCGTCGAGTTCGATCCGCCGGGACAGGTCGGAACCGGCCACCTGGCGGGCGGTACGGGTGATCCGGCCGAGCGGCGAGAGCACCCGGCCCGCCATCGCGTACCCGAAGGCGAACGCGATCACGCTGAGCCCGAGGAGGGCGAGCAGCGACCGGCTGAGCAGGTCGTCGAGGGCCTTCTGGCGCTGGTGGTTGACGCAGGCGTTCATCGCGTCGTTGAACGTGCTCTGGCTCTGGTAGGTGTGCCCCGAGATCGCCGGGCAGGCGTCGCTCTGGATGGTGAAGTTGCCCGAGACCACGCGGAACGGCATCTCGTTGCCCACGTGCACGGCCTGTGCCGCGAGGAGATAGATGATCGAGAGCAGCAGGATGCCCGCGATCAGGAACATCCCGCCGTACAACAGCGTGAGCCGTATCCGGATGGTCGGGCGCAGCCAGGGGAACGGTGGCTCCGCGCGCGGGGCGTACGTCGGCTTCGGAGGCGCCGTCGGTGGCGCCGGGGTCGCTGCCATGGAGGCATCAGATCCGGTAGCCGGAGCCGGGCACGGTGACGATGACGGCGGGTTCGCCGAGCTTGCGGCGCAGGGTCATCACGGTCACGCGCACGACATTGGTGAACGGGTCGGTGTTCTCGTCCCAGGCCTTCTCCAGGAGTTGTTCGGCCGAGACGACGGCGCCCTCGCTGCGCATCAGCACCTCCAGGACGGCGAATTCCTTCGGGGCGAGCTGGATCTCCTTGCCGTCCCGGAAGATCTCGCGGCGGTTGGGGTCGAGCTTGATGCCGGAGCGCTCGAGGACGGGCGGCAGCGCCACTGTCGTACGCCGCCCCAGGGCGCGCACACGTGCGGTGAGCTCGGTGAACGCGAAGGGCTTGGGCAGGTAGTCGTCCGCGCCGAGCTCCAGGCCCTCCACACGGTCGCTGACGTCGCCGGAGGCGGTCAGCATCAGGACGCGGGTGGGCATGCCCAGCTCGACGATCTTCCGGCAGACGTCGTCGCCGTGGACGACCGGGAGGTCGCGGTCGAGCACCACTACGTCGTAGTCGTTCACCCCGATGCGTTCCAGGGCGGCCGAGCCGTCGTACACGACGTCGACGGCCATGGCCTCCCGGCGCAGTCCGGTGGCCACCGCATCGGCGAGCAGCTGCTCGTCCTCGACGACGAGTACGCGCACGTCCTTGGTCCTTCCGCTTGGCCCTTGCCGGGCAGGCCTGATCACGAGTGGTGAGTGCCTCCATCCTGCCTCTTTCGCCCATAAACCGGCTGTAAGGCGGTAGCGCGAACGTGGAATTCCGGGATTCGGGGGCGAGTTGAGGTTTTGCCGGAAGTACCCCTGGGGAGGACGACTGCACACCCGCGATCACTCTTTGCAAGTGGCACGCCACGAGCAGCGCGCTAAGTGCTGCGACAGACGTGATCGCCCCTTCCCGAGGGCACACCCCGTGCCACCGACCACGACCCACGACGAGGGGGCGCAACCATGGACGCATTCACCGCAGGGCTCCTGCAACGCATAAAGGCCACTGAGTCCGACCTTTCGCAGGCTCGCGAGGACGGCGACGACTTCCTCGTGGAGGTCGAGGAGGCCGAGCTCGACGACCTGCGCCGCCTCGCCGCCGAGCACGGCGTGCAGGTCGCCTGACCTTCCCCGATCCGTTCCGTTACGCAACGCGCGTACACGCGTGAAGGCCCCGGCACCTCCCAGGTGCCGGGGCCTTCACGTGCGCGTCGGGGCCGGTCAGTCGTGCCAGGCGCCGAGTTCCTCCAGCTTGCCCTGGAGGAGTTCGAAGAGGCCGGGCGGCGCTGCCACGGTGAGCTCCTCGGACGGGCCGTCGCCGGGGCGGCCGCCGACCAGGGCGCCGGCCTCCCGCGCGATCAGGTCACCGGCGGCGAAGTCCCAGGGGTTCAGGCCGCGCTCGTAGTACGCGTCGAGGCGGCCGTACGCCACGTCGCACAGGTCGATGGCGGCCGAGCCGCCGCGGCGGATGTCGCGGACCTGCGGGATCAGCTTGCCGACCACCTCGGCCTGCCGGACCCGGCGCTCCTCCAGGTACCCGAAGCCGGTGCCGAGGAGGGTCTGGGCGAAGGTCGGGGCGGTGCCGACCCGCAGCTCCCGCTCGTTGACGTGGGCGCCGTCGCCGAGGGCCGCGCGGAACGTCTCACCCTGCATCGGCACGTGCACGACGCCCACGAGCGTCTCGCCGTCCTTGCGGGCGGCGATGGAGACGGCCCAGGCGGGGCGCCCGTACAGGTAGTTCACGGTGCCGTCGATGGGGTCGATGACCCACTGGACGCCGCTGCTGCCCGTGACGCTCGCGCCCTCCTCGCCGAGGAAGCCGTCGTCGGGCCTGCGGTCGGCGAGGAAGCCGGTGATCAGCTTCTCGGAGGCGATGTCCATCTCGGTGACGACGTCGACGGCGCTGGTCTTGGTGGCGGCGACGCCGAGGTCCTCGGGGCGGCCGTCGCGCAGGAACGTGCCCGCGCGCTCGGCGGCCTCGACGGCGAGCTCGAGGAGTTCGGCCTTCAACTGGTCGGTCACGGTGGTCCGTTCCTTACGCGTAGGGGCTGTCGACGCCTGCCGCGGCGGGCTTGGGCGCGCGGGCGGGGCAGCAGCCGACCGGGCACAGGTCGTGGCTCGGGCCGAGCGATCCGAGGGCGCAGGGGCGGATGTCCTCGCCCCGTTCGCCGCGGGCGCGCTCCAGGACGAGTTCCCTGACCGCGGCGGCGAACCGGGGGTCGGCGCCGACCGTCGCGGAGCGCGCGACCGGCAGGCCGAGCTCGGCGGCCTTGGCGGTGGCCTCGGTGTCGAGGTCGTAGAGGACCTCCATGTGGTCCGAGACGAAGCCGATCGGCACCATCACGACGGCGGGAGCTCCGGCCGCGTGCCGCTCCTCCAGGTGATCGCAGATGTCCGGCTCCAGCCACGGGATGTGCGGGGCCCCGGAGCGGGACTGGTAGACGAGCTGCCAGGGCCGGTCGGCGACGCCGGTCTCCTCGGCCACCGCGTCGACGATCAGCCGGGCCACGTCCAGGTGCTGCTTCACGTACGAGCCGCCCTCGCCGTGCTCCTCGACCGGGCCCGAGGTGTCGGCGGCGGCGGTCGGGATGGAGTGCGTGGTGAACGCGAGCTGGGCGTTCTGCCGTACGTCCGCGGGGAGTTCGGCGAGCGACTTCAGTACGCCGTCGATCATGGGGCGGACGAAGCCGGGGTGGTTGAAGTAGTGCCGGAGCTTGTCGACCTTCGGCAGCTCCAGGCCCTCGGCCTCCAGGGTGGCGAGCGCGTCGGCGAGGTTCTCGCGGTACTGGCGGCAGCCGGAGTACGAGGCGTACGCGCTGGTGGCCAGGACCAGGACGCGGCGGTGGCCGTCGGTGACCAGCTCGCGCAGGGTGTCGGTCAGGTACGGGGCCCAGTTGCGGTTGCCCCAGTAGACCGGCAGGTCGAGGCCGTGCCCGGCGAAGTCCTTGCGCAGGGCGTCGAGCAGCGCGCGGTTCTGGTCGTTGATCGGGCTGACCCCACCGAACAGGAAGTAGTGCTGCCCCACCTCCTTGAGGCGCTCCTTCGGGATGCCCCGGCCCTTCGTCACGTTCTCCAGGAACGGAACGACGTCGTCCGGGCCCTCGGGGCCGCCGAAGGAGAGCAGCAGCAGGGCGTCATAGGGGGTGGAGTCAAGGACATCTGGCATGGATCCGATCCTGCCACCCGCTCCGGGCCGACCGAAAACGCGGTGCGTCGCACCGGGCCCCGGCCGTAAGCTGTATAGGCCATCTTCACGCCTTACCGAGCAGTCAGCGGAGCCCTTCTTGCCCAGCCCCTACCGCGCGATCTTCGACGCCCCCGGCACTCGCGCGTTCTCCCTGGCCGGGTTCTTCGGCCGACTGCCGCTGGCGATGATGGGCATCGGCATCGTCACGATGATCTCCCAGCTCACCGGGCGGTACGGCCTCGCCGGGGCGCTCTCCGCCACCGTCGCGCTCTCGGCCGCGGTGATCGGTCCGCAGATCTCCCGCCTGGTCGACCGGCACGGGCAGCGGCGGGTACTGCGGCCCGCGACGCTTGTCGCGCTCGCGGCCGTGGCCGGACTGCTCGTCGCCGCGGAGCTGGAGCTCGCGGACTGGACCCTGTTCGTCTTCGCCGCCGGCGTGGGCTGTGTGCCGAGCCTCGGCTCGATGGTCCGCTCCCGCTGGGTGTGGGTGTACCAGACCGACCCGCGCAAGCTGCACACCGCGTACTCCTTCGAGTCTGTGGTCGACGAGATCTGCTTCATCTTCGGGCCGATCGTCTCGATCGGTCTGTCCACCGCCTGGTTCCCGGAAGCGGGCCCGCTGCTCGCCGGTCTCTTCCTCGCCACGGGTGTGTTCTGGCTGACCGCGCAGCACCGCACCGAACCCGTACCGCATCCGCGTGAGCACCACACCGGGGGTTCGGCGCTGAAGTCGCCGGGGCTCCAGGTCCTGGTGCTGACATTTGTCGCGACCGGGACGATCTTCGGGGCCATCGACGTGGTGACGGTGGCGTTCGCGGAGGCCGAGGGCCACAAGGCCGCGGCCAGCCTGGTGCTCGCGGTCTACGCGCTCGGTTCCTGCCTGGCGGGCGTGGTCTTCGGGCTGCTGCACCTCAAGGGCTCGGCCTCCCGCCGGTGGCTGCTGGGTGTCTGTGCGATGGCCGTGAGTATGATCCCGCTTCAACTGGTCGGGAACCTTCCGTTTCTGGCCGTGGCGCTGTTTGTCGCGGGCCTGTCCATCGCGCCGACGATGGTGACCACCATGGCCCTGGTCGAGCAGCACGTACCACGCGCGAAGCTGACCGAGGGCATGACCTGGACGTCCACCGGGCTCGCGGTCGGCATCGCGCTCGGCTCGTCGGCCTCCGGCTGGGTGATCGACGCGGCCGGGGCGGACGCGGGGTACGCGGTTCCGGCGGTCGCCGGTGCCGTCGCGGTCGCGGTCGCGTTCCTGGGGTACCGCCGGCTGAGCAGGCCGGCGCCGCAGCGGGGAGAGGCCGATGAACACGCAGCACACGGCGGGTACGACAGGGCAGCCGACGAACGGCAGGGGCGCGCCGCGGACCCAGCGCCCGACCCAGTGGCGTAACTGGGCGGGGAACGTCAGCGCGCGCCCGACGCGGGAGGTGACCCCCGCCTCCGTGGACGAGCTGGCCGCGGCCCTGCGCACCGCCGCCGAGCGCGGCGAGCGCGTGAAGCCGGTCGGTACGGGCCACTCCTTCACCGCGGCCGCCGCGACGGACGGCGTCCTGATCCGCCCCGACCTGCTGACCGGCATCCGGAAGCTCGACCGCGAGGCGGGCACCGTCACGGTGGAGGCGGGAACTCCGCTGAAGCGCCTGAACGTTGCCCTGGCCCGTGAAGGTCTGTCGCTCACGAACATGGGCGACATCATGGAGCAGACCGTCGCGGGCGCCACCAGCACCGGCACCCACGGCACCGGCCGCGACTCGGCGTCCATATCCGCCCAGATCCGCGCCCTCGAGCTGGTCACCGCCGACGGTTCGGTGCTCACCTGCTCCGAGCAGGAGAACGCGGACGTCTTCGCGGCCGCCCGCATCGGTATCGGCGCGCTCGGCGTGGTCACCGCGATCACCTTCGCCGTGGAGCCGGTCTTCCTGCTCACGGCCCGCGAGGAGCCGATGACCTTCGACAAGGTCACCGCAGATTTCGATCAACTCTTCGCGGAGAACGAGCACTTCGAGTTCTACTGGTTCCCGCACACCGGCAACTGCAACACCAAGCGCAACAACCGCAGCGCCGGCCCCGAGGCCCCGGTGGGCGCCCTGAGCGGCTGGTTCGAGGACGAGTTCCTCTCCAACGGGCTTTTCCAGGCGGTCAATTCGCTGGGCCGCGCCTTCCCCGCGACCATCCCCTCGGTCGCGAAGATCTCCAGCAAGGCGCTCTCCGCCCGCACCTACACGGACATCCCGTACAAGGTCTTCACATCTCCGCGCCGGGTGCGCTTCCTGGAGATGGAGTACGCCGTTCCGCGCGACGCCCTGGTGCCCGCGCTGCGCGAGCTCAAGACCATGGTCGACCGCTCCGACCTGCGCATCAGCTTCCCGGTCGAGGTCCGCACGGCACCCGCCGACGACATCGCCCTGTCGACCGCATCGGGCCGGGAGACGGCGTACATCGCGGTGCACATGTACAAGGGCACGCCCCACCAGGCGTACTTCACGGCCGCCGAGAAGATCTTCACCGAGCACGCCGGGCGGCCGCACTGGGGCAAGATCCACACGCGGGACGCGGAGTACCTGTCCTCGGTCTATCCACGCTTCGGCGAGTTCACCGCGCTCCGTGAACGCCTGGACCCGGACGGCCTGTTCGGCAACGACTACCTGCGCCGGGTCCTCGGCCCGTGACGCTCAGCCGGTCGGCGTGACGCCGCGCTCCTGAGCCCCGTCGCCGTCGCCCGCCTCGCCCTCGTCGGAAGGGCTCGGGCTCGACGGATCCGTGGTCGGCTCGTCGGACTCGGACGCGCTCGGTGTGGGCGTCGGCTGCTCCGCGGAGCGCGACGGGGTCGGCGTCGGCTGCGGCTTCGTACCGCTGTCTCCGCCGGGCGTCGCCGTCGGCCCGGTGCCCGGGGTCAGCCGGTCGGCGCCGGGCGTGCCACCCTCGGTCGGCGTGGTCCGCGAAGGGCTCCGCTCCGGATCGTCCTGCCGCTGCTCACCGGAGCCCGATCCGGACCCGCTCCACGAACCGGGCTGCAGCACCCGCGAGTCATTGCCGCTGAAACTGTCGCCGGAGACCAGTTCGTACGAGGCGATCCCCGCCATGGTCACGCCGAAGACCAGCGCGGCCCCGAGCAGCGGCCGCTTCCAGCTCTTGACCCGCTTGCCCTGCACGACGGATTCGCCGTACGCCTCGGGCACCCCGTCGAGCGGGAGCTTCGCGCCGCCGAGCAGCCGGGTCTCCGTGTCCGCGGGCGGAGTTCCGGCGCCGTCGGCCCGCAGCAGCATCGTCTCTTCGGCCCGCGGCAACGCGCGCGTGGCGTCGGCCGGACCCGCGGCACCCGCGCCGACGGGCGTCAGGAGCCGGGTGCGGTCGCCGGCGACCGTGGTCAGGAGCTGGGTGCGGTCGTCGTCGACCGTGGCCAGGAGTTCGGTGCGGTCGTCGGCGGCGGCGTCCTCGGAAGCGGGGTCGGGCAGGTCGACGGAGGTCAGGAGCTGGGTGCGGTCCGCGTCCGCGGCCGTGACCAGCTGAGTCCTCGCCGCGTCGTCGGCGGCGCCGGCCGCGGCGGGCAAGGCGGTCTTCGCGTCACCCTCGGCGGTCACCACACCGGGACGCCAACTCGTCGTCACAGGACCGGTCTTGGGCGCCGCCGAGCCGCGGAAGGTCTCCGGAACGGGACGGCCATCCGCGGTCACCGGCACCTGCCGGGCCCGCGGCTTGGCCTTCTCCGCGGCCTCCCGCACCTGCTCACCCGTACGCGAGAAGAAGTGCTGGAAGATCGAGCCGCCGCAGGTCGCGATGACGCTGACCAGACCGGCGCCGAGGATCGTGCCGTAGACACCGAAACTGGACGCCATCTTCGCGGCGACGACCGCGGCGACGGCACTGCCCGCCACCTGCGGAACGTTCAGTTCTATCTTCTTGCGCTTCAGCTTCGTGCCGGTTCGTCCGGCACCTTCCTTCTCGTCCATCCCCGTCCCTTGACCGCCGTTCGCTCCTGACTGCACTAACAAGTGACATTTGGGCGAAGCGGATAGTTCCGTTTCCGGGGATTCTGTGAAGGAGGACACCTTCACCAACTGGGGTTTCGTGATCCACGACTCCCAACTCCCTTGCGCCGTGAGAACTTCGGCAGCGCGGCGGTCCACCCGAGTGGCCCGAATGGAGTACTGTTGCGAGCCCTGGGTCCGGTCTCCAACCTGGGTGCCCGGGACGGTTTCGGCTTCTCCGGGAGGGGGCTCGCTGCACAGAGTGACGAGCAGTCACTTAGAGTTGCGAATAGGTAACCGTGCCATAACGGCGGTCCAGGGCCGTTGCCCGACACGCCGGGCAACTCGGCAAGGTTGTGGCAGGCTGCACCCGGGCAGGCCACACTCGACTAGCGGAAGCAGCGACGCACGTGACGTCGGCAGGCACCACCCGGGAGGTCCCCATGCCCGAACTGCGTGTCGTGGCCGTCAGCAACGACGGCACACGGCTGGTGTTGAAGGCTGCGGACTCGACGGAGTACACGCTTCCGATCGATGAACGACTGCGCGCTGCAGTGCGCGGCGATCGCCCACGCCTCGGCCAGATCGAAATCGAGGTGGAGAGCCACCTCCGCCCCCGCGACATCCAGGCCCGGATACGGGCCGGCGCCTCCGCCGAGGAGGTCGCCCAGCTCGCCGGTATCCCGGTCGACCGGGTGCGCCGCTTCGAGGGCCCCGTCCTCGCCGAGCGCGCGTTCATGGCGGAGCGGGCCCGTAAGACACCCGTCCGTCGCCCCGGCGAGAACACCGGTCCCCAGCTCGGCGAGGCCGTGCAGGAGCGGCTGTTGATCCGTGGCGTCGACAAGGACTCCATCCAGTGGGACTCCTGGCGCCGCGACGACGGCACCTGGGAGGTGCTGCTCGGGTACCGCGTGGCGGACGAGACGCACACCGCGAGCTGGACGTACGACCCGCCCCGGCGGCTCGTCCAGGCCGTGGACGAAGAGGCCCGCTCGCTCATCGGTGAGTCCGACGACATCGCGCCGCCCGAGCCCAGCTTCCCGTTCGTACCGCGGATCGCCCGGCTCCCCCGCGACCGGCCGCTCGACCGTGCCCTCGACCGGCAGTTGGAGCGCCCGAGCATTCCCGCACCCGAACCGGTCGAGGAGACCGACGACGAGCGGGACTCGCTGACCAGCCTGCTCGAAGCGGTGCCGAGTTTCCGTGGCGACATGGTGGTGCCCGAGCGCCCCGCGCCGCCCGCGCCCACCACGGGACCTGGCACCGCGCCCGCCGCGAGCGCCAACTCCACGTCCACCACGGAGCGGCCCACCGTCGAGGAGCCCGAGCAGGGGCCGGAGGCGGAGGAGCCCCCGGCCCCGGCCGCGTCCGCCGGGTCGGCCTACGCGGACGTGCTGATGCCGCGCGCGGTCGCCGGACACCGGGACCGGCTGGTCGGCACCACCGACCGGCAGGCCGAAGCGGACGGCGTCCGCCCCGGCCGTCGGGCAGCGGTGCCCAGCTGGGACGAGATCGTGTTCGGCACCCGCCGCAAGAAGCAGGACTGAGCGAGGGTCACGCACCCCCGAAGGGCCCCGAGCCGTCCGTACGACTCGGGGCCCTTCTTCGCGTACGCCCGCTACCGCGGGTCCGGCCCCGTGGCCACCGGGCGTGACGGGTCGGAGGACCACTGGGACCACGAGCCGGGATACAGCACCGCGTCGATCCCGGCCACCGCCAGGGCGAGCACCTCATGGGCGCCCGATACGCCGGAGCCGCAGTACACGCCGACCTCCGTGCCCTCGTCGGCGCCAAGTGACCTGAAACGCGCGGCCAGTTGGCCACCCGGCAGGAAACGGCCGTCCGCTCCGGTGTTCTCCGTGGTGGGCGCCGATACCGCGCCCGGGATGTGGCCGCCGACCCGGTCGATGGGCTCCACGTCGCCCCGGTAGCGCTCCGCCGCGCGGGCGTCCAGGAGCAGTCCGGAGCTGGCGAGCGCGGCGGCGCCGTCCGCGTCCACCGCACCGGTCGCGCCGGGCGCCGGCACGAAGTCCCCCGGCTCCGGAGTGGGTACCGCGGTGGACACCTCACCCGCCCAAGCGGCCAGGCCGCCGTCAAGGACGCGTACCGAGGGGTGACCCGTCCAGCGCAACAGCCACCAGGCGCGTGCCGCGGCCCAGCCCTGCCCGCCGTCGTACACAACGACGTCCCGGTCGGCGCTCACCCCGGCCGCGCGCATGGCGGCGCCGAAGGTCTCCAGGTCCGGCAGCGGGTGGCGGCCGCCGGGGCCGGGCGGAGCGGCCAGTTCCGCGTCCAGGTCCACGAAGACGGCGCCCGGAAGGTGGCCGGACGCATACGCGGCGCGGCCGTCGAAACCCGGCTCACCGGCGGTCTTGGCCACGCTGAGCTGCCAACGGACGTCGAGGACGACCGGCGGGTTCACACCGGTCAGGTCGCTCGCGAGTTCGGATCCAGCGATGATGGCTTTCATGGCCCCCATCCTTGCGCAAGGCCTGGCCGCCCCGTCCAGGGGCGATTAACCTGCACCGCCTGCCGTTCCGTAGATCGACACCTGACGGAAACGGTATGGAAACGGGTGAGCTGCAATATTCCGGGCACCCTCCCGCAAGATCCCGTGGAGCACGGCACGGCCCTGGCGCAGGGTGCCGGTGGTGGTGCGAGCATCTGGTCCCGCACCCCGGTGGATCCCCATGACGGTCCGAGGAGAGAGAACGATGACCGAGTCCACAGCTCGGCACACGCCCGGCACACCGTGCTGGGTCAGTCTGATGGTGCACGACCTGGAGACGACCCAGGAGTTCTACGGCGCACTGTTCGGCTGGAGTTTCCGCCCCGGGCCCGAGCAGCTCGGGCCGTACGTCCGGGCGCTGCTCGACGGGCACGAAGTGGCGGGAATCGGCCAGCTGCCGCCCGACCGGCAGCTGCCCATCGCCTGGACGCCCTATATGGCCTCCGATGACGCAGGAGCCACCGCGGAGACCATCCGGCACTGCGGCGGCACGGTCGGCGTCGGCCCGCTCGACGCGGGCAAGGCGGGCCGCCTGGTCATCGCCACCGACTCGACGGGCGCCATCTTCGGCGTCTGGCAGCCGGCCGCGCACATGGGCGGCTCGGGCGGCGGCCGACCGGGCACGGCGGTGTGGAACGAGCTGGTCACCCGGGACACCGCGTCGGTCGGCAAGTTCTACGAGGGTGTCTTCGGGTACACCGAGGAGGCCGTGATCTCGGCGGACTTCGACTACGTGACGTTGCACCTGGACGGGCAGCCGGTGGCCGGGATCCATGGCGTCGGCAACGCCCTGCCAGCCGAGCGCGGCCCGCACTGGATGACGTACTTCGAGGTCAGCGACGTGGACGAGGCGGTGGACCGGGTCGTCGAACTCGGCGGCCATGTGCTGCGGCCGCCGCGCGACAGCGGCCATGGACGTCTGGCGACGGTCGCGGACCTGGAGGGCGCGTCGTTCAGCGTGGTGCACTCGGAGGAGATGGCCGGCGGGTGAGCGGCTGAGGTCGCTGAGGTCGCGGTCCCGGGCAGGTCCGGCTCCGGCAGGCAGGCCTAGGCCGGGCCCGCCGGGAGGACGTCCGGGGAGAGGGCTGCGGCGTGGGCCGTGGCGCTCGTCATGTGGCGGCGGTGATGGCGGCGGCACAGCACTTCGTACCCGACCTCTTCCGCGGACCGGTCCACGTCGCCGACCACGACCTGCTCGCCTTCGACGACCATCTTCCCGCCGACCGTGCGGGCGTTGTGCGTGGCGCGTGCGCCGCACCAGCACATGGCCTCGACCTGCAGGGTCTCCAGCCGGTCGGCCAGTTCGATCAGGCGCTGCGAGCCCGGGAAGAGCTTGGTGCGGAAGTCGGTGGTGATGCCGAACGCGAAGACGTCCATCCCCAGGTCGTCCACCACCCGCGCCAACTGGTCGATCTGCGCCGGGGCGAGGAACTGGGCCTCGTCCACGATCACGTAGTCCACCCGGTCGCCGCGGGACATCTTCTCCACCAGGTACCCGTACAACTCGAGGTCGGGTGCCGCCTCGACCGCGTCGGTGACCAGGCCGAGCCGCGACGACAGCTTGCCCTCGCCCGCCCGGTCGTCGCGGGTGAAGATCACGCCCTGCAGCCCACGCGCCGACCGGTTGTGACCGATCTGGAGCGCCAACGTACTCTTTCCGCAGTCCATCGTTCCGGAGAAGAACACCAGCTCGGGCATGGGGAGTTGAGGACCTTTCGGTACGTACGAGGGGTGGGAGCGGGAGCCAGGCTCAGGCGCGGACTTCGAGGAGCGGGACCAGCTGCTCGACGGCCGTCATGGAGCCGTGGTTGCCGACCATCGCCGACTCGTTGGGCTCGCGCTCCGAGGCGATGATCAGGACGTCGTCGCGGGCGGCGGCGATCACATCGCCGAGCCTGCCGTACACCCGCTCGTCGCAGGTGCCGGGCGGGCCGAACCAGCCCGCCGCGATGGCCTCTTCGCGGCTCGCCACCCAGAACTGCTCACCGAGCACCTCACGCCAGCACGTCAGTACGTCGCTCTCGGCGCCCGGGACGGCGTAGACATGGCGGGCGCGGCCCTCGCCGCCGAGCAGCGCGACCCCGGCGCGCAGCTCCCAGTCCTCGTCGAAGTCGATGCGGTGCTGCTCGTCGAAGGGGATGTCGATCATGCCGTGGTCCGCCGTGACGTACAGGGCGGAGCGCGGCGGGAGTTGCTCGGCGAGGCGCTGGACCAGCCGGTCGACGTACATCAGCTGGCCGCGCCAGGCGTCCGAGTCGACACCGAAGCGGTGACCCTTGCCGTCCACTTCGGAGTAGTACGTATAGACCAACGAGCGGTCTCCCGCGGCGAGTTGAGCCGCCGCGAGGTCCATGCGCTCCTCGCCGGAGAGCCTGCCGTGGAAGGCGCCGCCGCTGAGGGCGACCTTGGTGAGCGGCGTCTGCGCGAAGGCCGGGGAGGAGACCTGCGCGGTGTGCACGCCCGCCTTGTCGGCGAGCTGGAAGACCGTCGGGTAGGGCTGCCAGATGTGCGGCGGGGTCCACGGGTTCCAGCGCAGCTGGTTCATCAACTGGCCGGTTTCGGGGTTCCGCACCGTGTAACCGGGCAGGCCGTGCGCCGCGGGCGGCAGGCCTGTGCCCACCGAGGCGAGCGAGGTGGCGGTGGTCGCGGGGAAGCCGACGGTGATGGGGCGCCCGGTGCCGCCGCGCGAACTGCCGATCAGGGAGGTCAGATACGGCGCTTCGTCGGGGTGGGCGAGCAGTTGCTCCCAGCCGAGGCCGTCGATCAGGAAGACGCAGTTCCGGTCGGCCGGTGCGAGCTCGGGGATCCCCGTGTGCGCTCCGGGGATCTGTACGCCCATGCCGCCGGCCAGGGTGGGCAGCAGGTCGGCGAGGGAGCCGGTGCCGTAGGCGGGGACGGGTGCCGACTCGACGGAGAGGAACTCCGGGTGCTCCGGCCAGTAGGGCTCCGCCATCAGCGTGCGGTCGCCGCGGTGGCTTCGGAGAGCGCCTGCGCGAAGTCCAGGGTCTGGCGCACGGTGTCGGGGCCGTCACCGGCCTCGCTGACCCGCAGGCTCAGGTCGTCGGCGGTCGAATTGCCCGTGTACCCGTGGTCGGCCTCGCAGTTGGGGTCGCCGCAGGCGGCGGGCTCCAGGTCGATCCGGGCGACGGCGCCCCAGCCGATGGTCAGCAGCACCTCGCGGGGCAGGCTGCCGGGCTGGTACTTCTCCGGGTTCGCCACGACCCGGCTGACCACGACCGAGGAGATCCGGCCGAGCTTCACGGACTCCGTGGACGTCGTGGCGTACGGCGTCGGGGAGGTGGAGTCGGCGGCCTGCTCGTCGGTGTGGCTGACGATGAAGCGGGTTCCGGTGAGGACGAGCACGGTGACGTGACGGCGCACTTCGTTGGCGTCGAACGTGGTCTCCTGGTGCACCAGGTACGACACGATCGCCTCCCCGCCGATGGCGGCCTCCACCGCCTCCGCCACGAGGGCCGGGTAATAGCCGCTGCGCTCGATCGCCGTGCGCAGCCCCTGGGTCGTCGTACCGGTCTTCGCCATATGCCCATCCTACGGGGGCCGGGTCGTGAAGATCGCCTCGCTGAAGCCGGACCTGATCCTCTCCTCGAAGGTCCGCCACGAGAAGGTCTACGACAAGCTCAACGCCATCGCCCCGACCGTCTTCACCGAGACCACCGGTGGCCCGTGGAAGGAGAACCTGGCCGTCCACGCCAAGGCTCTCGGCATGGAGAAGGAAGCCGCGGCGGAGCTCAAGAGCTACGAGAAGCAGGCGAAGGCCCTCGGCGAGGCCATCGACAAGAAGTACAAGGGCAAGACGCCCTCCGCCTCGGTCGTCCGCTTCATCGCCGGCCCGACCCGCCTCTACCAGAAGTCCGCGTACAGCGGCGTCGTCCTGGAGGACATCGGCCTGGAGCGCCCGAAGTCCCAGTCGTCCGAGGACCCCGAGGTCTCGATGAAGGACGTCAGCCCGGAGCAGATCGACAAGGCCGAAGCCGACCTGGTCTTCGTCACCCTCGCCGACGCCCCCGAGAAGACCAAGCAGAAGGACGTCACGTCCAACCCGGTCTGGAAGGGCCTGAAGGCCGTCAAGAACGACAAGGTCTTCACCGTCCCGGACGAGACCTGGATGTCCGGCATCGGCGTCCAGGCCGCCCGGCACATGCTCGCCGACGTCGCGAAGGCGACCGGCGTCGAGCTGCCGAAGGCGTAACGCCCTCCGGCGGGGCGGGACACCGCTCGCGCCCGCCCCGCCGGCCGGCTTCACCGCACCTCAACTCCCTTGCCCCGAAGGGTTTTCCGCCCATGCGGATGTATCTCCTCGCCCTCAACCCGACCGACTCGGTCTCCGAGGGCTTCCTCCCCGCCGCACGCCGTCTCGGCGTCGACATCACCCTCCTCACCGACAAGCCCGAGCCCCACCGGCGCCGTCACCCGGATCTGGAGATCCTGGAGTGCGACGTACGCGACTACCGAGCCGTCATCACCCGGATCGCGACCCACCACCGGGCGGACGCGGTCTTCACCAACAGCGACCACCTCCAGACTCAAACTGCCCTGGCCGCCGAGTACTTCGGCCTGCCCGCGAAGGACTGGCAGGCGGCGCTGCGCGCCAAGGACAAGGCCGAGATGCGCAGGCACCTCGCCGCCACCGGCCTGGACACCGTGTGGTCCGCCGAACTCGCCCCGGGCCAGGACCCCGCCGAGCTGCTCGCGCACCCGGTGGCCGTGCCGTACCCGTGCGTCGTCAAGCCCCGCGAGGGCGTGGCCAGCGAGGACGTGGTGCTCGTGGACTCGGCCGACGAACTCGTGCGGCACTGCGAGGAGATCCAGGCACGCCGGCCGGGGACCGCGCTCGTCGTCGAGGAGTACCTCGTCGGTGAGCTGTACACCCTGGAGACCCTCGGCGACGGCACGGTCCGCCATGTCCTCGGCGGCTTCCACACCGAGCTGTCCCCGCCGCCGCACTTCATCGAGAAGCGGCACACCTACGTCTCCGCGCACCCCGCGCCGGTCGTCGCGCAGGTGCTCGCCCAACTCGACGCGCTCGGCGTCGCATTCGGCGCCTGCCACACGGAGTTCGTGGTCCACGAGGGCCGCGCCCGGATCATCGAGGTCAACTACCGGGTCATCGGCGACCAGTGCGACCTGATGCTCCAGGAGATCCTCGGCATCCCCCTGTTCGAGCACATCCTCCGCACCCACCTGGGCGAGCCGCTCCCCGCCGACCTCGGCGCGCGCGGTGACGGCAGGGCCCGTATCGACCACCTGTGCGCCGACCGCGCCGGAACCCTCACCGCCGCCCCCGAGGCCGCCGAACTCACCGTGGACGGCGTGCACTTGACGTACCGTCCGCTGCGCGCGGTCGGCGAGCGGCACGAGCTGCACCACACCAACCGCGACTACGTCGGAGTGCTCCGGGCCACCGGAACCGACCAGGACACCGTGGACCGCGCCGTGGCGAGCCATCTCGCCGAACAGCACTGGGAGTTCACCCCGTGACCACGACCGCCGCGCCTGCCGCGGCTCCTGTCGCGGCCCCTGTCGGCGCCGACGAGTCGGCACTCCTGCTGCGGGTGCTGAGCGCCCTGCTGCGCGAGGACGTCGTCGGACTGCGTACCCGTAGCGTCCCCGTAGAGCGTTCCGACGGCCGGTGGCTGCGCCTTGCCGACGGTGACGGGGGCGCTGAGAGTGCCGGGAACGCCGTACTGCTCCCGGTCGTCGACGACGGGTTCCAGTGCGCCGACGCCGCCCGGCTTCCGATGCTGCTGCGCGAGTCCGACAGCGCCACCTCGGCCACGGACGGCGCCACGCTGACCACGGTCGAGGAAGTCGTCGGCGCCCTACGGGACTTCACCGACCCCGCCGACCGCAGCGGCTTCGACGACTTCCTGGTGGAGTGCCGCCAGACCCTCACCACCATGCGGCTGCACACCCGCACGGACGACGAGGTCACCGGCGCCCTCACCGAACGCCACGGCCCCGCCGTCGCCGACTGGACCGGCCTCGCCGCCGGACTCGGCCACGACACCCTCGCCGCCCGGCTCGACCACCCGGTCTACCCCACGGCGCGCGGCCGCTCGGGCCTCGACGAAGTCCAACTGCGCGCCTACGCACCCGAGTTCCACCCGACCTTCAAGCTGCGCTGGCTCGCCGTACCGCACGAGGACCTCACCCTGCCCGGCGGCCCCACCGCGCTCCCCGACAGCTGGCCCACTCCTGCGCAGCTTGGTCTGCCCGAGCTCGACCGCAGCCATCTCGCGCTCCCGGTGCACCCGTTGTCGCTCGGCGCGCCGCTGCGCGAAGCTCTGCGGGAGAGCGGCCTCGAAGACCGGGCCGTGCTCGCCGACCGGCCGTACCTCGACGTCGTCCCGACCCTGTCGATGCGTACGGTGGCCGTCTGCGACGACCCCGGCCTGCACATCAAGGTGCCGCTCGCGACGGCCTCGCTCGGGCTGCGCAACCGCCGCACCATCAAGCCCCGCACCCTCGTGAACGGCGCCATCGGACAACGCCTGATCGAGACCGTCGCCGCCCGCGAGGAACGCTTGCACGGCACGATCCTGCACGCCGACGAGAGCACCTACCTGCACGCCGGCCACGAGCTGCTCGCCGCCCTCTGCCGCCGCTACCCGGCCGGACTCGACTCGTCCGCCGTCGTCCCCATGGCCGCCCTGCTGAGCCGGGCGCCCGACGGCCGGCTCGTCATCGACCACCTCGCCGACCGGTTCTACGGCGGCGACCCGCTCGCCCTGCTCGACGCCTGCCTCACCCTCCTCTTCGACTGGCAGACCACCCTCTTCGGCTACGGCATCGCCCTGGAGTCCCACCAGCAGAACATCTCGCTCGTACTCGACCGGGGTGCTGCGGGCGACACCACACTGCGGCTGCTGTTCAAGGACAACGACGGGCCGCGCATCCACCACGCCCGCCTGTCCGAGACGCTCGGCGCCGACGCCCCCGCACCGTCGGACTTCACCGATCCGCGGATCCTGGCCGACGGCGACCGCGCGCTCACCGACCTGTTCACCACGATCACCGTGCACCTGTGCGCGGGCGCGTACGCGTTCGGCCTCGCCCGGCACGGCCACGCCCCGCTCGACACGCTCCTCGGGCTCGTACGGGACCGTCTCGCCGAAGCCGTCGAGCGGCTCGGCACCGGTCCGGGCCCGTGCGAGCCGGGGGCCGTGCTGCGCGCCCACGTCCTGGACGCGCCGAGCCTGCCGGTCAAGGCGATGGTCAGCGCGGGCACCCTGCTCAGCAAGGAACGCTCGGGCGCCGCCGACATCAACAAGCACTACACCCAGGGCCCCAACTACCTGCGCCGCGCGGGCGGAACACGGTGACCGCCACGGAGGCCACGGGGCCGGACGCGTCCGCGCTCAGCCGCCGCCAGGTGCACGCCGTCGCCGGCTGCTACTTCGTCGCGTCGTTCGCCGCCCTCGGCCTGCCCCCGTATCTCACCGAGATCCTTCCCGGCCTCGGTGACTCGACCGGGCAGTGGGCCGGTCTGCTGTACGTCGTGCCCACCGTCTTCGGCGGGCTCGGCGCTCCCCTGTGGGGGCGGCTCGCCGACCGGTACGGCCGCAAACGGCTGCTGCTGCGGGCCCAGTTGGGCCTCGCCGTCGCCTTCGTATGCGCCGGGTGGGCCGATTCGCTCGCGACATTCACCGCCGCCCTGATCCTCCAGGGCATCCTCGGCGGCACGTTCGCCGCGTCCAACGCCTACCTGGGCGCCGCGCTCGAAGGCCCCGCCCTGTCCAGAGCCCTCACCCTGATGCAGGGAAGCGCACGAGCCGCCCTCGTACTCGCCCCCATCGTCGTCGGAGCCCTCACACCCTGGATCTCGCCCCACCGGCAGTACGCCCTGCTCGCCGTCCTGCCCCTCGGGGCGGCCCTGATGCTGGCCGCGCTGCCGGAACCCGCCACGACGCCGACTCCCCCCAAGGCCGAGCCCGCCGCCGATGACACCGGAACGTCCCCGGCCACGTCCCCGACCACGTCCCTGCGCGCCCGCTACGCCCTCGAGTTCGCCTTCGTGTTCTCCACCGTCATCTCCTTCCCCTATCTGATCCCGCTGGTCGAGGAGCAAATACCGGGCACCACCCCGCTCCTGTCCGGCGTGCTCTTCGCGCTGCCGCACCTCTGCTACCTGGTGTCCGCGTTCTGGGTGCACTCCGCCTTCCAGAGCCGTCCCCGGCTCGGGCTCGCGCTCGGCTTCGGCTGTATCGCGCTCGGCCTCGCCGCCCACGGAGTCGCGGACGCGCTGCCCGCGTTCGTGGGGGCCCGGCTGCTGCTCGGCGCCGGGCTCACCCTCGGGCTCGTCTGCCTCTCCCTGCTCTCCGCGGCCTGTGCCAAGGGCCGTGCGCCCGGCGGCATGTTCGGCTCGCTCGAGTTCTTCTCCAAGGCCGGCGCTGTCGCCGCCGGCCTGGCCGCCGCGGCCGGCAACAGCTGGTTCGGCCCCGGCGCACCCC
>NZ_JAAAHS010000699.1 GCF_009908195.1 Streptomyces boluensis | reverse complement strand
GACCACCGCCCCGCGCCGCCCGCCCGTGGCGTTGCCGAACACCCCGGCCGCGCCCCCGGTGAAGAAGTGCGGCACGAGCCCCGGCAGGACGAGCGCCAGGCCGAAGGCCGGGTGGAACACCGCGGAGAGCAGTCCCAGGCTGACCAGGCCGCCGACGAAGCTGGAGATGAACCCGATCAGCACCGCGTTCTGCGCGTACGGGAACACGATCGGCGCGTCCAGGGACGGCACCGCACCCGGCACGATCCGCTGCGCGATGCCCTGGAAGGCGGGTACCAGCTCGCCCAGGATGGTCCGTACGCCGAAGAGGATCACCGCGACGGCGATGCCGAACTGCAGGCCCTGCATCACGGACTGCATCAGGTAGTTGCCGATATCGGTCGCGGCTGTGCCGCCGTTCTCGGCGAAGGCCTTGAACGCCGTCTCGCGGCCGGCCTTCGCCAGGAACACGACCGCCGTGATCAGGTAGATCAGCAGCATCGACAGGGCCGTCGCGACCATCGAGTCCCGCAGGAAGCGCAGCCCCTCCGGCAGCTTCATGTCCTCCGTGGAACGGCTGCGCCGGCCGACCAACTGCCCGGCCGCGCCCGCCACCACGTACCCGGCGGTGCCGAAGTGCCCGATGGCCACGGTGTTGTCGCCCGTCACCCGCTTCGTCCACGGGTGCGCGAACGCGGGCATCGCGACCAGCAGGATGCCGAGCAGTACACCGCCGACCAGTACCACGACGAGCGAGGAGTGCCCGGCGGTGGCGAGCACGATGGTCAACAGGGTTGCCATGAACAGCATGTGATGCCCGGTCAGAAACACGTACCGCAGTGGTGTGAAGCGGGCGAGCAGCAGACTCACCGCGAAGCCAAGGATCATCAGCCACGCCACCCGCGCCCCGTACTCGGCCTGCGCGATGCCGACGATCGCTTCGTTGGTGGGGATCACGCCGTGCGCGCCGGTCGAGCCCTGGATCATCTCGCCCAGCGGGGCAAGGGAGTTGACGACCAAGGTCGCGCCCGCGCCGATCAGCAGGAAGCCGAGCGTGGCCTTGATGGCCCCGCCGACGATCTGCCCCACCGTCTTCCTCAGCGCGATCAGCCCGGCAGCGGTGATCAGACCGATCAGATACGCGGGAACGCTGAGGATCTCGTTGACGAGGAACTTCGCGATTGATACGAGCCGGTCCACGCCGTCACTCCCCACCCGAGCCGTCGCCCGTGCCGCCCGTGCCGCTTGTCTCGCCCGTGCCGTCTGTTCCTTCGACGTCGTACGTGTCCCGCAGCACCGCGTCGACCTCGCGGGTGGAGGTGAAGTCCGCCACCACCTTCACGGGTACGCCCACGTCGCCGAGGGTGCGGGCGATCTCCCGCGAGGTGAGGATCGCGACCGCCTCGGACGCCTTGCCCTTGGCGGAGATGGTGTCGGTGGCCTCGACGGTGACGTACCGGGACCAGGCCCAGCGGTCGAGGACCTGCTCCAGGGTGTTCTTCAGGAACAGGCTGGTGCCGACCCCGTTGCCGCACACGGTCAGGATCTTGTGCACCCCGTGCTGCTGCCGAACTGGCCGGGAGGGTCGGG
>NZ_JAAAHS010000698.1 GCF_009908195.1 Streptomyces boluensis | reverse complement strand
ACCCCACCCCGGGCCCCCGCCAGGTCGTCGTCGAGGTCGCCGCCTGCGGCCTGTGCGGCACCGATCTGCACATCCTCCAGGGCGAGTTCGCGCCCTCGCTGCCGATCGTGCCGGGCCACGAGTTCGCCGGTGAGGTGGTCGGCCTCGGCAGCGAGGTGAACGAGCTGCGGATCGGCGACCGCGTCGCCGTCGACCCGTCCCTGTACTGCTACGAGTGCCGCTACTGCCGTACCGGCAACAACAACCTGTGCGAGCGCTGGGCCGCGATCGGCGTCTCCACCGCGGGCGGCGCCGCCCGGTACGCTCTCGCCCCGGTCGCCAACTGCGTCCGCCTGCCCGAGCACGTCCGCACCGCCGACGCCGCCCTGATCGAACCGCTGTCCTGCGCGGTACGCGGCTACGACGTGCTGCGCGCCCGGCTCGGCTCGCACGTCCTCATCTACGGCTCCGGCACCATGGGCCTGATGATGCTGGAGCTCGCCAAGCGCACCGGCGCGGCCCGCGTCGACATCCTCGACGTCAACCCCGAACGGCTCGCCACCGCACGGCAGTTGGGTGTCACCGGGGCCGCCGCGAACGCCGCCGAGCTCGACCGGCCGCAGGGCTGGGACATCGTGGTCGACGCGACCGGCAACGGCGCCGCCATCCAGGACGGCCTGGAACGGGTCGCCAAGGCCGGTACGTTCCTGCAGTTCGGCGTCGCCGACTACGCGACCACCGCGACGATCAACCCGTACCGGATCTACAACCAGGAGATCACCATCACCGGCTCGATGGCCGTCCTGCACAGCTTCGAGCGGGCCGCGGAGCTGTTCGCCGGGGGCGTGCTCGACCCGGAGGTGTTCATCAGCGACCGGATGCCGCTGTCCCGCTACCCGGAGGCGCTCGACCACTTCGCCTCGGGCGCGGGCCGCAAGACGGTCGTCGTACCGGACTGACAGGGCCGGCCGGCACCACCTCGATGCCGGGCCGCGGGTCACGGCTCGGCATCGAGGTGGTGAAACCTGGTGGAGTAAGGGAACGGTAAAGCGGGGTCGTTCGTTATCTCCTGCATGACAGCTATGACCCCCGGCTCGAACATCCCTCTCTCCGTCGCGCGCGTGGCGGTGGACGTCGCCGCTCCGGTGCGGCTCGACGTATCGGGCCTGCTGCTCACCGCGGACGGCAAGGTGCGCTCCGACGAGGACTTCATCTTCTACAACCAGCCCACGGGCCCCGGTGTCACGTACCGCTCGGGCGGCGGCAGCGCGCCCGACGCGATCATCGTGGACACGGCGGCGGTCCCGCCCGGCATCGAGAAGATCGTCGTCACCGCGAGTCCGGACGCGGCGGGCCAGACCTTCCAGGGCATCGAGCCCACCGCCACCGTCAAGGACGCGGACGGCGGCGCCACCCTCGCCACCTTCACCCCGCCCCAGCTCGGCTCCGAGACCGCCCTGGTGATCGTCGAGATCTACCTGCGCAACGGCGCGTGGAAGGCCCGCGCGGTCGGCCAGGGGTACGCCAACGGCCTGGCCGGTATCGCCACCGACTTCGGCGTCTCGGTCGACGAGGAGCCCGCGGCGCCCGCCGCCCCGGTGGCCGCGCC
>NZ_JAAAHS010000697.1 GCF_009908195.1 Streptomyces boluensis | reverse complement strand
ACCCAGCCCCGACCGCCCGCCACCCCGTCCGACCTGGCCTGATACACCCGTTCCCGACCGGTGCGCCCGGAAGATTGTTGACTGTCGACAATCTGGCCGCACCTCGTGGCCGACGGCTAAACTGCCCGCACGAAAGGAAATCGAACCTATGCTTGACCGGTCCACCTGCGTTGGCTTCCTCTACCCGGGATTCTCCGCCGAGGACGACTACCCCCGCCTCGAAGCCCTGCTCGGCGACGGCGTACGACTCCCCCTGGCGCACACGGACATGGGCGAGGACGCCCACCGCGTCGACGCCCTCCTGGAGATGGGCGCCACCCACCGGCTCGCCGACGGCCTCACCGAGCTGTCCCGGCACGCGCCGGACGCGGTCGTCTGGGCCTGCACCAGCGCGAGCTTCATCTACGGCCCGGACGGCGCCCGCCGCCAGGTCGAGGAACTCGCCGCCGCGGCCGGCCTCCCGGTGTCCCGCGTCTCGTCGACCTCCTTCGCCTTCGCCCACGCCATCGAGGCCCTCGGCGTCCGCAGGCCCGCCGTCGCGGCGACCTACCCGGACGACGTCGCGGAGTACTTCGTACGCTTCCTCGAAGCCGCCGACTGCGAGGTGGTCCAGGTCTCCGGGCGCGGCATCATCACGGCCGCCGAGGTCGGCACGCTCGGCCGCGAACAGGTCCTGGAACTGGCCGTGTCGAACGACCACCCCGACGCGGACGTGATCCTGCTCCCCGACACCGCGCTGCACACGATCGCGTACCTCGACGACCTCGAGCAGGCCGTCGGCAAGCCGGTGCTCACGGCCAACCAGGTCTCCGCCTGGGAGGGCCTGCGCCTCGCCGGCGACGCGACCCCGCGCACCGGCCTTGGCGCGCTGTTCGCGCTCCCCGACCATCCCCGTATCGCCACCGGCGCGGTCTGACACCGCCCGCGCCCCCGACCAAGGACGAACTGAATATGGCGGAAGTGAAGAGTCTTCGCCCGGTGAAGCGAGAGCCCGCGGCCATCGCCATCGCCGCCCAGCTGACCCAGGCCATCATGGACGGCACCCTGCCGCCCGGCCACCAGCTGGGCGAGGCGGACCTCGCCGCGCAGCTCGGCGTCAGCCGCGGCCCGCTCCGCGAGGCCATGCAGCGCCTCGTCCAACAGGGCATCGCGGTCAGCGAACCGCACCGCGGCGTCTTCGTCACCAAGCTCGACGAGGACGACGTACGGGACATCTACTTCGCCCGCTCCGCCATGGAAGCCGCGGCCTGCCGCCTCGTCCTGCGGCAGGACCCGCAACGCACGGCGGACCGCCTGGCCAAGCCCCACCGCGCGATGGCCACGGCGGCCCGCCGCGGCAACATGGCCCAACTCGGCGCCGCCGACATGGAGTTGCACCAGACCCTGGTACGCGAATCAGGCAGCCGCCGCCTGGCCCGCATCGCGGAAACCCTCTTCGTCGAAACCCGCATGTGCCTCTCCGCCCTCACCCACCGCCACCCCGACCCCCAGGCCATGGTCGAAGAACACGCAGCCCTGATCGAAGTCCTCCGAGCAGAGAACGAGCCCCTCCTGCTGACGCTGCTCGAGGCCCATATGCAGGACGCGGTGGACCGGCTC
>NZ_JAAAHS010000696.1 GCF_009908195.1 Streptomyces boluensis | reverse complement strand
GACCCCCTCCCCCAGCTACCGCTGGGAGGTGCCCCCACCTCAAACGCCGGAGGGGCTGAATTTTGCGGGCGTGGGCTGGATTTTGTGGGCGTGGGCTGGTTGCTGGCTGATAGCTCAGCCAAATTTCAGCCCCTCCGGCGTTTGAGGAGGCCCGTCCGGCAGGACTTTCGGGAAGGGGCGGGTAGGGGAGAGAACCGCCGACCTACGCCTCGGAGACGTTGCGCACCCAAGGCATCTTCACGTCCACGCGCCTGCTCTTGTCGACATCCCACGCCCCGTACCTCGGGTTGAGGTCGATGTTCATGGACTTGGACGCCTTCGACAGGGTCTGCCAGAACTTGGCCTGGCCCTGGGGGGTGTTGGGGTCGGCGCCCAGTTTCGCGTACAGCTTCTGGGCCTCGATCTCGGTGCGGAGGCTTTCGTCGATGCGGGTCGCCGGGATGTTGTACTGCTGCAGCCAGCCCGCCTCCAGCGCCTTCGCGCCGCCCGCCTGCTTCTCCAGGTTGCCGCGCAGGCCCTGGATCTCCTTGCGGCTGACGTGCACCCCGGCGTCGGTGGCGGCGCGGTGCAGGACGCGGTCGAGGACCATCGACTGCAGGGTGTCGCGGGTGAGGCCGCCGGTCTTCTCCACGGCCTGGGCGTACTGCCCGGACTTCTCGGTCGCCGACTGCTGCGCCGCCCGTACTTCCGTGACCCGGGACTGGAGTTGCGCGACCGTGATCCGCTCGCCCTCCACGACGGCCGCGGCGCCCGGATGCGCCTCGTTGCCACAGGCGGCCAGGAGCGGGGCCGCGACGAGGAGCGCGGCGGAGACGGCGAGCGCGGTGCGACGGCGGCGGTGCAAAGGAGCCTCCCGGCAGCGAGACGGCGAGCTTGTGCGTCGTTGCACAAGGGCCTTGCGGAGATCGATGTTAGGCAGTGGCCGGGTGTTCGGCCACCGATTCGACCAACGATTCGGCAGGAGTTGGGGGTACGCCCCGTCGCCCGGGGGAGGGCTCAGCCGTGTACCTGACCGAGCCAGTGCAGGGTGCGGCGGATCTCGCCGGGCAGCGGATGGCCGGGTCCGTGCACCCGCTCCGCGTCGTAGAGCAGCCGCGCCAGGGTGTCGTGGGCGCCCACGCGGTCGCCGAGGGCGAGCAGCAACTGGCCGATCCTGCGGCGCAGTGCGAGCGCTGTGCCGGGGTTGCCGACGGTGCTGGCCACGTACTGGTTCTCGTAGAACGGCAGCAGTGCGCGGTACTCGGCGAGCGCCGCGGCCGGTTCGCCGAGCTGCTCCAGGCACTGCGCGGCCTCGTACCGGAACTGCAGGGAGGCCGGGTCGGCCTGGCCGGCCTCGGCGCTGCGTTCGTCGGCGAGGCGGCGCAGCTCGGGCAGGGCGCGGCGGTACTGGCCGTCGTCCAGGAGCGTCGCCGCGTACTGCTTGCGCAGGGTGCGGACCACGGTGGAGCGGGGGCCGTGGTGGGACTCGGCGGTGGGCAGGATCGCGCCGAGCCGGTCGACCGCCTGGGAGACGCGGCCCTCGCCGAGCAGCCGCTTCACGTCGTCGACGGCGCGGGCCACTTCGGACGGTACGGAGGAGGAGGCGGCCGGCGGGTTGAGGG
>NZ_JAAAHS010000695.1 GCF_009908195.1 Streptomyces boluensis | reverse complement strand
CCCGCACCCCTCGCCGCCTGAACCGGAAGGAAACACCCCCTGATGACACTCGTGACCGCCGCCCTCACCCCGGCCCAGCTGGAGTCCCGTATCGCCGACGGCGTCCTCGTGATCGACGTCCGCGCCGCCTCCGAGTACGCCCAGGGCCATGTCCCCGGCGCCGTCAGCATCCCGCTCGACTCGCTGTCCGAGCTGCTGCCCGAGCTCCGCCAGGCCGCGCGCCGACGTGGGCTGGCCGTGGTCTGCGCCTCGGGGGTCCGCTCCCGTACGGCTTGCGAGCAGCTCGACGAGGCCGGGATCGAGGCGGCCGGTCTGGAGGGCGGTACCGCCGCCTGGCAGGCCGCGGGGCTTCCCGTGGAGACCGCCCCCGACCTCGGGGAACGCCGTGTCTGGGCGATGGACCGGCAGGTCCGCTTCGCGGCGGGTGCGCTCGTACTGACCGGTCTCACTCTCGGCCTGCGCGCCCCGCGCGCCCGGCTGCTGTCCGCCGCCATCGCCAGTGGCCTGGTGTACTCCGGCCTCAGCGGCACCTGCGGCATGGCCACGGTCCTGGGCAAGCTGCCGGTCAACCGGCCGCGCCCCGAGCACCTCGACGCGGCTCGCGCCGCCCTGAGCGCCTGAGCCACAGGCGTACGGAAAAGGAACAAGCAGGAGCCGCCGCCATGAGCACCACGAACGACGAGACCATGACCGCTGTCCTGAACCGGCTGCGCCGCGCGCAGGGCCAGCTCGCGGGCGTCATCACGATGATCGAGGCGGGCCGGGACTGCAAGGACGTGGTCACTCAGCTCGCCGCGGTCTCCCGCGCCCTCGACCGGGCGGGCTTCAAGATCATCGCGAGCGGGATGCGGGAGTGTCTCGCCGCGGGCGACGACGACCGGCCGCCGTTGTCCGAGGCGGAGTTGGAGAAGTTGTTCCTCAGCTTGGCGTGAGGGCCGGCCTTGGACAGCAGCACGTACGTGCTCACCCGGGCAGGAAGGCGAACGCCCAGGCGGCGAGTGGGGCGAGGAGGACGATCAGCCCCGCGTAGACCAACATCCGCTGGTAGAAGGCCTCTCGGTGGTCGGCGTCGACGTTCGCGAGGACCAGGGCGCCGTTGGTGGAGAACGGGCTGACGTCCACGACGGTCGCCGCGATGGAGAGTGCCGCTGCGACGCCGAGCACGCCGAGCTCACCGGACGCCATCAGCGGGGAGGCGATGGCCATCGCGATCCCGATGGTGCCGATCGACGACGCAAGGGCCGAGACGATGCCGGACAGGTAGCAGAGGAGCAGCACGGCGAGGAGCGGGGACCCGAGTCCCATGATCGCCTCGCTGGTGAACTCCACCGTGCCCGCGGTCTCCAGGACGTTGATGTACGTGATGACGCCGCCGACGAGCACGACCGTGCTCCAACTGACGTCGGTCAACGAGGCCTTCGCTTCGGCCGGGTCCACGATGGCGAGGAGGGCCGCGACCGTCGTGGCGAGGATGCCGATGTCGATGCCGAAGGCGACCGTACCGACGACCATGGCGGCCAGGCCGGCGAGAGTGATGATCTGGTGGCCGGTTGGCGCCTTGGAGCGTGTGCTCGTGGCCCCGCCGGTCGTCTCAGGGGCGGGGAC
>NZ_JAAAHS010000694.1 GCF_009908195.1 Streptomyces boluensis | reverse complement strand
GGATAGGGGGCGGAACTTCCCCTTCGGGTGAGGGAGTTGTCCACAACCCGGCGGTTGTCCACAGGGCTCGGCGGGATCGGTGCGGACCGTGGATCGTGAGGGGCGTTCCGGCGAATTCCCTCACGGCAGGCGGTGGTTGCCTTGTCCCCGCGCTCCTGCGCCCACGTCTCTCCTCAGCACTTCCCTTCGACTCCACCCCCGGTCCCTCCGTTGCGCGAGGTTCCGCCCTTCGCTCCGCTGCGGCTGCGCGGCGGCCGGGTGCGGGGTGCGCTGCGCCGCGGCCGTAACCGTCGCACCGTGGCCGCCGGCCTCGCGATGGCGGCCGCCGCGCTCGCGACGGCCGGCCCACACGGCTTCGCCTCCGCGGGCCGGGCGGAGGGCGACCACCGCGACTCCGCGCCGGGCGGCCGATCCCGGCCTGACCTGGAGCTCGTGCGCGCCCCTGTACGGATCGCGGACGCGGAGACGGTGCGGCTGCTGCGCCCCGGCGACCGGGTGGACGTCATCTCGGCGCCCGCTTCCGGCGCGGACGCCTCGCGGGTGGTGGCGGGTGCGCGGGTGTCCGATGTGACGGTGGGCGAGGGCCCTCCCGGTCAGGACGGTCCGGGTCAGGACGGGGCGCTGCTGGTGCTCTCCGTACCGCGCGCCGCAGCAGCCGAGTTGGCCGGTGCGAGCCTCAACTCCCGCCTGGCAGTGGTCGTATGTTGATCAGCACTGATGTCTTGTCAACTCACCTGATCGTGTCTGTGGATTGGACGCACCTCCTACGCGCCGGGCCTAATTGCACGGTCATTGGCACCTACGAGGAAGGGCTCCGTGGTGAGCGAGGAGAAGAAGCCGGGCGTTCTGGAGGGCTTCAAGACGTTCCTGCTGCGCGGGAACGTGATCGATCTGGCCGTCGCTGTGGTCATCGGCGCGGCGTTCACGAACATCGTGAACTCGGTCGTCAAGGGCGTGATCAACCCGCTGGTCGGCGCGTTCGGCACTCAGGACCTGGAGCAGTACACCTCCTGCCTGAAGGGCCCGTGCTCGTCCAAGGACGGGGAGGTCACCTCCGGCATCCTCATCATGTGGGGCACGGTCCTCAGCGCCGCCCTCAGCTTCGTGATCACCGCAGCGGTCGTCTACTTCCTGATGGTGCTGCCGATGTCGAAGTACCTGGCCAAGATGGAAGCGCGGCGGAAGGCCAAGGAGGGCGTCCAGGAGACGCTCGAGATCAGCGAGCTCGAGGTGCTCAAGGAGATCCGGGACGCGCTGCTCGCTCAGCACGGCGGTCCTGGCAGCGCCGGTGCCGTCGGTGGTTCCGGGGACAGCGGCGGTTCCGGGGACAGCGGTGGTCCTTCCGGCGGTCCGGTGGACACCAGCAAGTAGCGAACGCTCAGAGGTGGTGGGGCGGCTTCTCGTCGAGGAAGCGCGCCAAGTCGGCGGCGCTGTTGCCGCTGGGCCGCTCGCCCCACCCCTGGTCCGTATCGTCCGCGGACTGCTGGTCCAGTGGATCGTCGAAGTTCAGGGCTTGGGCCGGGGTGACCTTCGGCTCGGTCCGGGGCTTCGCGTCTCGCGGTCCGGGGGCGGGGGCGGCACTGCTCATGCCTCCAGGGTACGGGGC
>NZ_JAAAHS010000693.1 GCF_009908195.1 Streptomyces boluensis | reverse complement strand
CCCCATAGCGCCACGAAAGGGTCTCTCCTAGGCTCGTAGGAGAAGCGGGACGCTCCCTCGTGCGAGGGACGCCCGCGCCGGAAAGGGGAGCCAGCATGCCTGTCGACCCGAGCGACCCCGAGACCTTCGATCCGGAAGAGCCCGAGGCTGACCTCGCCCAGGAGGCGCCGGAAGCCGACGCCGCCGAGCAGCACACCGATCTGCGCCAGGAGCGCGACGACCCCTCCCCCCATTTCGACCCCTCTACGGCGAACCCGGCGGACGCTGCCGAGCAGGCCCGCGTGGTCGGCCTCGACGAGGACGACTACCGCTGACCTGCGCCGACCGCACTCCGCTCGACCCGGCCGCGGGCCTCGCGCGGCGGCCGTCCGCGGCATGTCCGGCAGCCCGCCAAATCCCGTTTTCTCGCGCTAAGCAGGTCCGTGCACCCTGTCCGCTCCGTGAAATTCTCCGTCCGCACCGCGCACACGAGGGTTACCGAAAAGTACGATGGCTGGGCGGCAGCACACCGCACACGGAACGGCCATGGACGCGTCAAGGCCGTGCTCAATGACATTGGGAGGCGGCGTGACAGCCACCGAGCAGACAGATGCGGCGCGCCCGCGAGGCACGCGCCTGCCGCGCCGGGCCCGTCGCAACCAACTCCTCGGCGCCGCCCAGGAGGTGTTCGTCGCGCAGGGCTACCACGCGGCGGCCATGGACGACATCGCGGAGCGGGCCGGAGTCAGCAAGCCGGTCCTCTACCAGCACTTCCCGGGCAAGCTCGACCTCTACCTCGCGCTGCTCGACCAGCACTGCGAGTCCCTGCTCCAGGCGGTGCGTACGGCACTGGAGTCCACCTCGGACAACAAGCTGCGCGTCGCCGCCACCATGGACGCCTATTTCGCGTACGTGGAGGACGAGGGCGGCGCCTTCCGGCTCGTCTTCGAGTCGGACCTGACGAACGAGCCCGCGGTCCGAGAGCGCGTGGAGAAGGTCACCCTGGAGTGCGCGGAGGCCATCGGCGAGGTGATCGCCGAGGACACCGGGCTGCCCAAGGACGAGTCGATGCTCCTCGGCGTGGGCCTGGGCGGCTTCTCCCAGGTGGTCGCGCGGTACTGGCTGGCGAGCGGCAGCAAGGTCGACCGCGACAAGGCGGTGGAACTGCTCACCTCGCTCGCCTGGCGCGGTATCGCGGGCTTCCCGCTGCACGCCACCGACCAGCCGTAGGCGCCGACCGTCGAGCCGTGTTCGCTGCCAGCGTGCAGCGGCGCGGCTTGCCGATCCCCTCACCGGGCTAATGTGTGCTGAGTACGGCGCGGACGGCCGCGCACACACTGACCGTCGGAGGGACAAAGCCGTGGAGGTCAAGATCGGCGTGCAGTACGCGCCCCGCGAGATCGTTCTGGAGAGCGCCCAGACCCCGGAGGAAGTCGAGAAGGCGGTGGCCGAGGCGCTGAGCGGCAAGACCGAGCTCCTCTCCCTCGTGGACGACCACGGCCGCAAGGTCCTGGTACCGGCGGACCGGATCGCGTATGTCGAGCTCGGTGAGCCGACCGCCCGCAAGGTGGGCTTCAGCGCGGTCTGAGCGAGACACGCACAGCAGTGAGGGCGCGGCCCGGTGGATCCGATCCACCGGGC
>NZ_JAAAHS010000692.1 GCF_009908195.1 Streptomyces boluensis | reverse complement strand
GGGAAGGACTCCCGGGCGGGCGGGAGGGTTGATCCGCGAGCGGCGGTACCGGGCGGAATCAGCCCTTCTTCAGGACGAGTTCGGTGTTGCGGTCCTCGCTCTCGCCGCCGAGGTCGGGCTTGCGCCCTGGGGCGTTGAAGGCCAACTCACGGTAGAGGGAGGCGAGTCCGGGCTGTGAGAGATCGGCGAGATCCGTACGGTGCCGGGCCGCCGACTCGATGAGCGTGGTGAACACCGAGAGCGTCCCGTCGTGGTTGTCGACCAGCTCGACCACCCGGGCCAGTTGCGGGTGGTCGATGTGGGAGGCGGTGGTGATCTCCCAGAACGTGCCGTGCGGGGTGATCAGGTTGCGGTGGCTGTGCCCGTTGATCCAGGCGAGGACGCGGGTGTGCCGGCCGAGCAGGTCGAGCACCTCGTCGCCGCCGTGCCGGGCCTCGCGCGGCCGGTCCGGGTCGGGCCGCAGGTTGCGCATGCTGGCGCTGGTGTGGTGACTGAAGACGATCACGTACGCGCCGTCCCGCTCCGCCTTCGCCAACTCGTCCTTGAGCCAGTCGAGTTGAGCGGTGCCGAGGGAGCCCTCGTAGTGCCCGGCGGGGTCGGTGGTGTCGAGGCTGAGGCCGACCACGTCGTCGGCGATGCGGAACGCGTAGTACTGCGTACCCTCGTCCACATTGGCCTGCGTATAGCCGTGACCGACCGGGCCCGGACCCGCGTACGCCGGGTCGAGGTGGGCGCGTACGTACTCGGTGGGCGTGAACGGGGCGCGGGTGACGTCCGGGGTGATGGAGCGCAGCCGCTTCTTCTCGGTGCGCATCAGCTCGCGGAACTGCTCGCCCTTGGGGTCGAGCCCCTTCTTCACGGACTTCCAGAACGCGGCGGCGCGGTCCTCGGGCAGCGACATCAGCTTCTTGCCGCCGACCGCGAAGTCGTGGAACCAACTGTCGCCCGAGGCGTAGCAGCCGCCGGGCAGGGAGTCGTGGTTGCCGACCGTGGAGTACCAGGGCAGGTTCAGGCCGGGGCTGCGGACCTGGCGGGTGGCGGCTTCGAGGAAGCCGGGAATCGCCGGGAAGCCCAACTCCTTGTCGGCGTCGCGGAGTTCGGCCCGGTCCGGGTGCCAGTACTCCTTCAGGCCGCTGTCCTGGACACCCTCGTAGTGGCGCGGGTCGCCGGTGTTCGGGGTGATGCTGCCGCCGCTCATCGTCCGCAGGAACCAGTCGAGTTCGGAGCGGGAGTTGTTGTCGGTGTTGTCGCCGGTCGTCATGACGAAGCTGAGGGGCGCGCCGGTCGCCGGCGCGCCGCGCAGCGCGTTCACTCGCTCCACAAGCGCGACCGCCCCGGCCACGGACAGCGTCTCCTGCGGACGCCAGGCACTGGCCGTCTGCCCGCGCACGTACTCGTAGCGCAGCGGGTGCTGGGTGTCCACGATGTGCAGGTCGGTGAACTGTACGAACGCGGCAAGGGCGGTACGGCGGTCGGCGCGGCCGTCCTTCGGCGCGGCGAGGTCGGCGCGGGTCACGCGCTCCCAGGCGGGTCCGTCGCCGAGCCGGACGTAGCCCTGCCCTGCCGGGCGGGGTGCGGCGGTGCTCTGCAGGGTGGTGCCGGCGGTGTACGGGGCGAGGGG
>NZ_JAAAHS010000691.1 GCF_009908195.1 Streptomyces boluensis | reverse complement strand
CGGCAGCGCGTCCCGGCCCGGCACGAAGGCGATCAGCAGGAGCACCCCGAGCAGCCCGCAGCAGAAGCTGACGACGAACACCGCGTCGTAGGCGTCGGCCGTGGCCCACAGCAGCGCGAACGCGGCGAGCGGGCCGAGCAGGGCGCCCGTGGTGTCCATGGCGCGGTGCACTCCGAAGGCCCGCCCGAGGTGCTCGGGCGGGCTGGACAGCGAGATCAGGGCGTCGCGCGGGGCGGTGCGCACCCCTTTGCCGATCCGGTCGGCGGCGAGCGCCGCACCGATCCCCGCGGTGGCGCCGCCCGCGAGCAGCAGGCCGATACGGGAGAGCGCGGACAGGGCGTAGCCGCTTCCGGCGACGAGTTTGTGGCGGCCGCCGCGGTCGGCGGCGCGCCCGCCCGCGAGCCGCACCAGCGCGGTGACCGCGTTGTAGAGGCCGTCGAGGAAGCCGAACTGCAGGGGGGACAGGCCGAGTTGGAGCACGAAGTACAGCGGCAGGACGGCCGTGACCATCTCCGATGAGATGTCGGTGACCAGGCTGACCGCGCCGAGCGCGAGGACGGGCCCGGCGACGCGGCCGCGCCGGGCGGCGGAACCGCCCCGCCCTGCGACCGCGTCCGTGGGGGCGCCCGTGGGGGCGTCCGTGGTGGCGAGATACATGTGCGCGCCGGTACGTACGCGGGTCAGCGGCAGTCGTACGACGGACTGGTGTCCGCGGCCTGGCCGTCGCTGCCGATCAGCTCCCAGGAGAAGCCGGCGTCGGCGAAGTTCAGCTTGACCACGCCGAAGGTGCCGGTGAGCTGCTTCTCGCTGTTGGGCTGCACCTCCTCGATCTTGTACGGGTTGGCGCCGCCCGTACCCGCGAGGATCTCGACCATGCCGTCCGGGTCGGCGTTGCCGTCGGCGTCCTGCGGCGCGAACCGCTCGTAGTGGTGGTCGTGGCCGTTGAGGACCAGTTCGGCGCCGGCCTCGTCGAGGATCTTCCAGACGGGCCGGCCGACCGGGTCGTTGCCGTGCTCGCCGGAGGAGTACAGCGGGTGGTGCCAGTAAGCGGCCACGCACTTCTTGGTGTTGGCGGCGAGGTCGGCCTTCAGCCAGTCGATCTGCGCGGAGTCGTCGAAGCTGTTGGAGTCGAGGGCGACGAAGTGCCAGTTGTCCTGGTCGTAGCTGTAGTAGCTCTTGCCGTCGGGGTAGGCGATGTCACCGAAGTAGGCCTTGTACCCGGCGAGCGGCCCTTCCGGGTCGTACGTCTCGTGGTTGCCCGGCACGGGACGCGTCTTGTCCTTGAACGCGCCCCAGGTGGTGTCGTAGTAGTCCTCGAAGTCCTGGAGCCGCGCGTCGTCGTACTGGTTGTCGCCCATCGTCATCACGAAGGACGGGTTGATCTTCTCCACCTGGGCGGCGGTCTTGGGGTGTTCGCACGAGCTGTCGTCCGCGGTGCACTGCTCGGCGATATCCCCGACGGCCACCGCCGTGAACCCGGCCCGCACCTGCCGCTCGGTCGGCGCGGCCCCGGCCGATCCCGGCGACCAGAACACCGCCCCACCGACCACGGCGAGCGCGGCACCGGCCGCGGCGGGAATGCTGAACTTCGGGTTCCGTACGAGGGAGTTGCGGGGGTTGCGGG
>NZ_JAAAHS010000690.1 GCF_009908195.1 Streptomyces boluensis | reverse complement strand
GGGGAAGGAGATGCCCTCCAGTGCCGAGCAGTTGAAGGAGTGGTTGTGGGTCGGGCAGTACCGGGTGCGGGTGCCGGGCGAGGGCTCGGGGTCGGTGGAGTGGGAGCCGGGTGAGCTGGTCACCGCTCCTGCGAAGCCGCCTGCCTCGCGCTCCTCGACCCGCCGCTCCCTGGCCCCCCTAAGCGGCTGGTACTCCTGGTCCGCCTTCGTCCTTCCGCGGCAAGATGACGGATCACCCTCCTTCATGAAGCTTCCCAGGACCGCCCAACCGGCACGCGGTTCCGGCATGTGGTGGACGGACGGGCCCGGCGCCGTGCTCGTGGACGGGATCTACGCCACACGCACGCTGTTCGGGCGGGTCGTCGACCTCTGCGGTGACCAGCAGGCCACCCTCTCCGTCGATCGCCGCACGCTCCGCTCTCACGACCACGACCTGGTGCACGACCGCTCCATGGGTGCCATCGACGAGTTACTGGAGAGCTCCGGGACCCTCAACCCGGCATGGCTGGGCCACCTCTGGTCCGAGGACGCCACACTCGCCGAGGCGATCCTCGTGGAGGCGGCGCGACGACAGGTCACCTGGAGCCTCGACCACTGGCAACTGGACGTGGCCCGCACCGGGCTGTTCGAGCCCGATCTGCTGCTTCTGCCCACCGCCACCGGGCAGTTCCACGACCCTGCGCAGACCGACCGGCTCGCCACCCTCCTGATCCTGTGCATGCCGGAACCAGTGCTCCGCTGGCGCCTCCGCACCTTGCTCGGCATCGACTTCGACGCGCCCGAGCCGACGGCCACGCCGACCGATACGACTCTGCTCATCACGCGGAGGCTGTACATGTGGCCCAGGAGCGTCTACACGCTTACCGAGCACGCATTTCCTCCCGTGTACGGCATGCCAGCGCGACGCAACAGGTCCTTCCAAATCGACGACCCCGCAGTGGAACTGCTGCACGCGCTCCTGCCCTGGCTCGGCAGCACTCCAGTGACCGACACCGAGGTCCTCGACGCGGCCCACCGGGCCTCCCTCCCCGTATCCCAGACCGCCGATCGGCTGCGCGCCATCGGATACGAGCTGGACATCGATCCGGAGTTGGCCCACATCGGACAGGTGGATCTGCCGCTGCTGTGCCTGAACCGCCCCGTCAGGAGCACCCCTCCGGTCTGGCTTCCCCGCGGTGGCTGGGTCCCCCTCGCCCATCTGTACACCCAGGAACGTCCTGCCCTCGCGGCGGAGCGCCTGGCACGTCTGGGGTACCGCGTACCGGACGTACCCACGCCTCTGCCCGAGCAGCACGCCGACCTTCCTGCCGAGAGTCGGGACGCCCTTACCTTCCTGCCTCCGCCGGAGGAAGCGAGCGTCCCCGGCTCGGAGCACGAAGCCCGCTCGATCACCGTGCGGAAGCGCCTCCACATCGGCGGCAGAGGATTCGAGCACACAACACGGCACCTCGAAGCGCTCGGCTTCCACGTCCGCGTCATCGAACAGTCGGTGCTCGTGACGGACTACGACAACACCCCGCCCCGCCGGTCAGACAGCCCGCTTCCCACACCCGCCGCCCTCCGAGCCATCGCAGAGATCCTGAACACGTCCGAGGAAGAGGTCCGCGAGACATTCCACGAGAACGACATCCCCTGTCCACCCGAAGGCGCCCCCACCCACGACCTCACCC
>NZ_JAAAHS010000069.1 GCF_009908195.1 Streptomyces boluensis | reverse complement strand
GTGTTGACCCACTGGCCCCAAAGGCCGCAGGGCTGGTGAAGCGGTCGGCGTGGTGGGCGTCGAGGCGCTGCGGGAGTTGCGTGCGATGCGTGGCGGCTGGGAGCTCGGCGAGTTCCGTGAGGGGCCCGTCGTCGTGGCTGCCTCAGCGGGCGGTGCCCTGCTCGGGTGCGGGGAGTCCCTGCGCTCCGACCGCTTCGTCAGGCGGCCTCGCTGAGCCCATCGGTCGCGGGGGCCAGGGCGGCCTCGATGCCGACGACCTCGACCTGGACCCCACGGGCATTGAGCGTCTGTGCGGTCTGGGCCAGCGTGATCAGGGAGAACGGAAAGAGGGTGTCGGGGGTCAGCTTCTCGCCAGCCTTGAGGAGGATCGCGAAGACGGCGCGGCGCGGGGTGAAGTCTTCGGGCAGGGTACGGCGGCCGTCGCTCTGGATGTGCACCTGCCGGGCGAACTGAGCACGCACAGAGGGGTTCTGCTGGAGGAGCTCGACGGCGACGTGAGCCTGGTAGCAGAGGTGGCTCAAAGGGGCTGAGTCGTGGGCCTTCTTCACCAGGACGAGGGTGTTGTCGGGCGTGAGGAGGTCGCAGATCTCGACCGCGTTCGATGCCTTGAGGGGATTGTTGACGTTCTTCTGGTCGAGGCAGACCCAGCCCGGCCGATTCTTGGAGGCCTGCTCGTTGTAGGTGGCCTCCCTGGTTGGCCGGCGGACGGTCTTGCCCTTCTTGTTCACCTCGAGGGAGTACTGCCAGGCGGGCAGGTCCAGCGACGGGTTGGCGGGAAACAGGGGGGCCACGGTCTCACGCAGGGCACGCAGGTATGTGGCGCCGAACTCGAACCAGGCGCCGTCCAGGAAGCAGAACCTGCGCGAGCCGAGGGAGACGTGGGCCTCGATCCACTTCAGGGCACTGGTCGTCGAAAGGTGGTCCACGGCCGATGCGCGCTCGCGGCTGTAGAGGGCCACGGTGCCGTGGCGCAGCGCCTCGATGCGCTGACCGGGCTTGATGATCCGTGCCCGGGTCAGGAAGTAGTCGAGGTCGAAGGTGTCCGTGGAGAAGGGTGCGCAGTCTCCGATCTTGATCGCGTAGGTGGCTGCGTGGGTGTAGTCGTCGATCTGCTCGGCGGGGACGGCGGAGCAGATCGAGTCGACGGTCGGCTGTCCCAGGATCGTGTCGAGCTGCTCGTCGAGCGTCTTGCGCAAAGCCGGGGCGGTGACCGGCTTGATGTGCTCGACGAATGCCAGGTCGGGATGAGGGTCGGTGTTCTCGAGGAGGGCGGCGATGGTGCGAATGTCGGCTATGAGGGTGTCAGGCGTGGTGCCGAGCTTGAGGTGCAACCCGACCCCGCCCTCCACCGTCATCGCACGGCCCGGCCGGCCGGAGGCGGTCAGGTCGATGTTGTCCAGGTAGCCGCCGAGGCTGCGGACGATGCGGGAGTGTGCGCGCAGGCCAAGGGCGGGCACGGAGGTGCCGCCGGGCACGATGGAGATGTCGGTGCGGGCGGCGCCGAGCTGGTTGGCGGTGAAGTCGCGGACATGCTGCGGGTCGATGGTGCGGATCGCGACCGAGAGCCCGAAACTCTGGTCCTTCAGATGCGTGGGGAGCAGCCGAAACCCCTGGTCGTAGCCGACGGCGTACACGGCGGAGTCGACGGCGATCATCAGCAGCGCGCCGGTGCGCCGCTCCCGCTCACGGACATCCTCATCAGTGAGCTGGACGAGCTCGCCGCACCATGAGGCCTCGTCCTTGTCGATGCCGAAGGTCACCCGAAGCGCGGGCACACCCAGGAACTCGCTCGGGTCGTGGACGTCCGCGTGGTAGGCGGTGAGCTGCTCGAGATCGAGGGTATCGAGCATGGCGGCCGGGGTGGGGGCGACGTCGAGGAGCCGATAGAGGCGGCGCCTTGAGGCGGTGGTGCGGGGCAAGGAAGTCTCCCTGGGGTGAGGGGCGCATTCGGCGCGCGAGGTCGGTAACACGTGGTGCCTCTTGTGGAGCATCGGTTCCTGTGAGGGGGCTGGCGCGTCTGGCCGTACTGGGCCGTGGGGTGATTGGGGTGGCGTGGGACTTTGATGGCGTGCGCAAAGGTGCAGCAGGCGAACCAAGAGTTCTTGCTGGCAAGAACCGTAGCGGCGCACGAGACGCGACGCAAGCATGTTGACACTAAGCATCGATGTTCACAGGTTGCCGTTGACGTAATCCTGTCGTGTTCACAGAGGCTTGCCTGGGGGGAGATCTGGCCGATATGGTCACGTCATGAGTCCAGCCGAGCGCGAAGAGATGACGGCCGCCGCGATCGCCAGGCTGGCCGGCGTCGGACGTGCCGCCGTGTCCAACTGGCGTCGTCGATACCCCGCGTTCCCGCAGCCGGTGGGTGGTGACGATCGCCGCCCGACGTTCTCCCGGGCCGAGGTCGAGGCATGGCTGAAGGACACCGGTAAGGGCGACCAGCTATCGACGGCCGGCCGCACTGACACCGGCACTCACCGTGTGGACCAGGAAGCGCCGCACTCTGCTCCGCACTGCGACCGCCTGCCGAAGGAGGAAGAGGAGCAGGGAATCGCGGCCCTGGGTTCCGGACAACTGCTGGCCAGGGCGACGGTGGCGCTGTTGCCACGCACGACAGCCGCGGCGCGACCGATCGAAGCCGGTTCCACGGATGAACCCGCGGTACTCGACCCAGCTTGTTCCAAGGCCACGTTGCTGCTGGCCGTCGCGGATCGATTTGGAGACGCCGTCAAGCTCGTCGGCCAGGAAGTTGAGGAGTCGGACGCCTCTGCCGCCGCCCACAATCTGCGCAGCAACGCCCACGGGGCACCGTACGAGATCCACACCGGCGACTCCTTCCTGGACAATCAGCTCGACGCCTACCTAGGTAAAGCGGCGGCCGTGGTCTGCGAGCCTCCCCTCGACCTGCCCCAGTGGCCGGCCGACGAGCTGGGCACCGATCCGCGCTGGGAATTCGGCGTCCCTGCTCCGCGCGACAGCGAGCTGGCCTGGGTTCAGCACTGCTACGCCCATCTACGACCCCGCGGCCTGGCCGTGATCGCGGTGGCACCACGTACGTGCGTCCAGCCCTCCGGGGAACACATCCGCGCCGAGCTGGTACGTTCCGGCGCTCTACGCGATGTGATCGCGCTGCCGAAGGGCATGGGGTCGGCACCTGACACCGAGTTCTGTCTCTGGGTACTGCAACGCCCCTACGACGCTGCCGCCACGGAGACGGTGCGCATGGTCGACCTCGCAGGACTGGGCGATGCGGCCGACGTACCCCAGGAGTTCGCCGCCTGGCAACGCCTCTTCGCCGATGCACACTCGACGATATTGCGCGCAGTTCCGCGCCGAGAACTCCTCAACGGCGATGCCAACCTACTGCCCTCCCGGCACATCAACTCGCATGCCGAGGCGAGCCCCGAGGACTTCCTCCAGGTCACCGACCGGCTGCAGGCCATGTACACGCGCATCGGCCAAGGCCTGCCGCGGTTCGCCACGCCAGCGAAGTCGGCGAACCCCGTGTACGTGACCTTCGGCGAGTTGGAACGCGCGGGTGCACTGAAAATCCGTTCCCGGGAGACCACCCCGCGCGCAGGCGACCTGCTGCTTCGGACGTTCGGTCGGCCACCGATCGTCGCTTCCGGCGGCGCCGAGGACGACAACGGCGTCGCACAGGTCGTCGAGATCGACGGCACCCGGCTAGACGCACATTTCCTCGCCACGTTTCTGCGCATCGACGCCAACGCGCTGCCGGTATCCAACACCCTCGGCGTACTCAGCCGCGAGGACCTGCGCCGTTGCCGCGTTCCCCGCATGTCCCTCCCTGACCAACGCCGCTACGGAGATGCCTTCCGCCACCTCCAGCAGCTCGAAGACGTACTCACCACGCTCGCAAAAACGAGCACGCACGTCATCGAGCAGACCATCCACGGACTGACCACCGGTGTTCTGGCACCGGAGTTCACCACCTCGCAGCACACTGATGAAGCCGAGCCGGCTGACGACGAGACGAGAGACCTGTGACCTCAGCACCCACGCACACCAAGATGGCGAACGACATCTGGTCGGTCGCCGACTTGCTGCGCGGCGACTACAAGCGCCATGAGTACGGGCAGGTAGTCCTGCCGTTCACGTTGCTGCGTCGCCTCGACGCGGTGATGGCGCCGACCCGCGACGCGGTGCGAGCCCGCAACGCGTCGCTGGAGGTCCAGAACAAGGACCGGCTGCTGGAGCTCGCGGCCAAGCTTTCCTTCTACAACACCTCCGACCAGGACTTCGCTTCGATCGCCTCGGACGCCCCGAACGTCGCGAAGAACCTGCGCGACTACATCAACGGCTTCTCCCCGAACGTCCGGAAGATCCTGTCCCGCTTCGACCTGGACAACCAGATCACCAGACTCGCGGGCGCGAAGATCCTCTACAAGGTCGTCGGCAAGTTCAACACGATGCGAGACCTCGACAAGCTCTCCAACCACGACATGGGCTACGTCTTCGAGCACTTGATCCGCAAGTTCGCTGAAGACTCCAACGAGACCGCCGGTGAGCACTTCACCCCGCGCGAAGTCATCAAGCTGATGGTCAACCTGCTCATCGCTCCAGACGCCGAGACCATCGCCGGCGAGGGCCAGGTCATCAACATCCTCGACCCAGCCTGCGGCACCGGTGGCATGCTTACCGCGGCCGAGGACCACATCAAGTCGATCAACCCGAAGGCCAAGGTCTACCTCTTCGGGCAGGAACTCAATGCAGAGTCCTGGGCCATCTGCCAGGCGGACATGCTCATGCGCAACCAGCCCGGCCGCATCTACTTCGGGAACTCCTTCAGCGACGACGGCTACCCGGACCAGAAGTTCGACTACATGCTGGCCAACCCGCCGTTCGGCGTGGAGTGGAAGAAGGTCAAGGACGAGGTCGAGGCCGAGACCGAGATCAGCCACGCCGGGCGCTTCGGCGCGGGCACACCGCGCATCAACGACGGCTCGTTCCTCTTCCTCCAGCACCTGCTCTCGAAGATGGAACCCATCGAGGGCAAGGGGACCCGCCTGGGCATTGTCTTCAATGGTTCGCCGCTCTTCACGGGAGCGGCCGAGTCCGGCGAGTCGAAGATCCGGCAGTGGATCCTGGAGAACGACTGGCTGGAAGGCGTCGTCGCTCTCCCGGATCAGCTCTTCTACAACACCGGCATCTCCACCTACTTCTGGATTCTCTCCAACCGCAAACCCGAGAAGCTGCGTGGCAAGGTGGCCCTGCTAGACGCCCGCGACCAGTGGGAGAAGATGCGCAAGTCCTTCGGCGACAAGCGCAAGCAGATCAACGACGAGCAGATCAAGCACATCACCGAGCTGTACGTCGACGCCCTCAAGGGCGCCGTGGGCGCGGATCACCCGGGCCACGCCAAGGTCAAGATCTTCAAGACCCGCGACTTCGGCTACCACCGCATCACCGTCGAACGCCCCCTGAAGCTGCGCTTCGAGATCACCGAGGACACCCTCGCCGCATTGGAGAACGCGAAGGCCTTGGCCAAGTGGGACGGCCGCGAGGCGATGATCGAAGCGCTGCGCGGGTTGACTGGCTCGGCGTGGTGGACGAAGCAGGAGGCGCGGGATGCCCTTCACACAGCCGTCGCGGCAGACGGCGCACAGTGGCCTGGAACGGCAGCACTCCTCAAGGGCGTGTGGGGCGCGGTCTCTGTGTCCGACCCCGAAGGCGAGGTCCAGAAGACCAAGAAGGCCGGCATCGAAACGATCCTCCCGGACCCGGACTTGCGCGACTACGAGAACATCCCGCTCGATGAAGACATTGAGACCTACTTCGCCCGCGAAGTCGCCCCACATGTCCCGGACGCCTGGATCGACCACGACAAGACGAAGATCGGCTACGAGATCCCCTTCACTCGGCACTTCTACGTGTACACACCGCCACGGCCGCTGGCCGAGATCGACGCGGAGCTGCGCGAGCTTGAGGAACAGATCCAGAAGCTCCTGGGCGAGGTGACGGGATGAGTAACGCCTGGAAGAAGCGTCCACTTTGGTCTCTGACTACAGTGCGACGCGAGGTGATCGATCCTTCTATCCTTGGCGACCACGTCGTGCACTACAGCATTCCCGCAATCGATCAGCACGGAACTGGCCAGATCGAGGAAACGGAATCTATTCAGTCTGCAAAGTTTCACCTCCGTGGCAGTGAGGTGCTAATCAGTAAGCTAAATCCACGCAAGAGCAGGGTTGTCCATGTAGCGAGACATGACTTTCCCGTGGTTTCGTCTACCGAATTTGTTGCCCTGCAAGTAAATCCAGGGATCGACTCCAAGTTCCTTGCCTACATGCTCCAAGCGGAGTCCACTCGCCAAACTCTCGACGCCCAGGTCCAATCGGTAACACGTAGCCACCAGCGGGTATCGCCAGAAGATGTTACTCACCTCAACCTGGAGCTCCCCCCGCTGGACGAGCAGCGCCGCATCGCCGACTTCCTCGATGCCGAGACGGCCCGGATCGACCAATTGGTTGGGCTTAGAAGTTCCCAACTGGAGTCAACCGGAGCCCGAATGCTGAACACGCTCTCTCGGGCTGCCGGTGACCTCGGGGGTAAGCATGGAACAGTGAAGGTTCGCCACGTTCTCCAGAAGATCGAGCAAGGATGGTCACCTCAGTGTGAGGATCGCCTCACAGAGGAAGGCGAGTGGGGAGTTGTTAAGGCGGGTTGCGTCAACGGTGGAACATTTGACGAGAACCAACACAAGGCGCTGCCGACGTCGATTTCCCCCGAGCTTCGATATCGGCTTCGAGTTGGGGACCTCCTCATGTCTCGAGCGAGTGGGTCGGTCGAATTGATCGGCAGTATCGGAGTTCTCCCTGAAGGGCTGCCTTCGAACTTGTTGCTATGCGATAAAATCTATCGCCTGCGCATGGACCGCATGCGAATGAACCCGAACTTTGTTGCACTCATGCTCAGAACTCATCGTGTTCGCGAGGAAATCAAGCTCGGCATCTCAGGTGCCGACGGCATGGCAAACAACCTACCCACCGCGACAGTCACCAACTTGCCTCTGCCAGACGTACCGCTGGTAAAGCAGGGTCGCATCGTGGATGAACTCCACTCACAGCAACGTGCCACGCAAGCGGCACAGCAATTGCTGAAGAGTCAACTCTCAGTGCTCGCCGAGCGCCGCCAGGCCCTCATCACCGCCGCTGTCACCGGCCAGTTCGACGTCACCACCGCCCGCCGCTCGGCTACCTCCGGAGGCACCGCATGAGTAGCCGCGGAGCCCACTCCGAAGACGCCTTCGAGGTCAACGTCGAGGCCGAGCTGCTCGCACGCGGCTGGTCCCTCGCCCAAGGCACGTTCAAAGTCGAGCTCGGTATCGACACTGGCGAGATGTACCGCTTCATCGGCGCGACACAGGCGAAGGCATGGGAGCGGCTGGTCGGCTTTTACGGCGGCAGGAACACCGCCCAACGGCAGTTCGCGGAGCGCGTCGCCGCCGAAATCGACGCACGCGGTGTCTTGGACGTCCTGCGCCAGGGCGTACGCGACCGAGGCGTACAGATCGACCTCGTGTACTTCCGCCCCGGCCACACCCTGGCCGTGGACGCGCTCGCCGAGTACAACGCGAACGTGCTGACCGTCTCCCGCCAGTTGCACCACAGCACCCGTCACCCCCGCCGAACCCTCGACATTGCGCTCTTCGTCAACGGTCTGCCGGTCGCCACCGTCGAGTTGAAGAACCCGAACACCCGCCAGAACGCCGACCACGCGGTCGCGCAGTACCGTCGTGACCGCGACCCGAACGACGTGTTCTTCGCCAAGCGGGCCCTGGTTCACTTCGCGGTCGACCCCGACCGCGCCTTCATCACCACACGGTTGCGCGGTGCTGATACGCAGTTCCTGCCGTTCAACCTCGGCTCCAACGGCCCCGGCGTGTCCGGCGGGGCCGGAAACCCGGCCGCCACCCCCGGCTCGTACAGCGTCGCCTACCTGTGGGAGCAGATCTGGCAGCGCGACAACTGGCTGGAGATCCTGCACCGTTTTATCCATATCAAGGCTCCGGACAAGAAGGGTGCGAAGGAGAACCCGCACACCTCGCCCCGCATCTTCCCGCGCTACCACCAGTGGGACGCGGTGCAGAAGATGGTCACCCACGCCCGGGAACACGGGGCCGGGCACAATTACCTGATCCAGCACTCGGCCGGCTCCGGCAAGTCGAACACGATCGCCTGGCTGGCGCACCGCCTTTCCACCCTCTTCGACGCCGCCAACCAGCCGGTCTTCAACAAGATCATCGTGATCACCGACCGGGTGGTCCTCGACCGGCAACTCCAGAAGACCATCTTCCAGTTCGACCACATCCCCGGTGTCGTCAAGAAGATCGACGAGGACTCGACCCAACTCGCCAGCGCCCTGGACGACTCCACGTCGAAGATAGTCATCAGCACTCTGCAGATGTACCCGTTCGTGCTGAAGAAGATCGCCGACATGGGCTTGTCCGGCAAGCGCTACGCGGTCATCATCGACGAGGCGCACTCCTCGCAGGGCAGTGAATCGGCGATCAAGATCAAGCAGGCGCTCGGTTCGAATGTTCCGGCTCGCGAGGAGAACGAGGACCCCGTGGAGTACATGACACGGGTACGTGGCAAGCAGCCAAACCTGTCCTACTTCGCCTTCACCGCCACCCCGAAGTCGCCCACCCTCAAGCTGTTCGGCATCTTCGACCCGGACCGGGTGAACCAGCGCACCGGAGAGCAGGGCATGTACGTGCCCTTCCACATCTACTCGATGCGACAAGCGATCGACGAGGGCTACATCCTCGACGTGCTCGCCAACTACATCACGTACGACACCAAGTGGCGGCTGCGTAACGCCGCCGTCGACCAGGCCGAGTCGGCCATCTCCAACCCCGAAGTCGACGAGAAGAAGGCCAAAGCTAAACTCGTCCGTTACGCCGAGCAGCACCCCAAGTCCCTGGAGCAGAAGGCGCGGCTGATCGTCGACGACTTCCGGGGGAACATCACCGGGCGGCTCGGTGGCCGGGCCAAGGCCATGGTCGTCACCAGCAGCCGTCAGCACGCGCTGGATCTCTACCAGGCCATCCGCGCGTACGTCACCCTGCGCGGTTACAAGGACTGCGGCGCTCTCGTCGCGTTCTCCGGGCAGCTCAAGGACGACGCTGGCCTGGAGTTCACCGAGGCCCAGCTCAACGGCTTCCCCGAGGGCCAACTGCCGGACAGATTCGGCTACACCAAGGCCGACGATCCGCAGGCGGTCGCGCGCGCCCAGGAGGAGTACCGGATTCTGGTTGTCGCAGAGAAGTACCAGACCGGCTTCGACCAGCCGCTGCTGTGCGCGATGTACGTCGACAAGCCGCTGACCGGCGTCGCGGCCGTGCAGACGCTGTCGCGGCTCAACCGGATCCACCCGCTCAAGTCGCAGGACGACGTGCACATCCTCGACTTCGTCAACGAGGCCGCCGACATCCAGGCCGCCTTCGAGGACTGGTTCGAGACGACCATCACCGAGCCGAGCGACCCGAACCTCCTCTACACCAAGCAGCACGAGGTGATGGGATACGGCCTCCTGGCCGCATCGGAGATGGAAGCCTTCATCCGCGTCCTGTCCGCAGCCGGTCCCGGCCGGATGCCGGACGCCGCCGAGCGCAAGCTCCACGCCGAACTCCACGAGTACCTCAAGCCGGCCCTCGACCGCTTCGATGCCCTGGAAACAGACGACGAACGCGAAGGCTTCCGGGGCGCGCTGCAGGACTACGTACGCGCCTACAGCCTCATCGCCCAGATCGTCGACTGGGGCGACCGGGATCTGGAACGCCTCTACCAGTACGGCAGGATCCTGCTCATCCGTCTGCCGGGACGCCCTTCCGCCTCGGTCGACATAGGGGACGCCGATCTGAGCCACTTCCGCCTGGAGTTCACGGGACGGCACAACGTGTCGCTCTCCACCGTCGGCGACCGCGATGTCCGGGGCCACGCCGCCGACGGCGGAGGCTACCGGGAGCCGGAGGTGAAGCCGCTCTCCGAGGTCATCGAGGAACTCAACGAGCGCTTCGGGCTCGACCTGAGCACCTCCGACCAGATCCTCGTCTACCAGCAGGTCGTCGGCCTGGTCGAGGACACCGCGATGCAACAGGTCGCGCTCATGAACGACGAGGCCCGCTTCGGGCAGGTCGCCGACGACCGGCTCGACGACATCGTCGCGGAGAACGCCGAGCGCAACACCGACTTCATGAAGCTGTACTTCGACAACAACGAGTTCCAAAAGGCGATCAAGGAAGCGGCCCGCAAGCGCGCCTACCGCATCATCACCGAACCGGCGCGGGACGAAGCCCTGGCAAAGCTGCGCAGTGAAATGCGCCGGGAAACCGGAGGCCAGGCGATCGAGCAGTAATCGCTGTAACCGACAGACGGTGGGGCGGGCGGAGCCGTAGGCTCCGAAATCTCTGGGCAGGAGTGGTGGGGCGTGACGGACAGTACGGAACAGTCGGCCGAGAGACCGCTGCTCGCAGGACGCTACCGGGTGGACGGTTCGATCGGTCGCGGCGGCATGAGCGAGGTCTTCCACGGTTACGACGAGCGTCTGGACCGACGCGTCGCGATCAAGGTGCTTCGCCCCTCGTCGACGGCCGCGATCCCGGCCGCACCGGACAGTCCGGAGGCGGTGGAGATCCTCGACGGTCTGGAGCGCGACCGCAAGCGGTTCCTGCGCGAGATCCGTACCTCCGCGCAGCTGGAGCATCAGGGGATTCCGGCGGTCTACGACACGGGCGTCGAAACCGCACCCGACGGCAGTACGCGGCTGTGGCTTGTCATGCAGCTGCTGCGCGGCTCGACGCTGGAGGCGGTGCTCGACCGTACGGATTACGGCGAAGCGGCGCCGAGCGTGGCATGGGCGGCGGCGATCGCGGCGCAGATCGCGGCGGTGCTGGCCGACGTGCACCGGGTCGACATCGTCCACCGCGACATCAAGCCGTCCAACGTGATCATTGTCAACGGCGGCCTGGTGAAAGTCCTCGACTTCGGCATCGCCATCCTGCGCGGTGCGGGCGCGCTGCCGAGGCTGACCCAGATCGACAAGACGGTCGGGACCCCGCCCTATATGTCTCCGGAGCAGTGCCTTGGCAAGGCGGTGACCTTCGCCTCGGACGTCTACTCGCTCGGCTGTCTGCTCTGCGAGCTGCTGACTGGCGACGTGCCTTTCCACGGGACCGACAGCATGCCGCTGCGGGCCCATCACCTGCAGACGCCCGCCCCGTCGGTCCAGGGCAGACGAGCAGACATCCCGGCCGCTCTTGACACACTGCTGGCGTTGATGCTCGCGAAGGACCCACAGGAGAGGCCCGCCGCCGAGGAGGTCTACGAGGCCCTTCTCCCCATGGCATCGGCTCCGAACGATACAACGACGGGCGGCGACGAGAGCCGAGACCCGACGCGCCCCTTCCGCCGCCCCCTCCTGGCCCCGGCCAAGCAGCGGGAGCAGCCCACCAATCGAGGAAAGCTCACCGACGTCGAGTCCGAAGAGCTGCAGGCCAACGTTCGGGTGCTGCTGGAAAACGATCACCCCTCTGAGGCCATCCGGCTCCTCGAGGACGGTGTCGCCCGCGCCGCTCACGACCCCTTCCTGGACCTGCGCCTGCGCCACTTCCTCGCTGCCGCACATTTCTACGCCGGCGGGTACACCCGTGCCGCGGCGCTCTTCGAAGTCGTCGGCCGCGACTACCGCAAGCATCTGCCTGCGACCGACTCGTACGTCCTCGACTGTTCGTACCACGCCGGACATGCTTACGCGGAGATCGGAAACCCAGGCAAAGCCCTGCCCCAACTCCGCTTCTACGTACGGAACGCTGATGTCTCGGCGAGCAACGACACCGCGGACCAAATCCGCGAGTCGCGCTATCTCATCGCTCAGATGCTCGCTGCCTCTGGACATCATGATGAAGCGCGGGTGGAGCTCGAAGTGGTTCGCCGCCTCCTGGTCGTCTCCGTCGGAGCTAACTCAACCCAGGTGCGCAACCTCGACAAGCAGATTGATCGGCTGACGGGCTACCAGAAGGGCGAAATCTGAGCAGCCGCCCGAGTCCGGGGCAGAGTAGACCCGCCGGCTGTCTGGCCATCCCTGGCTTTGGGCGGAGGGCCCGGAGGCGCACCTGGCCAAGGGCATCGACCGGCTTGAGCCGACCCCAGCTTGATCGATTCGGCCTTCGGTTCGGCGCCCATGCCCCTCCTCGCGCACAGCCTCACCGCCCTGCGGGCCGCGGAAAGCGAGACGAGCGAGGTCGTGGTCAGTGTGATGCACATGGGCTCGGCCTGTGGGCCGTGACCGGTCCGATGGCCGCATGCGATCACGGTGGTCCCTGCCAGGACGGTTGCTGGATCTTCGCTGGATCCGGTGCCCGGATACGGCGTTTCTGCAGCTGGCTGACGAGTCGTCGATGTTCCGGTTCAATGCGTAGCGGGTGGCGTTTCGCCACGTCGTTGATCTGGCCAGGAGGGGCCCAGCCTTTCGAGGTTGGGCCCCTGGCCGTTTCTGCGCTGGGGTGCTCGCCCCGTGCTTCCCGTCCCGGTCGACGAGGTCACGCACCGTTCGTGAACGCGGTGGCGTGGTCGGTGGCCCACTGGTGGAACGTTCGCGGTGCCGTCCCGAGGATGTCGGCCACCGTCGTGGTGACGTACGCGGGCTGTCCGGCCGCCGCGTTCCACGCGGCGAGCAGCATGTCGACGGCCGGGTTGGGCACCGTGCCCTCCGACAGGCTTCGGAACTCGTCCGGCGTCATCTCCTCGAAGGTGATCCGGCGTCCCAGGGCGTCACCGATGGCGCCCACCTGCGCGGCCTGTGTCAGCGACTCGGGGCCCGTGAGGACGTACTCGCCTCCTGCGTATCCGTCCCTGTGGAGCGTCCGCGCCGCGACAGCCGCGACGTCGCGGTCGTCGACGGGAGCCGCCTCGGCAGCGCCGTACGGCCACCGGACCGCCTCGCCGGCCCGGATCGCGGGCGCCCACCAGGCCAGCGCGTTCGACGCGAACATCCCCGGCCGGATGATCGTCGACTCGAGTCCGGTGGCCGCGATGAGCCGCTCGATGCCGGCGTGCAACACCGCCATGGGGTTGGGTTGTTGGAAGAAGGGGTGCGGCGTCCGGTGCGGGGAGGAGAGGAAGACGACCCGCCGCACGTGGGCCGCCAGCCGCTCGACGACTGCCTCGGCGGTCTGGGGCGGGGCGGTCCAGACGAGGAAGACGGCACCGGCGCCGTTCAGGGCCGGGTCGAGCGACTCGGGCACGGTGAGGTCGCCTGTGAAGACCTCGACCTTCGCCGGCAGCGTCGCCGCCGCCTCCGGGCGACGGGTGAGGGCGCGGACCGCCACGCCCGCGTCGAGGAGTTGGTCGATGACGACCCGGCCGACCCGGCCCGTCGCCCCGGTGACGAGTACGGGAGGAATGTCCTTCTTGTTCATGGTGTTCATGCCGCCCATGAAAACGTTACTCGGTTAAAAAGGCAACTCGGTTACTAATGTTACGCTGGTCAAATGAGTGAGCCGACGGGGCTGCGGGCCCGCAAGAAGGAGCGGACGCGCGACGCCATCGGTGACGCGGCCGTCGCGCTGTTCCTGGAGCGTGGCTTCGACCGCGTCTCGGTCAACGACATCGCCGCGGCGGCCGAGATCTCCAAGCCGACCCTCTTCCGGTACTTCCCCACCAAGGAAGACCTGGTGCTGCACCGGTTCGCGGACCACCAGGGCGAGGCGGCACGCGTCGTACGTGACCGGGAGCCCGGTGCCGAGCCGGTGGTGGCGCTGCACCGGCACTTCCGGGCCGGCCTCGATCGGTACGACCCCGTCACCGGCCTCAACGACCACCCCGAGGTGGTGGCGTTCCATCAGCTGGTGTTCACCACGCCGAGCCTGGCTGGACGGCTCACGCGGTACCAGCTCGAGGGTGAGGGTGCGCTGGCGGACGCCCTCGGCGAAGGCATTCAGGCGCGCCTGCGAGCCGCCCAGGTGCTCGCGGTCCAACGGGTGCTCGCCCGGACCAACTGGCAGAAGATCGCCGACGGTCGAACCGCCCGCGACGTCCACCCGGAGGCCGTGGCTGACGCCGACCTCGCGTTCAGTCAACTGCGGTGACGCGCGACGCCGCCGGTTCAGGAAGGCTCCGCGGCCCCGGCGCACCGCTGAGCTGAAGCGCGCCGGCCCGCTGCGTCTGCGCACGGATCGCCGCCAAGACTGTTGGCGGCGGCGCGAGTTGGAGGGCCGCCGGTCGCTCGTGATCTTGATCGGCTACGGTGCTGATTCGCGTACCTGACGAGCCACGGGGGCCAGTCGCAGCGGCGCGGCACGGGGGATGTGTACGTATGGGCTATGTGCTGCCCGGCTGGCTGGACGAGATACTCGACTTCATCGGGATCAACTTCCCGAACGTGGACGAGGATGACTACCGCGAGATGGCAGAGGCCATGCGCGAGTTCGCGGACGCCTTCGACGGCCACGCGGGCGAGGCGCAAGCGGCGGTGGGCCGACTGCTCTCCTCCAGTGAGGGCTGGTCCGTCGATGCCCTGCAGGAGCACTGGGGCAAGGTCAAGTCCTCTCATCTGGACCAACTCCCCGAAGTTTCACGGCAGTTCGCGGACGCCATGGATGTGGTCGCGGATGTCATCTACGGCATGAAGATCAAGGCCGAGATCGAGCTTGGCGTGCTGGCCGCCTCCGTCGGTGTCTCGATGGGCCTGGCCGTCGTCACCGGCGGCCTGTCCGCCCTCATCGGCGCGGCGGAGGTCGCCGCGATGCGGGAGGTGGTCCGGCGCCTGGTGAAGGAGGCGGCCGAGCAGATCGTCGACCAGGTGATCGCCATGGTCACCGAGCCGGTCGCCGCGAAGCTGGAGGACATGGTCTCGGACGCCATCCTGGACCTGGCCGACGACGCCATCCACCCGAGTGGTGGCGGCGACGGCGGCGGCGCGGCCGGCACGCAGCTCAACTCCGCCCACGGCCCCTCCGGAGGCGGGTCCGGCGGTGGCGGCGGCAGGATGCGCATCGACCACGCCGAGTACGAGAAGGGCGCAGGCGACCTGGGGCGCCTCGGCGAACGCTCTCTGCAGGCCCTCAACGGACCTCTCGACCGCGCCCACAACGCCCAGGGCCGGGCCCGCGGCAAGGACGCTCTGACCGCTCCCATCGACGGCATCGTCGACGGCGCCACCAAAGCCCTCAAGAAGACCGTCAAGGCCGTCATCAAGCACAACGGCGAGACCGTCCCGAAGAACATGCGCAAGACGTCCGAGCAGCACAAGCGCAACGAGAAGGCCAACCAGGACGCACTCGACAAGATCCTCAAGGGCCGGGACGGGAAGGACGACCCCCGCCCGCCCGCCAGGAACGACCCGCCGGCCGACGGACGGAACTCGGAGGGCAGGCCCGCCAAGGCCGACCGGCCGGCCGACCCCGCGCTCTCCCGCGAGGGGCGGGAAGCGGAGAACGGCTGCTACGGCGGCGACCCGATCGACATGGAGAGCGGGGAGGTCTTCCTGGCTCAGAGTGATCTGACGCTGCCGGCCGTGCTGCCGCTCGAGATCGGCCGTACGCACCGCTCCAACTACCGCCACGGCCGATTCTTCGGCCCGTCCTGGGCCTCGGTCCTCGATGAGCGGCTCGAGACGGTCTCCGGCCGTGAGGGCGGACTGTGGTGGCGCCGCAGCGACGGCTCGTCACTGCGCTACGACCACGTCCCCGATCTGGTCGGTGAGCAGGTCCAGCCCAGCGAGGGCCGCCGCCTGCCCCTCACCTGCCTGCAGGGCAGGGGCAGTTGGGACCTGGCGGTCCACGACGCCCGCACGGGCCTCACCCGCCGCTTCCTGCCGGCAGGTGATGGCGCATCGGCCGGTGTGTGGTGGCTGATGGAGGTCGAGGACCGCAACGGCAACACACTGATCCTCGAGCGTGCGGACGACGGCACACCCCTCTCGCTGTCCCACAGCAGTGGTGGCTACCACGTCGCCGTGCACACCGCCGACGGCCTGGTCACCGCTCTGGGCGTAGGTTCAGCCGAGTCCGGAACGCCCGTCGTCTCCTACCGCCACGACGCGGACCGGAACCTCTCGGAAGTCATCAACTCCTCCGGTCTGCCGACCAGGTTCGGCTATGACGGCGATCACCGCATGACGTCATGGACCGACAGCAACGACTCCACGTTCCGTTACGTCTATGACGCTACGGGGCGGGTGGAACGCACCGTAGGTCCCGACGGCTACCTCTCCTCGCAGCTGACGTTCGACGTCGAGCGCCGCGTCACGCGATACACCGACTCCACCGGCGCGGTCACCACGTACCACTTCAACGAACTCGGCCAGGCGGTCGCGGAGACCGATCCCCTGGGCCATGTCTCCCGCACGGAGTGGGACCGTTACGACCGTGTTCTGTCCCGCACGGACCCGCTCGGCCGGACCACCGCGTTCGAGTACGACGAGCACGGCAACACCGCGGCGGTCACCTACCCGGACGGCTCCCGGTCCAGTGCCACGTACAACCGTCACCATCTCCCCGTCGCTGTCACCAGTGCGGAGGGTCCGGTCCGGCATTACGAGTACGACGGGTTCGGCAATCGCATAGCGATGACCGACCCGGCGGGCCTGACCACCCGCTTCACGTACAACGATCGCGGGCACCTGACCTCGGTCACCAACGCCCTGGGCGAGACGACGACAGTCCGCTGCGACAGCGCCGGCCTGCCCACGGAGGTCACCGATCCGAACGGAGCGGCGACGAGCTGCCGCCGGGATGCCTTCGGCCGCCCGGCCGCGGTGACCGACCCGCTCGGTGCGACGACCCGCCTCGAGTGGACGGTCGAGGGCAAGCTGTCCCGCCGCACGGCCCCGGACGGGGCCGTGGAGTCGTGGACGTACGACGGCGAAGGCAACCGCACGTCTCACACGGATGCTCTGGGCACGGTCTCGCGCTTCGAATACACCCACTTCGACCTGCTGAAGGCTCGTACGGGCCCGGACGGTGTCCGCTACGAATTCGAGCACGACACGGAACTCCGGCTCCGCAAGGTCATCAACCCGCAGGCACTGACGTGGAGTTACGAGTACGACTCCGCCGGACGCCTGATATCCGAGACCGACTTCGACGACCGCGTGCAGGAGTATCACCTCGACGCGGCGGGCCGGCTGGCCTCGCGCACGACGCCGTCCGGTGACGTGATCACCTTCGAGCGGGATGTCCTCGACCGCCCGGTGACCAAGGACGTGGCCGGCTCGATCACGACGTACGCGTACGACGCGACCGGCGGCCTGGCGCGAGCGACCAGCCCGGACGCCGAGCTGACGCTGGAGCGGGACGAGGCCGGCCGCCTCGTCTCGGAGACGGTCGACTCCCGCACGCTCACGTACACCTACGACGGCCTCGGCCGCCGCGTGGGCCGGGTGACGCCGACGGGCGCGGCCAGCTCCTGGACGTACGACACCGCGGGCAACCGCGTCGAACTCACCACCTCCGGCCGCACGATCACCTTCGCGCACGACGGAGCGGGCCGGGAGACATCACGCCGGATCGGCTCCACTCTGACCTTCACCAACACCTTCGACCCCCTCGGCCGCCTGACCGAACAGGAACTCTCCGGCCCGTCCGAGCAACGCATTCAGCGCCGCGCCTACAGCTACCGCGCCGACGGCAACCTGGCCGGTCTCGACGACCACTTGAACGGTGCGCGTCGCTTCGACCTGGACGCGGCGGGACGCGTCACCGCCGTGCAGGCCTCAGGCTGGGCGGAGTCGTACGCGTACGACGAAGCGGGCAATCAGGCGTCGGCGTCCTGGCCTTCGGCCATGCCCGGACAGGAGGCAGTGGGGGAGCGGACGTACTCCGGGACACGGATCTCCTCCGCGGGCGGCGTCCGCTACGAGCACGATGCGGCGGGCCGCGTGACACTCCGCCAGAAGCCCCGGATCTCCCGCAAGCCGGACACCTGGCGTTATGTCTGGGACGCGGAGGACCGGCTGCAGTCGGTGCTCACCCCGGACGGGGTGACGTGGCGGTATCTGTACGACCCGCTGGGGCGGCGCATCGCCAAGCAGCGCCTGGCCGCGGACGATTCCGGAGCGGTCGTGGAGCAGACCGACTTCACCTGGGACGGGACGACGCTGTGCGAGCAGACCACGTGGGCGCCGGGTACGTCATCGAGCGGGCTGACCCTCACCTGGGACCACGACGGGCTGCACCCCCTGGCCCAGACGGAACGTATGACGGCGGCCTCCGCCTCCCAGGGAGACATCGACTCCCGCTTCTACGCGATCGTCACCGACCTCGTGGGCACCCCGACCGAACTCGTCGACGAACAGGGTGACATCGCCTGGCGGACACGCAGCACTCTGTGGGGGGCCACGGGCTGGAACCGTTCAGCGACTGCCTATACACCGCTGCGGTTCCCCGGCCAATATCATGATCCCGAAACCGGCCTCCACTACAATTTCCATCGCTACTACAACCCTCATACCGCCCGCTACCTTTCTCCTGATCCGCTCGGCTTGCGACCGGCCGACAATCCCATCGCTTATGTCCACAACCCGCACTCCTGGGCCGACCCTCTTGGCCTGGCGCCCGAATCCGATGGCTGCCCCAAGGGCAAGAGCAAGGGCCGCGCCCAGCACCTGCAGCGCAACGAGGACGCCGAAGGTGATCACACGGTCTTCGAACGCGATGAGAACGGTCGCGTCACCCGATACCAGACCTGGATTCGCGAGCCACGGGCGCCGGAGGGCTGGAGGCCCGGACCGCGCTTCAGGGGAACCGGAAATCCGCACGGCGGCATGGAACCTCCCCTGTATTACCCCAAGACGACAGGCAAGGCTTTCCCTGCCGAAGGGGAGAACCTCCCCGCCGGGTACTGACCCTCCGCACGGCCCGCAAGGAGACAGCCATGGAGCCGATCGACATCATTCGCACGCTACGCAGGGAGGAGGACGGCGATTCACCGCAAGAACTGCTCGCCGAACTGGGGAATGTCCCTGACGCCGTCGCGTACGCATCGCTTTTCTGGCCGGATGTCATTTCACTGCATGGAAGCGTAATTCTCGACATTCACGGTTACGGAGCCGCCGAGGTCGAGTCGAGGCTGGAAAGGACCATGGAACGCCATGGGCCCGGTCGCTCAGTGAGCGAATGGCGGGACTGGGTATACAGCTTCAACTACTTTGAGGCGGCCTATATCTTCCGCGAGTTCGTTGATTTCGGCGAGCGTGAGCATGAGGCGTACCTCGCGTTCGCGCATATCCTGGTCCCCCCGTGGCAAGCTCGCCTGGACTCGATGACTTCCATCGCGACGCGCCCTCGGGTGTATGTGACGGAACAGATCGAGGGCGTAGGAATCTGCGTCGCGGTCTCCCAGCAGATCAATCCGGAGAACTGCCCGCCGGGCTGGTGACCGGGCAGGCGGGCGCGCCTGCTCTCCCTGGGCTTCGGGTGTCAGCTGGTGTGGCAGCAGGGTGATGTCCGAGAGCAGACGTTCGGGGGCGTTGCCCTTCGCGTAGATGAGATGCCCCCTCGGGAAGGTGCAGCGCCGTGCAGTGCGCCAGCATCTGGGAAAGGTCCGCGTCCGGGAAGCCGCTTCGCGCTCCACCGCGTGAGCGAGTGCGGGCATCAGCTCTGCCCGCGGTCCGCTCATCGGGACAGGAACGGACTCCCCTTCGCCGCGGTGTGCGGTGAAGGGGAGTCCTGGAGGAGCGACTGCCTACCGGATCAGCTCCCGTCCTCGGCGGCCTCCCGTGAGCGAGGTGCGGCCGCCGGGGTCTCCCAGAAGGACGGAGGAGCCTTGTCGCCTTCGCTCGATTCCTGTCGGCCTTGGTTCCGTTCTCCTGTGCCGCTCTCCGCGAATCCCGGGGCGGACGTGCCCGCTTCGGCATCCGGGCCCGCGGCCGGGGCGCTGAACGGCGAGTCCTCGGGGGCCGGGGAGCCGGGCGGCCAGGGCCCGGTGGTGTTCTCCTCGTCCGAAGGGTCACCCTCGTCGGGCGTCGGAAGAAGGCTCCGGCGGACCTCCTCGGCGGCCTCGTGCAGCCCGGTCATTTCCAGGCTCCGCACCACACGGTGCACGAGCACCGTGTGCTCGTCCATGTCCGGCTTCAGGCCCAGCGCCGCCAGCAACAGAAGCAGTCGGTCCGCGACCCCTACTTCCTCCTCGCGGTCGAACATCCCTCCTCGTTGGCCGTCCCCGCCCCACAGCGGGCCTCCGAGGGGGGCCTCGCTCCCCACGCCCGCCGGCGGGACGAGCAGGTGGCGGAACAGTTCGGGCACCTCCTCGTCGTTCGCCGCCGCCGTGATCTGGGCGAGCGGACCGATCATGTCGACCGCTTTCTCGATCTCGTTCTCGTGGCGGGCGAGCCACCACACCACCGCGCTGCCCGCGCTCTTGAGTACGTCGTCACCGAGGTAACTCCGCTTGTTCCGCTCGTGCTGACGCTCGTACTCCCAGATCTCCTCGTCCTTGCGGAGGTCGTTCAACTTCCGCAGGCGCTCGCGATCGGTGGGGGCGAGGGCCAGCGTCACACCGGCCGCGTGGGCCTTCACCCGTCCGCTCCGGTCCGGGAGCGGGACGCCCAGTTCCCCCTCCAGGAGATATTGCGCGAAGCTCGCCCGGCCGGGTTCCTCGTTGCGGACGACCTCCCGGGCTCGGCTGACGACCGAGGACACGGCGAGGGCCGAGGAGGCGCCGTCGGATCGGCCGGCATGGTCGGGAGCAGGCCGCCACCAGACGGTGGCGGAGAAGAGGAAGTCGTAGCCGTCCGTCGCGCTCGGCAGCGCCGCGTCGACGACCCGGGTCTCCTGGTACGGCGGCTCCGCCGGCGCCGCCGGCGGCTCGGGTGCTCCGGGCTCGTACGGGTCGGCCGGCGCGCGGCCGGATGTGAGGACCGTCATCACGAGCAGGAGGGAGCCCGAGGTCGTGACCATGGACATGAAGGCCCACAGCCACACCGACCATTGCAGGAGGCTGCCGAGCACAGCCGGTGCGAGGCCGCACAGAGCGACGAACAGCAGGCTGGGATAGCGGTGTTTCATCGTGCCTCTTCCGTGGTCCGTGGTCCGGCGCCAGCACGCTCCGCATCCTCCGTGCGGGCGTAACTCTCCGTGCGGGCGTACTGCGCGTGGTCGATGCGCTGCCAGAAGAGGGCGGCGGTAGCCGCCCGGGCGGGGTGGCGCGCGATCCCCGCCCAGTCGCAGGCGATGGCGTAGAGGCGGTGGAGTTCGGCCGCGCGGCCGCGCGTCGCACCGACCATCAGGCCCAGCCCCGTCTCCCGCGTGCGGTCGCCCGCCGCGGCGTCCAGCCAGCTGCTCACCAGTGGGGGCCAGAGCTCCGTCGGCGGCTGGGAGAAGACCGTCTCCCAGCCCAGGAACAGGTCCAGCCACGGCGGCGGGTCGGGTGCCCGGTCGTTCCTCAACAGCTCGGTGAGCAGCCGGAGATGGAGCTCCGCTTCGCCAGGCTCCCGACGCGCCCGCTCCCGTAGGCGGTCGATCAGCAACCGGTAGAGCCTGCGGTCACGACCGGCGAGGTCGAGCAGCGCCTCCCGTGCCTCGCGCGCAGCCGTTCCCTTCCGTACGGCGAGGTAGTGCAGCCGCACGATCGCCTGGTCCGGGTGTGTGGCGCCGAGGCTCTGGCGACAGACGGTGGTCAGGACGCGGGCAAGGCCGCCCGACAAGGGGCCGGACCTGGCGCACTCGTACATCCGTTTGCGGAACCGTCCCCCGAACCTCTCGTGGCTGAGACCGAGTTCGAGGGCGGCCACGGCTCGCGGGTCGCAGGACAGCCCGGTCGTGCTGTCCGCCCAGCGCACCACGAGGTCGAAGAGGTGGTCGGGCTGTCCGACGGCCAGCGACCGTTCGCCGAAGCGGATGACGACGTTCACCCGGTCGTCGGTGGTCAGGCCGTCCAGCCCGGTGCCTTCCCCGATCCAGTCCCTGAGGTCGTCGCGCACTCCGGGGAAGTTCGCCCAGAAGTACGTCCGTACGGCGTCGGCGTACGCCAGGTGCTTGAAGCGGAGCCGTCCGTCCGGGGCGCGCTCGATCCCGAGTGCCGCCAACCGCTCCCCGAAATCCGCCTGCGCGAGCTCGGTCGTCTCCTCTTCCTCGTGCTTCACCGCTCTCATCAGGTCGTGCCAGGCCTCGTAGACGGTGTCGGCGCGGGCTTCCTCGAACACCGCCGTCGCGAGCAGCAGGGCCCGCTCGGGTGTGGTGCGGACCGTGGTCACCTGCCGGCGTACGTCATCGGCACGGTCGGTCACAGCCTGCGTCGCCTGGCTGAGCCATCCCGCGAAGTCGGCGCCGAACCGGCCACTGTCGCGAGCGGCCCTCACCAGCCTCGCGAGCCGCGCCAGTTCGCGCATGGGGGCGCGGTCGCACAGGCGCTGGAGGTCGGCGTTCCCCAGGTCCGCGGAGCCGAAGGTCATCCGGTCCATGCGGAGGTACCGGGTGACGACGGTGATGCCCCGGGGGCGTCCCAGCATCACCGTGTGCGGTTCGAGGTCCGGAGCGTGGGCGTGCTCCATGCCCGACGCCAGGACGACGGCCATGTGGGCCCCCGCCTCCTGGACCTGCGACCGGCGCACGGCCAGGCGGCGCTGGGCCTCGGCGTACACCTCCTCGTCGGTGATCCCGGAGAGGTCGAGGAGGAAGCGGTCGCCCTCACCGGGGGCGAACGGGTTCTCGTCCTTGCCCGTGGCGGGCAGCTCCTCGAACCGGGTTACTTCCTCGTCGACGCCCCCGTCCTCACCGAACCTGTGCAGCAGCATGATCGCTGCGGCGCGGCGGCCGCTGCCGGGCGGGGCCTCAAGCAGCACCACCGATCCGGGCTTCGCCAAGCGGTCGGCGGCAACGCGGTAACCGAGCGGTGCGACGAACCGGTCGGCCAGGTGCACCCGGTCCTCGCGGGTGATCCGGAGGGACTCGACCCCTTTGCGGATCATCCAGTCCGCTCCGGCGCCGTAGAAGACGTACTGGTGCCCCACGCCGTTGTTCACCGGCCCGCGCGGATCGTTGACGGTGACGTGGTCCTGCTCCGTCATCGTCCGTCGTCCGAGTTCCGGCGCTCCCGCTCGAAGCGCTGGTGGACGGTGCCGCTGTTGTCGCCCGCCGTGAACTGGACTCCGGTGTTGTCGCCCTCGAAGTGGGGCGCGTTGTACTGGTTTCCGTGACCGGTGTTCACGGGCCCCTGCGGTTCGTTGACGAAGGTGCCGGACAGGTCTCCGTTGAGGTTTCCGATGCCGCCGCGCACGCGCTGCTCGACATCGCGCGTCCGCATCCTGGTGCGCTCGGCCTCCTGGGCCGACTTCTTGCGGGACTTCTTCTCCGCCCGCTCCCGCGCGGCACGGGCATCGTGGTCCACCTTGTCCAGCTCGGGCAGCAGTCGGGCGAGTGCGTCGCCGAGCGCTGTCATGTCCGACTCGGCGTTGCGGTGGTCGAACCGCCTGTACTGGCAGTCCGCCAGCTCCCGCAGATCCTCGGGGAGGGCTGCGCGGTCGATCCGCGTGGCCTTCCCGACGAGCACGGGGATCACCAGGATCCCGCGCTCGAGCGCGATCTGGATCTCGCGTCGGGTCCAGTCCTGCTCGGCTTCGAGGGCGGGGCGGCCGTCGGCGCCTCGCACCTCCGCCCAGCGAGGGCCGATCACGGCGAGGAGCGCTTCGCACCCCTCCACCGCCCTGATCAGTTCCACCGGGAAGCGGTGTCCGGCCTCGATCGAGTTACTGGCGAAGAAGATCCGCTCGCCGCCGAACCGCCGGGCGAGCTCCCGAGCGATCATGGTCGCTGCGGATTCCTCGTCACCTGTGCGGTAGTTGACGAAGACGTTGGGCATGGAGTTTCCCTTCGTGGAACGAGGACGGGGGTGAACGGGGTAGGGCGCGGGGCCATGAGGTTCCGACCGCGTGACGGCATGACGCATCAGCGGGAGGGCGTATGGATGGAGGTGCGCTGCTCAGCACGGAACGGGCCGCGGGCAGCACCATGAAGCCGGGGATCCGGTGCGACGTACTGGGCGGGGATCAGTGAGTCCCGCCGGGGATCGTGGGACCCGGAGGGCAAGGAGGAACAAGGAGGGCCGGAGGGGCCGGGCAGTCCGGCGGCTCGAGCTGGTGTCAGTCGTGTGTGGGGGCGAGTACCCGTGCCAGCGCCGGTTGCAGATCGCGTACGGCCTGGCTGCTCCGGAACCGGGAGAGTTCCCGCGCGAGACGCCGGACGTCGCTGTTCACCGTCGCCGAGGGCACTGCCGGCATCACCCCCAGGAGCTCCCCGGCGATCGTGCACGCGTGCTCGACCTCTCCGGAGGCGGCGTGCGCCAAGGACCTGCGGAAGCCGTACCGGGCGCGGGTGCGCAGCGCGTGCGGCGGGAGGCGGCGGCACTCCCGGTCGAGCACTTCGGCGGCGGCCTTGGGGCGACCGAGGTCGTGCAGACACCAGCCGGTCGTCATGGCCGCGGGATCGCTCACGTGGCTGGTGCCGATCACGGGCTCGGCGCCGCTACGGGCGTCGTCGCTGCCGAGCAGCTCGCGCGCCCTGTCGAGGCTGCGGAGGCAGGCGCGTTCGTCGCCGACGAGGGCGTGTCCCTGTGCCTCCCGCTGGGCCGCGAGTCCCCTGATGCGCGGCGGGAGTTCGCCGCTCTGTGCCCGGCGGGCCAAGGTGACAGTGCCCGCAGCGTCCCCGCCGTAGAGCGTGACCAGGGCGCGTCGCACGAGTGCGTAGGAACCGAGGTGCGGATCGCCCCCGGCGCGTGCCAGTTCGGCGGCCTCACCGGTCCAGTCGAGTGCCGCGCCGCTGTCCCCTGCTTCCTGGGCCATCCAGCCGGTGAACTCCGCGAAACGTGATGCGAGCAGGAGCGCGGAGGCGCGTGAGGCGTACGGGGTGTCGGCGGCCAGCCCGGCGACCGTGCGCGTCTGCGACTCAAGGAGGGGAAGCAGGACCTTCGGCGCGGTGGACTGGCCGAGCATGCGGAGGTGGTCGAACTGCGCGCGGAAGGAGGGCAGGAGGGGACCGGTGGTGGCGGACGCCTGACCGCCGATTTTCAGGCCGAGGTCGATGAGCGCCCCCGTACCCGCGGAGAGGACCGCCCGGCGCCCGACAAGCCAGACACTGGGGGCGGCGGGGTTTTCGGTGGTGTCCGAGTCGGTTCCGGGGCGGACGACCAGGCGCTGCAGCTCGCCGTTCGCACCGAGGAAGGCATCGCACCGTTGGGCCAGTTCGGGGGACGCGGAACGCTCCCCGCGCTCGACCTTGCTGAGGTGCCCTTTGTCGTAGTTGAGCGCCGCGGCGAACGTAGTCAGAGACAGCCGCGCTTCCTGTCGTAAACGGCGAAGTTCCGGGCCGAACCTTGGAGTTGTGCTCATCATCAACCTCCCCCTTGAACAGCGACCGTGAGAGCCGTGCGCCCTTACGGAGGCTTTCGTCCGACGTTCACTGGCCGACGCGAAGACCGACGGCGGACACTCTTCGTGATCGAGCCGTTTCGCTTCGCATCCGAGATCGAGTCTGGCACGAGGTGCGTCCCGGGAATCGGGGTTCGACGGGGTTGCCCGTTGCCTCTTCTGTTCCCCGCTGTTCTTCGTCCGGTTCCTGCCCGGCCCATGTGAACGCAATTGGGGCAAATTGATCGAGGGGGTGCTGTCGGGGTCGATCGAGGCAGGCTCGCCCGCCGCCCGACCCGGCGCGCCTACCC
>NZ_JAAAHS010000689.1 GCF_009908195.1 Streptomyces boluensis | reverse complement strand
GTCGTGGGGTTCATGATTCCTCCTGAGGGACTGTGTGCGGCTTGCGGCCTAGTTGCCGTCTGCGGTGTTTCCGGTTGGCCGCATAACCAGTAGGCCCCGTTTGGCCCCTTTTGGTCACGTTCCGAAGGTTCGTGACTTGACGAATGCGAAGAAGTCGGGTAGAGGCGCGGAAGTGCGGGGTTTTAGGCCGCCTCTGCGCTGCACAGGGGGGCGGGCCACCCTGGCCCGTACGGTCAGGCCGCCGGGGCGGCGAGGTCGGCGGCGGGACAGGTAACTGCGCACCAAGTCACCGCCAGGGCACGGTAGTTGGGCAGCAGTCTCAACGTTGCGCAGACAGCCCCGGCCCCGGCTTCGACCTTGCCTGCGACGCGAACAAGGTCCTCACCGTCCCGCGCGGTTCGAGGCGAGGTGGACAGTGACCTCCTGAACGGCCCGCACGCGTACGGGGATTCTCGTGGCCTGGGCGCCCAACTGGGCGTTTTCGACGAGGTGTTGCAGAAACCCGGCGGCGCTCTCGCGGTCGGCGCGGGCGCCGTCCGCCCGCGCCGTCGTCATCGCCCGTACACGTCCCCGTACGCGCGCCCGTCTCCGCTCCCGCTGGGGTGAAGCCGTTGTGGCGCAGGACGGCTGCGGGGCCCGCGCTTCCCCTCAGTGGCCGGGCGGGCCGACGAAGACCGGCCGGGCCCAGACGGGCGGATCAGGGGGTGCCCCGGTGCCCGCGTGGTCCAGCCGAGTCGGCGCATGCACCACTGGCCCGCCGCCCTGCGCCGCGCCACTGCGGGCCGCGATGCGCAGGGCCGCCACGAACTGAAGACAGGAGCCGTAACGGTCCTCGGGGGCCTTGGCCAGGGCCCGGTTCAGCACGTCGTCCATCGCCGCCGCCGTGCCCGGACACCTCTCGCTCAGGGCGGGCGGGGTGTCGTACTGATGGGCCCACAGAAGTTCCAGGGGGTCATCGCGCCTGAACGGCGGCCGGCCCGCGAGGGTTTCGTAGACGACGCAGGCAAAGCTGTACAGATCGCACCTGCCGTCCACCGGGCGGCCCGCGATCTGCTCCGGTGCCACATAGTCGAGCGTGCCGACGAACTCGCCCACGGACGTGAGCCCGGTCAGCGACAGGGATTTCTTCGTCAGCCCGAAATCCGTGAGGTAGACGTGTTCGGGGTGATCGCTGTCCGTGCCCTGGGCGACCAGCACATTGCCGGGCTTGACATCCCGGTGCACGAGATCATGTTCATGGGCCGCATCCAGAGCGGACGCCACCTGAGCGGCGATACGCAGCGCGGTGGGAACCGGCAGCGGCCCGTCCCGGTCGAGCAGTGCCCGCAGGTCAAGACCCGGCACGTACCGCATGGCGATGTACAGGACGCCGTCCGCCTCACCGGCCTCGTAGATCGGCACGATGTGAGGATGATCCAGCGCGGCCGCCATCCGCTGCTCGCGCGCGAACCGGCGGCGGAAGGTGTCATTGCGGACCATGTATTCCTCGGTCAGCAGCTTCAGCGCCACCGTGCGCTGAAGACGCAGATCCCTCGCCCGGTACACCACGGCCATCCCGCCCCGGCCGAGCTCACTCTCCACCTCGTAGCCCGCGATCCGCGTCCCGATCAGCTGACCTGCCCGGCCCGCGGACGCCCCCCTGCCACTGTCCGCACCCATCACCCGCCCCCTGCCCGTG
>NZ_JAAAHS010000688.1 GCF_009908195.1 Streptomyces boluensis | reverse complement strand
GTGGGGCCCTGGGCGGGCACGGGCTTGCGGTGACGGGCCATGGGGGCGCGACCTCCTGACGGGAACACGGGCTCTCAGTACGTGAAGTTGGTTCTCAGTACGTGAAGTTCTCGGCGTGGATACGGTGTTCGGGCACCCCCGCCCGTACCAGCGCCGTAGTCGCCGCGTGCGCCATGCCGGGCGGGCCGCACAGGTACACGTCGTGCTCGGCCAGGTCGGGGACCAGGTTGCTCAGGGCCTGCGGGGCAATGGGGTCGAAGGACGCGTCGGACGGGCCGAGCAGGAAGTGCAGTTGGGCCGCGCGGGACGCGGCGATGGACTCCAACTCGGCGCGCAGGACGAGCTGTTCGGCGCTGGCGGCGCGGTAGAGGAGCGTCAGGTCGCCGGGTGCGCAGGGCAGCGTCTCGAACAGCGCCCGCAGCGGGGTGATGCCGACGCCGCCCGCGAGCAGCAGCACCTTGCGCCGGCGGCGGCGGTGCGCGGTGAGGGCGCCGAACGGGCCGGTGGCCAGGACACGGGTGCCGGGGCGGAGGCGGCGGATGCGGCGGGTGTGGTCGCCGAGGGCCTTGACGGTGATCCGCAGCCGGTCGTCGCGTACCGGCGCGGACAGCGAGAACGGCAGCGCCGCGTGCCAGAGCCTGCGCTGCAGGAACCGCCAGCGGAAGAACTGCCCCGGTTCGGCGCGCAGTTCGTCCAGGCCGATGCCCTGCATGACGACGGAGACGGTGCCGGGCCCCTCCACCCGTACCTCCTGTACGCGCAGGCTGTGCCGCAGGGCCTGGCGTACGGGGACGACGAGCCGGTACCAGACGAGCAGCACCGCGACCGTGGCGTGCAGCAGGGCCCAGACCCAGACGGCGAGGACGCTGCCCGCGATGTCGGGGCCGACGAGCTGGTGGGCGAAGGCGAGCCCGGCGCCGAGGTACGTGAGCTGGTGCGCGCCGCGCCAGGCCCCGTGCGGGATGCGGCGGCGGACCGCGCGGGCCGAGGTGACACCGACGGCGGCGAACAGCACGGTGCCGGTGCCTGCGGCCGCTATGCCGGGGTAGCCGAGCAGGTCGACGGCGGCGCGCAGCAGGTCGTCGCCGGTGTGCGCGGCGTATCCGCACAGGGCGAGGAGGGCGTGGGCGGTGCACAGGGTGAGCACCCAGCGGCCGCCCAGCGCGTGCCTCCGCGCCAAGCGGTCGGCGCCCACTCCGTGTTCTACGGCGGGGACTCGGGCCATCAGGAAGAGCATGACGAGTACGCCGTATCCGGCGAGGAGTCCGGTGAGGTGCGCTGCGCTTGCCATCAGGGCGTCCAGCTGGGCTGAGGGTTCTAGCTGTACGGCCCACAACGCGATGACCCCTGCGGCGCCTGCTGCGAGGGCGGTCCTCAGGGCCCGGGGGTCGACCCTGATCGGCTGGACCGGAAGGTTGCCCGGCGCCTGGCGTGCCCTAGGTCGACGGCAGTCGCACCCGGCGCCGTGGTGCTGTGCCCACCCGTTCCGCCCTGCGGAACAATTGCCCACAGCGGTAGCGGAAGCAGGCGCCGCAGCACCAGTTGAAGTAGCTCTCACGCCGGTGAACATAGACCCCCCGCACCCCCGAAAACACCAGGTCAGCGCCATACCCGAGATCCTTAAGGGTCCCTTGAGGATCGCCTCACGACCGATTAAGCCAACCGCCCCCGCGAGGCCCCCTCACACCC
>NZ_JAAAHS010000687.1 GCF_009908195.1 Streptomyces boluensis | reverse complement strand
TTCCCGAACTGGGGCTCCGCCCCGCACCCTCACGACCCGCACAGCACCCGCTCCGCCGCCACCGGATCGTTCGGGAAACGGAACCCCGTGCGGGCCCAGGACCCCGTCAAGTTGGTGACGAACCGGTCCAGCGTCAGCGGAGCCTCGGACGCCGCGCGCAGGTCGGACAGGGGTGGGCAGTTCAGGGCCCGGCGCGCAGCCGCCACCTTGGACGGGTCGGCGCCCGGCGGGAGTTCGCGCGTGCCCCGGTCCGCGAGGATCCACTCGACGGGCAGGTGCTTGTCGTGCCCGACGCGGCCCCCGCGCAACTGCTCGGAGTGCGCGGCCAGCGGGTACGACAGACCGATCGTGTCGAGGGCCGCGCCGGAGAGCGGGACGGCGGTGCCGTTCATGCCGAGGACGTCGTGAACCCCGGTGACCGTGGGCCCCGCGCCGGCCACCGCGGTCGGGCCGAGCAGCAGGCGGGGCGGCTTCGCGGTGCGGGCGAGGGCGCTGTACGCGGCGTGTCCGCGGGCCCCCGCGAAGGTGTGCCGGACGGGGTGCGGGTCGGCGTTCTGCTGGACGTAGACGCCGCGTTCGTCGGCGATACCGGCGGGGCCGAGGCGACCCTCGTACGGGATGCGGAGCCAGCTCGCGCAGACCAGGGCCCAGACGCCGACGGCCGTGGCGGCGAGGGCGAAGGGGCGGGTGGCGGGGACCAGGAAGACGGGGAGAAGCAGCAGGAACAGGCCGGGCAGCAGCATCCGCCCGTGCATGAAGTCACCGCCGACCTTGATGACGTACAGCCAGCAGAGCAGGCCCGCGACGACCGGCGCGAGGACGGGGATCAGCCGGGTGCGTGCGGGTGGGGTGCGCAGCAGCGGGGCACGGAGCAGCGCGGCGAGGATGAACAGGGCGGGCAGCCATAGGAGATAGGGGCCCGCGAGGTCGCCGAGGTAGCCGAAGCCGCGGCCCCAGAGGCTCTGCGAGGCCTCCTTGGTGACGCCGGGCAGCGGCACCAGGTGCCCGTAGTAGCCCGCGCGGAACACCTCGTACGCGAGGGGCGCCGCGAGGGCCGCGCCGAGCCCGGCGAGGGTGCGCCGCGGGCCGGGCCTGACCATGAGCCACTGGGCGGCGAGGAAGACCACGGAGACGATGCCGAGGTCGGGCCGGACCAGCGGGCCGAGGCCGAGGAGTACGCAGGTGAGGGGCGCGGCGGGCGCGGTGCTGAGGAGCAGCCAGGCGGCGGCGAGCCAGCAGGTGGCGAGGCCGGTCTCCAGACCCGAGGTGGCGAAGTCCCAGACGGGCGGCAGCGCGAGCAGTACGAGGGCGCCGAGCGGCAGCGCGCGGGACGTGCCGTACAGGCGCAGGCAGCCGAGGGCGGCGAGGCCGAACCCGGCGGCGGTGAGCAGCAGTCCGCCGTACACGGCGGCGGTGGCGATGTCCCAGCCGGGCAGTCCTGCGGCGACGAGGAACCACTGCCAGAGCGTGCCGGTGGAGGACTCGGCGCGCTCGCCCGGATTGAGGACGGGGCCGTTGCCCGCGAGGATCTGCCGGACCGTGCGGACGTAGATGTGGCCGTCGTCGGACATCCAGCGGCGCTGGTACCCGGCGACGAGGATGCCGAGGACGACGAGCACGGGCAGCGGGCGGAGCGCCAACTGCCGTTTGCGCGCGCGTGTGTTGAGGGGGTGGGCGGGCCGCGCGGCGGCGCGG
>NZ_JAAAHS010000686.1 GCF_009908195.1 Streptomyces boluensis | reverse complement strand
CTGTCGCCGACGAGCCGGGCCTCGGGCGCGAGCAGCCGCATCAGGCCGTCCAGGTCGCCGCCGGTCGCGGCGCGCAGGAAGCGTTCGGTGAGGTCGCGGCGCTCGGCGGGGTCGACGTCGTAGCGGGAGTCCGGGCGGTTGAAGAGGGCCGTCCTTGCCGTATTTCGTCAGATAGCGCTTGATGTTGACGTCACCGAGCGGTGCGGCGTCGACCTGATGGTTTCCGAGGGCGGTCGGATAGACGTCGCCTGTGCTGGCGAGTTCGACGAGTTCGACGTCTTTCTGGGTGAGTTTCGCCTTCTTCAGAATGCGCAGGACGAGGGCACCCTGTGCCTGGCCGGGACTGTAGGCGATCTTCTTTCCGCGCAGGTCCGCGAGTTTCTCGATGCCGGCGCCGGGGGCGACGCCCAGTTCGTAGATGGGGTGCCCGGTCGGATCCTGGCGGAATTTCGACGCGACGAGTTTGGTGTCGAGACCCGTCCAGTACGCGTTGATCGACGGGATCTCCGCCGCGTGGCAGATGTCGAGCGCGTCCGCCCGAAAAGCCTCGGAGCACTGCGGCCCGCCGCTGATGTTGGCCCACTTCACCTTGAACGGCAGCTTGTCGATCTGCCCGGAGAGCTGGAGCGCGACCTTCAGATCGGGGGCACCGACGGTGAGGGTGGTGTCGGCGGAGACCTCGGCCGGAATCTTCTCGCCGGAGACGTTCTTGCCGACGGACGTGGACTGCGCGGAACCCGCGCACGAGGTCAGCAGGAACGAGGCGGCGACCGCGAGAATCGCGGCGGTGCGCGGGGATGCGGATATGAGGGTACGAGGGGTCATCCGAGCCTTCAGGTGACGAGGGAACACGCCGCCCGCGCAGGCCGGAATTCCGGCGGGGTACGGGTGCGTGTGTGAGGGATTGCGGGAGAGCGGGGGGTGGCGGAAATCTCCGGCGGAGCGCTCAGACGGACGCGGCGAACGGGCGGCGCCGCGTGCGCTCGGCAGAATCCGGAAGGGAATTCAGCAACACACGGCGGTGGCGACGCGCATCAGGTCGATGGCCCGTCGCTTCCGAAATCGCCGGCAGATCCTCATACCGCCGAAGCTATCCATGCACCAATTCCCGGTCAAGCGGCGGAGGTTGACTCGCCCGCCCCGCAATGGGCCTTTCATGGTGCCGCCATGCGCACGTTACGAGCGGGCGCCGGTACGTTTCGGTGGCCACCGCCACCTTCCCCAGGAGCCCGCCGTGTCGTCCCGGAGCGCAGATGTCGATTTCACCTTCTGGTACGAGGTCACGGTCCGGGCCACCGTGGAGGCTCTCGTCGCCACGGGCTGGCGCCTGGAGGAGCCGCTGTCGTACATGGTGAACGACAACGACCTCTTCGACTGGCGGGAAACCACCGGAGACCGGGCGGAGGAAGTCCTCGACCTCTTGGACGCGCCGGAACACAAGGAGCACCATGTCGCCCTCTGCGTGTACCACCCGAGCGCGGCCACCGGTGGCCAACTCCTGTTCCGCCCGCACCGGACCGAGTGCGCCTTCATCCCGACGATCCACCGGCGAGAGCTGCCCGGCGCGCCCCGCTTCACCGACCTGAGCTGGTACCTGGGGGCCTTGGTCCCTCCCCTGCTGACCGTCGGCCTGCGGAGCTACGAGGCGCAGGACATCGCCCACTGAACCCACCCCGAAATCTCCGCCCCGCACACCCCTGGGA
>NZ_JAAAHS010000685.1 GCF_009908195.1 Streptomyces boluensis | reverse complement strand
CCACACCCCACCCACCGACGCAGTCTCCGCCCGCACCCACCTCTTCGCCCTCGCCCAACGCACCTGACCGCGCCGCCCGTCGCGCGAGCCGCAGGCAAGCGCCAAAGGGCACATGGGTCGGCTGCTGAGGCACCGACGGCCTCGCCCGGTGACCGTCCCGGTCGATGTCGGATCTGGATGCCAAACGCCCCGACGTATGATCGCTCCGGGGCGTCGTGGCCGGTGCCCCGACAGGATTCGAACCTGCGACACCCGCTTTGAGTTCGCGCTGGATCCCACACCCCCAACGACGAGGCCGAAGACCGGACACCGCGCGCCGCCGTGCAGCGCCGTACCGCAGCAAGCCATCTCAGGCGCTCAGCGTGTCAAGCGGCTGCGGCGAGGGCAGGCGGGAAGGCCGTGTTCTCTTCGAACAGAGTGTGGTGCTGGAGGCAGTAGTAGAGCTGGCCGAGCATGCGGTTGAAGAGGTTGCGCTGGGCCGCGGCGTGCCAGTCGCTGTGGTCATCTCGGCGGCGTCGGTAGTGGGCGTTGGCGCCGGGCGAAGCGGTGATGGAGGCGAAGGCCCAAGGTAGCCGGCGTGGTTGAGCCGGTCGTTCTTGACCCACCTGCGGGTGATGCGCGACTTCTTGCCGGAGGCCCTGGTGATGGGCGAGGCGCCGGCGTATGCCTTGAGGCCGCGGGCGTCGGCGAAGCGGGTCTTGTCGTCTCCGATTTCGGCGAGCACCCGGGCGCCGAGCTGGACGCCGAGGCCGGGGAAGCTGAGGATGATCTCAGCGTCCGGGTGCTGAGGGAATACCTCTTCGACCGCCTCGGCGAGGTCGTCGGCAGCGGTGCAGGCGGCCTCCAACTGGACCAGGAGGGCGAGCATCTGCTTGCCCAGTGCGTCCTCGACCAGCGGCGGCTGGTGGGCGTAGTCGGCGCGGAAGACGTCCCGGAGCCGTTCGGCCTCGGCCGTGCCGCGCTTGCGGCCGGCCCGCTTGAGGGCGGCTTCCAGCTGCGTGCGGGTTAGCTTCGCGGCCCGGGTGGGCGTCGGTGCCGCCTTCAGAAGCTCTCGGGCCTCGGGTCGGCACAGGCCGTTGCGCCAGGGATCGATGGCCGCCAAGGCGGCCGGGTAGTACTCCCGCAGCAGGGAACGGAGTTGGTTGGACAGTTGCTGCCGGTTCCAGAGGGAGTCCTGCTGAGCGCGGGCGAGGACGGCGACGGCCCGGCCGAGGTCGCTGTCGTTGGGCAATGGCCTGTGGGCGTGCATGTCGGTGCGCAGGATGTTCGCGAGGACCAGGGCGTCGCCGGGGTCGGACTTCTTGCGCGAGACGGAGTGCCGGTCGCGGTAGCGGGCAGCGGCCATCGGGTTGGTGGCGAACACCTGCCGCTTGCCAGTCCGCAGCACCGCCACGAGCAGGCCCCGCGAGGTCTCGATCGCGACCGGAATCGGGTTCTCCTCGCTGTCGCCGAACTCGACAAGCAAGTCCAGCAGGATCTTGTAGCCCACGGCGTCGTCGGTGATGTGCCGCTTGGCCAGTCACAGGCACCCTGATTTGCAACAGGTTTGCAATGAGTGGTGCTGACCGGCAATTTTGCAGGTGAGTGTGGGTGTGATTGCGGATTCGCGAATGTGCAGTTGTGGGCAGGTGCGGGTGGCTGCGGCAGTCCACTTGCTGACTACTTGCTGACTTTTCTGACGAGATGTCAGATTGCCTGTCAGG
>NZ_JAAAHS010000684.1 GCF_009908195.1 Streptomyces boluensis | reverse complement strand
CTCCCGCCGCTGCGGCTGCTCCGGCTGTATCCGCCACTCCGGCCGCGCCCCCCGCTGTACCCGCCGCTCCGGCTGTACCCGCTGTGCCGGCGGCGATGGCGATGCCGAGGGTCGGGCCGACGTTCATGGCCGTCTGCTTGAGCCCGCCGACGACGCCCGCGTACCCGGCGGGGGCGTCGCCCACGACCGTGCCGGTCGCCGTCACCATCACCACGGCGAACCCCGCCCCGAGTACGGCGAAGTCCGCGCCGAGCAACGTCCACGTACTGCCGGGACCGATCCGCGAGAGGCCCGCGATGCCGAGGGCCACCAGTGCCGTACCGGTGACCGCGCAGGCTCTGGCCCCGTACCGGCGCAGCGCGGCGCTCGCGACGGGGGCGCCGATGACCATGAGCACGGTGAGGGGCAGCACCCGCAGGCCCGCCTCCAACGGGTCGACGTGGAGCACGTGTTGGAGCTGGAACGTGGCCGTGAACAGCGCGCCGAACAGCCCCGCGCCGGCCAGCAGAAGCATGCCCATCGACGCTGTGACCGGTACCGAACGCGCCACCGCACGCGGCACGATGGGCTGCGCGGTGCGCGACTCGTGGGCGACGAGCGCGACCGCGAGCCCCGCCGCGCCGAGGCCCCCGAGCACGGTCGCCGTACCGGTCATGCCGTGCTCCGGCACCCCGGCCAAGGTGTGCACCGTCACCGCGAGTACCGCCGTGAGCAGGGCCGCTCCTACGAGGTCGAGCCGGGCGGCGGCACTGTGACCGGGGGCGGGAGTCGATGGGCGGATGGAGAGGGCGCGCAGGGAGAACGGGGAAAGTGAGGCGCCCCTGGAGAGGAGGGTGCTGACGGCGACCAGAGTGATCAGAGCGGCGACGGGGACGTTGATCCAGAACACCGCGCGCCAGCCGGCCTGTGCGACGAGGATCCCGCCGAGGATGGGACCGGCGCCCGCGGCGACGCCGATCGCGCTGGTGCGGATGGCCACCGCCGTACTCAAGCGCTCGGCCGGGTACGCGAGTCGAAGCAGTGCGAGGGTGGCGGGCTGGAGCAGTGCTCCGCACACACCTTGTGCGGCGCGCAGTCCGATCACCCAACCGATGCTTTGCGTGAGCGCGATCCCGGCGGAGGCGGCGCCGAACCCGAGCACGCCGACGACCAGGAGCCGGCCGTGCCCGTACCGGTCGCCGAGTCGTCCGGCGACGACGAGCAGCGAGGCGACCGCGACCAGGTAGGCGGTGCTGGTCCACTGGATCTGCGCGACGCTCGCGCCGAGTTCGCGTTGCAGACTCGGCTGGGCGACCAGCAGTACGGTGCCGTCGAGCGCGACTAGCATCGCGCAGACGACACTGACGAGCAGGACGGCGCCCGGCCGCCGAGCTGTGGCCCCGAGTTCACCGTTCACGTCGGCCCTCTTCCCGACCACCTCACCGTTCATGACCGCGGTCCCAGGTGGGCGTCCAGAGCTGCCGTCACCAGCCGGTCGAGCGCGTCGGCCGTCCCGCTTTCGGGCTCCGGCTCCGCCGCGTCGAGGGCCAGCTTCAGGCTTCCCCAGGACCAGAGTTGGGCGATTCCGTGCAGGTTCGACCAGAGTGCCGCGGCGGTCACGGTCGGCGGTACGAGGGTGTCTGTGCCCTCCTCGTCGCGGCACCGGGTGACCAGTGCGACCACGCTCGCGAAAAGCGGAAGAGTCGACTCCCGCAACCGCCCCTCGCCC
>NZ_JAAAHS010000683.1 GCF_009908195.1 Streptomyces boluensis | reverse complement strand
GTTGATGAACCTGCCGACCGGCACCGACCCCCTCCCTACGGCCACGCCGCCGACCTCTCCTCTGGCGCTGCCCACCGCCGACGAGGCCGTGGCCCACACCCTCCTCAACTGCCTGCTCCGCGAGGTGTCGGGCCCCGAGCACCAGACCGCCGTCGTCGACGGCCACCTGCTCCTTCGCCTCCCCCGCCGGGGCGTGCTTCTGAGCGTCGCGCTGCGTCGCACCTCCCTGTTCGGCGCCCACCGCTTCACCGGCCCGGTGACGGAACAGCGCGACGGCGCCTGGACCGAGGTCGGCTGGCGCCTGCTCGCCGAGTACGTGCACGCCGAGCTCACCCTGCGCACCGGCGTCGGCAACGAGGAGTTCCTGGAGCAGATCGACTCCAGCCACCAGGGCGTGTCCGCCGCCCTCGCGGCCGGTGAGCGCAGGGCGTCCGCCGCGCTCTCGTACCTCGCCTCCGAGCAGTCCCTCCTCCTCGGCCACCGCTTCCACCCCACCCCCAAGTCCCGCACGGGCGACGCCGCTTCCTGGTCCGCGTACGCCCCCGAGGCCGCGGCCGTCTTCCCGCTGCGCCATCTCGCCGTACGCGCGGAGCTGATCGCCCAGGAGAGCGCCGAGCCCGGCGCGGCCGCTCCGCTCGACCGGCTCCGCGCCGACGTCCCCGACGGCTACCGTCTACTGCCCGCACACCCCTGGCAGTACGAGCTGCTGCGCGAGGACCCCGTACTGCGCGAGGCTCTCGCGTGCGGCGACATCATCGACCTGGGTGAGGGCGAGACGCCGTTCGCGGCCACCGCCTCCGTCCGCACCCTGTACGACGGCGACACGTTCCTGAAGTTCAGCCTGAACGTGCGGATCACCAACTGCCTGCGCAAGAACGCCAGTTACGAGCTGTCCGGCGCCGTCGCCCTGACCCGCCTCCTCCAGCCCGCGCTTGCCGATCTGGCGGAGCGCTTCCCCGGCAGCGCCATGCTCCGCGAGCCCGCCTACCGCAGCCTGGCCGTCCCCGGACCCGACGGCCGCACCGACCTGGCCCTGCTCGAAGGCTTCGGCGTGATCGTCCGCGAAGGGCTCGCCGCCCGGCAGCTCCCCGGCACCACCGCGCTACTCGCCGCAGCCGTGGCCGACGAGTACCCGACCGGGCCCGGCCACATCTCCCGCCTCCTCGACGGCGCAGGCCCCGAAGCCGCCCTCGACTGGTGGCGGGCGTACCTCGGGCTGCTCCTGCCGCCCGTCCTGGCCGCCTACTTCGACCACGGCCTGGTTCTCGAACCCCATCTGCAGAACGTCATGGTGTGCGTCGACGGCGACGGCATGCCCGCGCAGATCCTGTTCCGCGACCTGGAGGGCACCAAGCTCGTTCCCGAGCGCCACCCCGACACGCTCGCCGCGCTGCCCGCCGCGGTCGCGCGCCCCATGACGTACGACGCGGAGCGCGGCTGGGACCGGGTCGTCTACTGCCTCCTGGTCAACCACGTCGCCGAGCTGCTCGCCGCCCTGGCCGACCTGCACCCGCAGACCGAGCCCGCCCTGTGGGCCGCGGTCCGCGACACGATCCAGGACCACGCCGACCAGAACGGCTGCCCGCCCCGGCTCGCCGCGCTCCTCGCCGGAGTGCCGCTGCCCGCCAAGGCCAACCTGCTCACCCGCTGGGAGCGCAAGGCCGACCGCGAGGCCGGCTACGTCCGCCTCCCCTCCCCGCTCGCCCCGGC
>NZ_JAAAHS010000682.1 GCF_009908195.1 Streptomyces boluensis | reverse complement strand
GGCCTACCGGGTGTGTGGGGGTCGGATCACGCCGACTTCTCCCGTTCGTCCGGCTGGTCGCGGGGTACGAGGGTCGGGTTGACGTTGTCGAGCACGGTGTCGCGGCTGACGACCACCCGGGCCACATCGTCCCGGCTCGGCACCTCGTACATGACGTTCAGCAGGACCTCCTCCAGGATCGTGCGGGCGGCGCGGGCGCCGGTGCGGCGCAGCAGTGCCTGCTCCGCGATGGCCTCGACGGCCTCATCGGTGAACTCCAGCTCCACGCCGTCCATTTCGAACAGCTTCTGGTACTGCTTCAGCAGAGCGTTGCGCGGCTCCGTGAGGATGCGGACCAGCGCGGTCCGGTCGAGCGGGTCCACCGCCGCCATCATCGGAAGCCGCCCCACGATCTCCGGGATCAGGCCGAACTTCAGCAGGTCCTGCGGCATCACCCGCGCGAACGGGCGCTCGTCCTCGGCCTCCTGACCCGCCCCGGGCGAACCGGTGAAGCCGATCGTCCGGCTGCCCGACCGCTGCTCGACGATCTGCTCGAGGCCCGCGAAAGCCCCGCCCACGATGAAGAGGACCTGCGACGTGTCGAACTGGATGAACTCCTGCTGCGGATGCTTGCGCCCGCCCTGCGGCGGCACCGAAGCCACCGTGCCCTCCAGGATCTTCAACAGCGCCTGCTGCACTCCCTCGCCCGATACATCCCGCATGACCGAGGGGTTCTCGCTCTTACGGGCCACCTTGTCGATCTCGTCGAGGTAGATGATCCCGCGCTGCGCTTTCTCCACGTCGTGATCGGCCGCCTGCAACAGCTTGAGCAGGATGTTCTCCACGTCCTCGCCCACGTACCCCGCCTCGGTGAGCGCGGTCGCGTCGCCGATCGCGAACGGCACGTCGAGCATCCGGGCCAAGGTCTGCACGAGGTACGTCTTGCCGCAGCCGGTGGGTCCCATCAGCAGGATGTTGGACTTGCCCAACTCCACCGGCTCCGGTCCGGCCGCCGCCTCCGAGCTGGTGGTGCCGTTCGCGCCGGCCGCTGGTGCGGACTCCTGGCGGACCCGCTTGTAGTGGTTGTAGACCGCCACCGACAGGGTCTTCTTCGCGTCCTCCTGCCCGATCACGTACTGCTCGAGGAACGTGAAGATCTCGCGCGGCGTGGGCAGTTCGCCCGGCGCGCCCTCCGTCGCCTCCTCGGCCTCCTCCGCGATCAACTCGTTGCACAGGCCCACGCATTCATCGCAGATGCAGATGCCGCTCGGGCCCGCGACGAGCTTCCTGACCTGCTTCTGGCTTTTACCGCAGAACGTGCACTTCAGCAGGGATTCGCTGTCGCCGATGCGTGCCACTCGTACCTCAAATGCCTGGATTCAGATGACGTCACCATGTGAAGCGAAGGTATCCTGAGCCGTGACGGACGGCAATGCATACAGGCACCGACGAGTGAGGGCAATGGGTCGGCTCAGCAGGGCGCAGTCGCAGCAGCTCAATCGCGCCAAAGTGCTCGCGGCGGCTCGGGCGGAGTTCGCCGCACGCGGCTATCCCGGCGCCAAGGTCGACGGCATCGCCGAACGCGCAGGCCTCACCCGAGGCGCCGTCTACTCCAACTTCCCCGGCAAGCGCGCCCTTTACTTCGCCGTCCTCGCCGAACTCGCCGAGTCGCCGCAGGTCGGGCCCGGTACGGGAAGCGGTACCGGGGCTTTTGGCGGGTCGGGGGCGCACGT
>NZ_JAAAHS010000681.1 GCF_009908195.1 Streptomyces boluensis | reverse complement strand
CGGCGGTCGCGGGGTCGCACCGTACGCACGGAAAAGCGGTGACGCCCGCGATACGTACACCCGGCGTGGCCTCGACCGCCGTGGCGAACGTGTCGAGGCCGGTGAGCGGGACGCCGCCCTCCTGGCCGGGGTGGCCGTCGGCCGGCGCGCCCTCCAGGCGGATCAACACGTCCTGGACGAAGCCGAGTTGACGTGCCGCCGCCGCCACCGCGCGCGCGTTGTCCAGGTCGAACACGGTGACCGCCGACGGGCGCCGGGCCAGCAGCTCCGGGAGCGCGCGGCGCGGGATCTGTGACAGGTGGCCGAGGTTGCCGAGGGACGCGCCCGCCGCGAGCAGGGCGCGGGCCTCGGGTGCGTCGATCGCCGCGAACCGCGGGAGGTGCCGGGCGACGGCCCTGATCAGCTCGGGGTTGCGGCCGACCTGCTTCACCACGCACCACAGCGCGAGCCCGAGCCGCTCGGCCCCGGCGGCGAGCAGCGCGGCGTTCTCCTCGACCGCGTCCAGGTCGAGGACGTACGTGTCCGGGGGGATCGCGCCCCGGTCGTGCAGCGCGGCGGCGGCCTCGACCAGGGCGGGGTTGCGGGCGAGCACGGTGCTCAGGAACACGGCCGGTCCTCGGGGGCGCGGGGTGCGCGGAGCTCGGCGAGGGCACGGCGCAGGATGTCCACGACCAGGTCGGCGCCCGCCCGCATCGGGTTGACGCGGACCGTCCAGTCGGCGAGCTCGGGCGCGGTGTCCAGGGACGACGCGGACATCCGGTAGACCAACGGGGCCACTTCGTAACGGGAGTTGGCGCCCACAGGATAGGGCGCCGCGCCGAACCGGGCGGCGACCGCGGGCAGTTCGCGGGCCACGGGCGCGGTCAGCCGAACGAGTACGCAGCGGTCCTGCGCGTTGGCGAGCCGCACCTCGGCGACGCCCTCGACCTCGCCCGCCGCGAGCCGCTCCGCGACCTCCGCACCGACCCGCGACTGCACCGCCCACATCACCGGTACGTGGGTGAGGGCGCGCAGCGCGTCCAGGGCCTGGTGTCCCTGGACCTGGCCGCCGCCGGAGTAGTTGTCCCGCCGGACCCGCTCGACCAGGTCGCGGGCGCCCGCGACGACACCGACACCCTCCGGCCCGTGCAGCTTGAACAGCGAGAAGCAGGACGCGTCCGCGCCGAGCTCGACCCCGCAGGCGGGCACCCGGAGCACCGCGTAGTTGTCGTCCACGACGGTGCGCACCCCGGCCGCCCGGCAGGCCGCGAGCACCGCGCCCGGATCGTAGGAGTCGGTCAGGCGCTGCCGGGTGTGCTGGACGTACGCCCAGCCGAACCGCCCTGTGGACAGGGCCTGTTGGAGCGCTTCCGGGTCGTTCAGGTCGACCTGTACGGTCTCGGTGCCGAGGCCGCGCAGGGTGGCCTCCGTGGTGCGGTAGGGCCGCGCCGCGTGGATCAGGAGGGGCCCGGTGACGTGCGCGAGGGCGGCACGGATCGCGCCGGTGCCCGCGCCCTGCACGAGCGCCGCGTCCGGTGCGCCGAGGAAGTCCGCGAGCACGGCCTCCACGCGCGCGGTGGTGCGCGGCCGCCCCCACTCCGGTACGACCCCGAGGTCGGCCTCGAACAGCTGTCGCCCCTCGAAGTGCGCGGCCGTGCACTCAAGCAGCCTGAACTGCCGCTGTACGGCGTCCTCCAGGGGGACGGTCGGCAGCGGGTGGGTGCGGGGGAGGCG
>NZ_JAAAHS010000680.1 GCF_009908195.1 Streptomyces boluensis | reverse complement strand
GGTCACCGATGACCGGCGGCGCCCCGGCGCAGGCCGGGCCAAGTGCACCGTGGGGGTGGACCGTTGGCGGCGACGCTCACCGATGTGGCCAGGCAGGCCGGGGTCGCGCTCTCGACCGCGTCCCGCGCCTACAGCGACCCGGCACGGCTCGGGCCCGGCACGCTCCGCAAGGTTCTGACGGCCGCTCAGGAGCTGGGCTACAACCCGGTCGCGGCCCGCCCCACGGCCGCGAGCCCGCAGGGCGCCACCGTGGCCGTGGTGGTCCCCGACATCGCCCACCCCCTCTTCGGCGTCTTCGTCAAGGCGGCCCAGGCGGCCGGGCGGCACCGGCACACCACCGTCGTCCTCGCCGACACCGACTTCCGCCCCGAACGCGAGCGCGAGGTCATCACCCAACTCCGCGACCGCGCCGACGGGTTGCTGCTCTGCACCCCCTGGCTGGAGACCGACGAACTCCTCGAACTGTGCGGCTCCACCCCCGTCGTCCTCGTCAACCGCGAAGCGCCCGGCGCCGACTGCGTGCTCACCGACACCGCCGACGGGGTGCGCCAGGCCTGCGAGCACCTCGCCGCCCTCGGCCACCGCCGGCTCGCGTACGTACAGGGCGAGCGCCGGTCCCGCCTCAACCGCGAGCGCGTCGAACTCGCCCGCACCGCCGCCAAGGAGGCCGGGCTCGACCTCGTACCGCTCGGCTGGCAGGCGCAGACGTACGAGGGCGGCAAGGCCGCCGCGGCCAGCGTCCTCGCCACCGGGGCCACCGCCGTGCTCACCCACAACGACCCGATGGCCCTCGGTGTCGTCGCCGGGGCCCGCGCCCTGGGCGCCCGCGTACCCGAGGACCTCAGCGTCGTCGGCGTGGACGGCATCCCCTTCGCCGAGATCGCCCAGCCCGCCCTGACCACGGTCGCCGTACCGATGGAACGCGCCGGGGGCGAGGCCATCGACCTCCTCGAACTCTCCCTCGGCGGCGCCCGCGCCACCCCGCGCACCGTGACGCTCCCCACCCAACTCGTCGTACGCGACACCACCGGGCCCGCACCCCACGCGTCGTAGACCCGCACCCCACGCGTCGTAGACCCGCACGCCGCTCGGCAAGTACCAGCAAGTCCCGGCAATCCCCGGCAAGTTCAGCTCAGAAGGGCCGCACCTGTGAACACCCATGCCCTGCACACCCATGCCCTGCGCGTCGTCGTCGCCGACCCCAGCATCCTGTCGCAGCGGGAACGCATCGAGGCCCAACTCCCCGAAGGCGCCGCCGTCTCCTGGCCCGACCCGCGGGACCCGGCCGCCGTGGAAGCCGCCGTCGCCGACGCCGATGTGCTGGTCGCCGGTCAGTGCCCCGCGCCCGTCGCCGCCGCGGGCAAGAACCTGCGCCTCGTGCACGCCGCCGGTGCGGGCACCGACGGGATCGACACCGCCGCCCTGCCGCCCGGCACGGTCGTCGCCAACACCCACCACCACGAGAACTCCATCGCCGAGTACGCCCTCGCCTCGGCCGTCCTCCTGCACCGCGGCTTCCTCACCCAGGACGCCGCCCTGCGCCGCGGCACGTGGGACACCCCCGCGTACGATCCCGCCGCCCCCTGGCGGGACTCCCTCGCCGGGTCCACCACCGGGTTCATCGGCTTCGGCCACATCGGACGGATCGCCTGGCAGCGCTTCGGTGCCTTCGGCACCCGCGGTATCGCCGTCACCGGCAGCGGCTCCACGGACGCCGCGGCCGAGGGCCTGGACTGGGC
>NZ_JAAAHS010000068.1 GCF_009908195.1 Streptomyces boluensis | reverse complement strand
CCACGGCGCCCCTCCACCCCGGACCGCCCGGGGACTCCCACGACACAGGCCGCTCGCGTACCGTCAACTCCCGCGCCGACGGAGTCCGGCAGAGCGGCGGGCGACGTCGTCGGCTGGGCCGCGTTCAGCTGCGTCCTGGTGCCGGTCGTCCTCGTCGTCTACGGCACCTCGCTCGGCGGCGCCGCGGGGGCCGCGCTCGGACTCGTGGCGGTCACCGGGGTATGCCGCGTGCTCTTGCGCAGGAGCGAGCGAGGAGCGGCACATTTGCTCGCGGAACAGAACGGTGCGCGCCGTTCGGAGTCGGCGCGGCATCGGCGCGGGGATCTCGCGGCGACCGGCACGCGGCCTGAATCAGACTCGCGAACGACTCGGCACTGACTTGAACAAGTCGAGCGCCTGGGACTCTTTTCAGCCAAAGTAGGCGGCACTGAGGCCTGCTGGTCCAGAGGGCCCCCAACACCCCGAGCAGCAACGGGAGATACCCCTCGGATGCCGTCTGGCCCCTACGGGGACCGGCCACCGAACCCCCGCGCCCTTGCGCCGAACACCCTTGAGCACAAGCCTTCATGAGCGAACGCTTCGAGCCACTGCCCAATGTCGACATTGAGCCTGATGCTGAACTGGTCACGAGGACGCTACGGGACACAGTAGATTCGATCATGACCGGCTGGGCGGGGGGATTTGTGCAGGACCGAGGGGCTGTGACGTCTAGAAGCAATGTGCAGGAGCGACAGGCCCGACAAGTCAGGGGCGCCGCGACCACCGAGGGGGGCTTAGCACCGTGAGCCACGACTCCGCAGCCACATCGGAGGGCGTTGTACGCAAGCTCTCCGGGCGTCGGCGCAGAGAAATCGTCGCCGTGCTGCTGTTCAGCGGCGGACCCATCTTCGAGAGCTCCATTCCGCTCTCCGTCTTCGGCATCGACCGCCAGGACGCGGGAGTGCCGCGCTACCGACTTCTCGTGTGCGCGGGCGAGGACGGCCCGTTGCGCACCACGGGGGGACTCGAACTCACCGCGCCCCACGGCCTGGAGGCCATAGCGCGGGCCGGCACCGTCGTCGTACCGGCCTGGCGGTCGATCACCTCACCGCCGCCGGAGGAAGCGCTCGACGCGCTGCGCCGTGCGCATGAAGAGGGCGCCCGCATCGTCGGGTTGTGCACCGGAGCGTTCGTGCTCGCGGCCGCGGGTCTGCTCGACGGCCGCCCCGCGACCACGCACTGGATGTACGCGCCGACGCTCGCGAAGCGTTATCCGTCCGTCCATGTCGACCCGCGTGAACTCTTCGTGGACGACGGCGACGTACTCACCTCGGCGGGCACTGCGGCGGGCATCGACCTGTGCCTGCACATAGTGCGCACCGACCACGGCACGGAGGCGGCCGGGGCACTCGCCCGCAGGCTCGTCGTCCCGCCCCGGCGCAGCGGCGGCCAGGAGCGCTACCTCGACAGGTCTTTACCTGAGGAGATCGGCGCCGACCCGCTCGCCGAGGTCGTCGCCTGGGCCCTGGAGCACCTCCACGAGCAGTTCGACGTGGAGACTCTCGCGGCCCGCGCGTACATGAGCAGGCGCACCTTCGACCGCAGGTTCCGCTCGCTCACCGGCAGCGCCCCCCTGCAGTGGCTCATCACCCAACGAGTCCTGCAGGCCCAACGGCTCCTGGAGACCTCCGACTACTCCGTCGACGAGGTCGCCGGACGCTGCGGGTTCCGCTCGCCGGTGGCGCTGCGCGGCCACTTCCGCCGCCAGCTCGGCTCATCCCCCGCCGCCTACCGGGCCGCCTACCGCGCCCGCAGGCCGCAGAGCGAGAAGCCGGCCGAACTGCTCGACGGTCCGGGTCCGCTGCCCTCGCAGTCCCGGCGTGCGGCCGCGGCCAGCGCGCTCGGCCTGCCGGGCGCCACGGCCTCGGCCGATACGGGCAGACCGGGCGTCGAACTGTATGCCGCCGCTCGCACGACGCTCCCCGGTCAGCGGGAACGCCCCGTAGGGTGAGACGCATGAACGATCGCATGGTGTGGATCGACTGCGAGATGACCGGGCTCTCGCTGACGGACGACGCACTTATCGAGGTGGCCGCACTGGTCACCGACTCGGAGTTGAACGTGCTCGGCGAAGGTGTGGACATCGTGATCCGCCCTCCGGACGCCGCGCTCGAGACGATGCCCGAGGTGGTGCGCACCATGCACACCGCCTCGGGCCTCCTCGACGAGCTGGCGGCGGGCACCACCCTCGCCGACGCCGAGGAGCAGGTGCTCGCCTATGTGCGCGAGCACGTCAAGGAGCCCGGCAAGGCCCCGCTGTGCGGGAACTCGGTCGGCACCGACCGCGGCTTCCTGCTGCGGGACATGCCGAGCCTGGAGAAGTACCTGCACTACCGCATCGTGGACGTGTCCTCCGTCAAGGAGCTGTCCCGGCGCTGGTACCCGCGGGCGTACTTCAACAGCCCGGACAAGAACGGCAACCACCGGGCGCTCGCCGACATCCGTGACTCCATCACGGAGCTCAGGTACTACCGCGAGGCGATCTTCGTCCCGCAGCCCGGACCCGACTCGGAGACGGCCAAGGCCATCGCGGCGAAGCACGCACCGCCCGCCGAGTAGCCGGGCCGCCCGGACCGAAAGTGGCTGATCGGGGCCCGTGAGGGCCCCGATCGTCCGCCGCGGAAAAGGCGGGCGCGAGCACCCCTTCGGACCCTGTACACTTTTTCTCGGCCGGTCGGAAAAACGACCGGTCATGGTGGGTGTAGCTCAGTTGGTAGAGCACCTGGTTGTGGTCCAGGTGGCCGCGGGTTCAAGTCCCGTCACTCACCCTGAAGGATCAAGGCCCGGACCGTAAGGTCCGGGCCTTGATGCGTTTCCGGAGCCGCGCCCCACAGCCGGGGTGGGGCGTCCGCTCACGAAGAGTCCCGGACCACCAGTTCCGTCGGCAGTACGAGCTGGCTGCGCCGGCCGGGGGCGGAGCGGTCCTCGGGCCGCTTCGCTATCTCGTCCAGGAGCAGCCGCGTCATCTCCCGGCCCATCTCCACGATCGGCTGCCGCACACTCGTCAGGGCCGGCTCCATATGGCGGGCGATCACCGAGTCGTCGTACCCGACAAGCGCCACGTCCTCCGGTATTCGGCGGCCCGCCTCGCGCAGCACCAGGCGGGCGCCCGCCGCCATCACGTCCGAGCCGGCGAAGACCGCGTCCAGGTCGGGGCGGCGGGCGAGCAGGGCCGCCATCGCGCGGCGGCCGCCCTCCTCCGTGAAGTCGCCCTGCTCCACCAGTTCGGGGTCGACCCGGTGACCGGCCGCCGCCAGGGCCGCGCGGCAGCCGTCGTGGCGGCGGCGCGCACCGTACACATCGAGCGGTCCGGTGATCATCGCGATGGTGGAGCGGCCGCGCTGGAGCAGGTGCTCGACGGCCACGCGGCCGCCGCCGAAGTTGTCCGAGTCGACCGACGACAGCGCCTCGTCCTCGGAGCGGCGGCCGCTGATCACCGCCGGGACGCCTAGCTGGTCGACGAGGTCGGGCAGCGGATCGTCCGCGTGCACCGAGACCAGGAGCACCCCGTCGACGCGCTGCGCCCCGAGGTACTGCCCGAGCCGCCGCCGCTCCCGGTCGCCGCCCGCGAAGGTGAGCAGCAACTGCACCTCGGTCTCGGCGAGGACCAGGCCGACGCCGTGGACGATGTCGGAGAAGTACGGCTCGGCGAAGAAGCGGCGCTCCGGCTCGGGTACGACCAGGGCGATCGCGTCGGTACGGTCGGCGGCGAGGGCGCGTGCCGCGGTGTTCGGTACGTAGCCGAGCTCCGCGACCGCCGCCTGCACCGCGGCCCGGGTGCGCTCGCTCACCCGGGGCGAACCGTTGATCACCCGGGACACCGTGCCCCGGCCGACGCCCGCGCGCGCCGCCACCTGTTCCAGGGTGGGCCGCCGCCCGCCCCTGCCGTACGGCTGTCGCTCCGCCATGACCGCCTCCCCTGCGCCCGCGCCGTCTTCGTGCTCCGCGTCAACTCTCGCCGTCCGGCGCCTTGACACCCCTCAGGCGAGCCGCAACCCTTCAACACATCACGGTGGGAGCGCTCCCATCGTATCCGACGCATACATGACCCGCACGTTCCCCGCCCGAGCCGCCGCTCCAACTCCCGTGCAGTGAACAGGAGTTGTACGGTCGCGGCCACTTCAGGGCACATTGGAGGACGCAATGCGCACCACGACCCGTACGCGGGCGGTGGCCCTGGCGGCCGTCGTCACCCTTGGAGCCTCAGCGCTCGCCGGTTGTGCCGAGGACGCCGAGGAGCCCGGCGCCTCGTCCGGCGACGGGGGCGGCAGGACCACGCTGACCGTCGGGGTCTTCGGGGTGTTCGGCCTCAAGGAGGCCGGGCTCTACGACGAGTACATGAGGCAGAACCCGGACGTCGTCATCAAGCAGACCTCCATCGAGCGCAACGAGAACTACTACCCGCAGCTGCTCACCCACCTCGGCTCGGGCAGCGGTCTCGCCGACATCCAGGCCGTCGAGGTCAACAACATCGCCGAGGTCGTCGCCACCCAGTCGGACAAGCTCGTCGACCTCGGCAAGACGCCCGGCGTCGCCGAGAGTTCGTATCTGGACTGGAAGTGGCGGCAGGGCACCGCTGAGAGCGGGGCCACCGTCGGGCTCGGCACCGATGTGGGGCCGCAGGGCATCTGCTACCGCAAGGACCTGTTCAAGAAGGCCGGGCTGCCCACCGACCGCGAGGCCGTCGGCAAGCTGTGGGCGGGCGACTGGGGCAAGTACCTGGCGGCCGGCCGGAAGTTCCAGGAGAAGGCGCCCGAGGGCAAGGCCTTCGTCGACTCGGCCGCCGGGGTGATGGCCGCCGTCACCGGCAGCTACGCGGAGCGGTACTACGACAAGGACGGCGAGGTCGTCTACAAGTCCAACCCCCGGGTCAAGGAGGCCTGGAACATCGCCTCCGATTTCGCCACCTCGGGTCTGACCGCCAAGCTCCAGCAGTTCCAGCCGACTTGGGACCAGGGGTACGCGAACGGCACCTTCGCCACCGTGTCCTGCCCCGCCTGGATGCTCGGCTACATCAAGACCAAGGCGGGCGAGCAGGGCAAGGACCAGTGGGACATCGCCCAGGCGCCGAAGCCGAGCAACTGGGGCGGCTCGTTCCTCGTCGTCCCCAAGGCGGGCAAGCGGACCGAGGAGGCGGCGAAGCTCGCGGCCTGGCTGACCGCGCCCGAGCAGCAGGCGAAGCTCTTTGCCGAGCAGGGCAGCTTCCCGAGCGCTTCGGCCGCGTACGACCTGCCGGCCGTCGCGGACTCGAAGAACGCCTACTTCGGTGACGCCCCCATCGGGAAGATCTTCGCCGAGGCGGCGGAAGGCGCGCCGGTGCAGGTGCTCGGCCCGAAGGACCTGATCATCGCCCAGAATCTGGCGGACGTCGGCATGCTCCAGGTCGACCAGAAGGGCAAGTCGCCGAAGGAAGGCTGGCAGGCGGCCGTGAAGGCGATCGACAACGCACTGGATCAGTGAGTCATGGCAAGTGAGTACCGGAGTGAGTACCGGGCGGAGAGTGAGTACCCGGCGGAGAGTGAGTACCGGGCAGCCGGGGCCGGTGTCGCCGTGCCCGATGTCTCCGGGGCCGATGCCTCCGGGGCCGAGCGGCGGGCGCGGGAGCGGCGCAGCCGTCGCTACCGGCTCGACATGCGCTGGAGTCCGTACGCGTTCGTCGCACCGTTCTTCCTGTTCTTCGCCGCGTTCGGTCTCTTCCCGCTGCTCTACACCGGCTGGGCGTCACTGCATCGGGTGGAGCTGACGGCGCCGGGCGACATGGAGTGGGTGGGGCTGCGGAACTTCTCGCGCCTGCTCGACGACGACTTCTTCTGGAACGCGCTCTCCAACACGGTGACCATCGGCCTCCTCTCCACCGTGCCGCAGCTCCTGATGGCCCTCGGGATCGCGCATCTGCTCAACTACCGGCTGCGCGGCTCGATGTTCTTCCGGGTCGCGGCCCTCACTCCGTACGCCACCTCGGTGGCCGCCGCGACCCTCGTCTTCGTGCTGCTGTTCGGGCGCGACTACGGAATGATCAACTGGGCGCTCGGCCTGGCCGGGTTCGGCCACATCGACTGGCAGAACGGTTCGTTCGCCTCCCAACTGGCCGTCTCCACCATCGTCATCTGGCGCTGGACCGGCTACAACGCGCTGATCTACCTCGCCGCCATGCAGTCCGTCCCGGCCGATCTGTACGAGTCGGCGGCCCTCGACGGGGCCTCGCGGTGGCAGCAGTTCGTGCACGTCACGCTGCCCTCGCTGCGGCCCACGATCCTGTTCACCTGTGTGGTGTCGACGATCGGCGCGATGCAACTGTTCGGCGAGCCGCTGCTGTTCAACGGCAGCGCGGGCGCGAGCGGCGGCTCGGACCACCAGTTCCAGACCCTCGGCCTGTATCTGTACGAGCAGGGCTGGGTGAATCTGCACCTGGGCCGGGCCTCGGCCATCGCCTGGACGATGTTCCTGATCCTGCTCCTGATCGGCGCCGTCAACTGGCTGGTCTCCCGGCGACTTCTCAAGAACGAGGGGGCGGCGTCATGAGTGTGACCAAGTCCGGTACGCAGGTGGGTCGTTCGGCCCCGGTGCGCGTGCCGTGGGGTCGGCGCGGTCTCGGTGCCGGGCGGCACTTGCACGGGGGCCGGTGGACGTACGCGGTGCTCATCGCGTTCACCGCGCTCTCCCTCTTCCCGCTGCTCTGGACGGCCGTCGCCGCGTCCCGCACCAACACGCGGCTCGCGCAGACCCCACCGCCCTTCTGGTTCGGCGGCAATCTCCTCAAGAACCTGGAGATCGCCTGGACCGACGCCAACATGGGCACGGCCCTGCTCAACACCACCGTCGTCGCCGGTTCCGTCGCCCTCGGCACCGTGCTTTTCTCCACCCTGGCGGGCTTCGCCTTCGCCAAACTGCGCTTCCGCTTCAAGAACCTCCTGCTGCTGCTCGTCATCGGCACGATGATGGTGCCGCCCCAACTCAGCGTCGTACCGCTCTACATGCTGGTCGCCGAGCTGCGCTGGACGGACCAGCTGCAGGCCGTCATCCTGCCCGGCCTCGTCTGCGCCTTCGGGGTGTTCTTCATGCGGCAGTACCTGATCCAGGCGCTGCCCGGCGAACTCGTCGAGGCGGCCCGGATGGACGGCGCCGGCAGCCTGCGGGTGATCTGGCACATCGTCTTCCCCGCGGCCCGTCCGGCCATGGCGGTGCTCGGCATGCTCACCTTCGTCCAGTCCTGGAACGACTTCTTCTGGCCGATCATCGCCCTGACGCAGAACGGCAGCCCGACCGTGCAGGTCGCCCTCACCGGGCTCGGCCGGGGCTACATCCCGGACCAGTCGGTGATCATGGCGGGCGCGCTCCTCGGCACGCTGCCGCTCCTTGCCGCGTTCGTCCTCTTCGGCAAGCAGATCGTCGGCGGGATCATGCAGGGCGCGGTCAAGGGGTGAGAGGTCCCCCTTCTGGTTTCCCTTCTGGCTTCCCCTTCTGGCTTCCCCTCCTGTCCGTACGACTCCTGGAGCGCTCCCGTGTCCTCAGTCGGTTCTGTTGTGTCGCCCACCGCTTCCGGTTCCCCTGCCCCCGAGGCCGGCACGGCCCGGTTTCCGCCCGGCTTCCTGTGGGGCGCCGCCACCGCCGCGTACCAGATCGAGGGCGCCGCCCAGGAGGACGGCAGGAGCGCGTCCATCTGGGACACCTTCTGCCGTACGCCGGGCAAGGTGCTCGGCGGCGACACCGGGGACGTGGCCTGCGATCACTACCACCGGTTCCGCGACGACGTCCGCCTCATGGCCGAACTCGGCCTCGGCGCCTACCGGTTCTCGGTGTCCTGGCCGCGCGTCCAGCCCACCGGGCGCGGCCCCGCCGTACAGCGCGGCCTCGACTTCTACCGGGCACTCGTCGACGAGCTGCTCAGCCACGACATCCAGCCGATGGTCACGCTCTACCACTGGGACCTGCCGCAGGAGTTGGAGACCTCCTTTCCCAGCGGCTCGTCGGCGGGCGGTGGCTGGCCGGAGCGGGACACCGCGCAGCGCTTCGCCGAGTACGCCGGGATCGTGGCCGACGCGCTCGGTGACCGGGTCGGCATGTGGACGACGCTGAACGAGCCGTGGTGCAGCGCGTTCCTCGGTTACGGCTCCGGTGTGCACGCGCCGGGCCGCACCGATCCGGTCGCCGCGCTACGGGCCGCGCACCACCTCAACCTCGCGCACGGCCTCGGCGCCCAGGCGCTGCGCGGCGCGCTGCCGGCCCGCGCGCAGGTGGGCATCTGCCTGAACCCGAGTGCGGTGCGGCCGCTGACGGACGCGCCGGAGGACCTGGACGCTCAGCGGCGTATCGACGCGCTCGCGAACCGGATCTTCACGGGGCCGCTGCTCAAGGGCGCGTACCCCGCCGATCTGCTCGCGGACACCTCGGACATCACCGACTGGTCCTTCGTACGCCCCGAAGACCTCGCTGTCATCAAGCACCCCCTGGACTTCCTCGGCATCAACTACTACACGCCCGCCGTGGTCTCGGCAGCGACCGATCCCGCCGCCCCTCGCCGGGACGGGCACAACGCCAGCGCGCACTCCCCCTGGCCCGGCGCCGACGGTGTGGCCTTCCACCGCGCGCCCGGTGAACTCACCGCCATGGACTGGGCGGTGGACCCGACCGGGCTCGTCGACCTCCTCACTGAATACGCTTCGCAGGCTCCCGGAGTTCCCCTCTTCATCACCGAGAACGGCGCGGCCTACGAGGACCGGCCGGACGCCGAGGGCCGGGTCCACGACCCGGACCGGATCCGCTATCTGCACGCCCATCTCGCCGCCGTGCACGAGGCGATCCGCGCGGGTGCCGACGTACGCGGCTACTTCCTCTGGTCGCTCCTCGACAACTTCGAGTGGGCGTACGGCTACAGCAAGCGGTTCGGTGCGGTGTACGTGGACTACGACGCGCAGACGAGGACGCCGAAGTCGAGCGCCCGGTGGTACGCGCGCGTGGCGGCGAACGGCGAGCTCCCGGCGGGCTAGCCGCGTGCGCCCAGACGCGTGCCCCGACCGGGTGGGGGGAGCCGGTCGGGGCACGCTGTGTGGGGGTTCGAGGAGGGGCGCCGCGCGGCTACTTGTAGGCGCCGAGTGCCTTCGTGAAGGCCAACGGCTCCTGCTCGATGGAGGAGCAGGTCGGCGAGACCTCGGTGGAGCCGCCCTCGCAGGCCTTGTCGCGGGTCGAGGACCACATCGACAGCCAGGCGAGCTCCTTCTCCTGCGCGAACTTCACGAGCTGCTGCGCGTCGTCGACCTTGAAGACCTCGGTGGTGACGTCGTTCACGCCGATCATCGGGGTGACCGCGACGGCCTTCCACGCCTCGGCGTCGGACAGGCCGAGCGCCTCCTTGATCTGGCCGTGGGTGGCGGTGGCGGCCTGGATGGCGTACTCGCCCATGTCGCCGCTGTACGAGGGCCCGTAGTCCATCGCCATGATGTTGACGGCGTCCACCCGCACGCCGTTCTTCTTGGCGTCCGCCACCAGGGCGACGCCGGGCTCGGTCAGGCCCTCGGGCATCACGGGGAGCGTGAACGAGACGTCCAGGCCGGGGTGTTCCTTCTGCAGCGCGGCGACGGCCTGGGCGCGGCGGGTGTTGGCCTCGGTGTCGGGCAGGGCCGCGCCCTCGATGTCGAAGTCGACCTTCTTGAGGTCATAGGCGTCGACGACCTTGCCGTACGCCTTGGCGAGTTCGTCGGCGGAGGAGCAGTTGAGGGCCAGTTCGGAGCCCGCCGCGCCGCCGAAGGAGACCCGGACGTCACCGCCCTCGGCCCGCAGGTCGCCGATCTGGGCGGCCACCTTGTCGTCGCCCAGACCGGTCGTGCCGCCCCACAGCGGATCGCAGCCGCCGCCGGAGGTGACGAAGGCGAGGTTGAACTCCTTGACGCCGGTCTTGGCCGCGGTGTCGACGAGGTCATACGCGGGGGCGAGCGAGGTGTCGACGTAGGGCGCGAAGCGGGCGGTGTCGGCCTGGGGCGCGGCGGCCCCGGCGCCCTGCTCGGTCCTGGTGGCCATCGCGGAACCCGAGAACGCGAACGCGGCCCCGCCGGCGAGCGCCGCCGCGCACACCGCGCCGATCGTCTTGGTCCTGCCGCTGATCCTGCGCCGGTGCGTGCTCATCGCTTGCCTGCCTCTGCTGTACGGGGGGTGGGGGTGCGGCAGAACGCTAGCGACACGGAATCGGACAATCCGCAAGATCCGGACGGGAGTTGAGGTTCTTAGGACGCGCTTAAGGGGGCCATCGGGAGCGGTTAGGGTTTCGGCCCGCACGCGTGCGTGGTGGGGGTTTTCGGGTGCACGCGTGCGTGGGTGTACGCGACGCGTGCGTGGGCCTACGCGCGTACAGGTCCCGACCCCGCCGGACGCTTCCGCCGACGTACCCCGCCCCGGTGACCCCGACGGGCGGCACCCGTCCTGCGGCCGTCGAGCTGTATCCAGATGCGGATCTCCGTACCGCCGAGCACGGAGCTGCCGACCGTCACGTCGCCGCCCGTCGCCTCGGCCATCTGCCGCACGATGTCGAGGCCGAGACCGGTCGAACCGACCGCTCCGCCCCGCCCGTTGCCGCGGGCCAGCGCCGACGCCGGGTCGTGGATGCCGGGCCCCGCGTCGGAGACCAGGACGATCACCGCGTCCTCGGCACTGTGCACGTCGACCGCGAACCCGGTGCCCTCCGGGGTGTGCCGGAAGACGTTGCCGAGCAGCGCGTCCAGGGCGGCGGTCAGGTCGGGCCTGGCGACCGGCACGTGCACGGGGGCGTCCACGCCGGCGACGCGTACCTTGCGCGCCTCGTCCTCGGCGAGCGCCGACCAGAACCGCATCCGCTCCCGGATCACCTCGGCCGCGTCGCATCCCGCGCCCGGTCCGCCCGTCATGGTGGGCTTGGCCGCGCGCGCGGTGCGGATGATCGTGTCGACCTCCGACTCCAGCTGCTCGACGGCGGCGCGGGTCTGGTCGGCGGCCGGACCGTCGCCCAGGGAGGCCGCGTTGAGCCTCAGCACGGTCAGCGGGGTGCGCAGCCGGTGCGAGAGGTCGGCGGCCAGCTCCCGTTCGTTGGCGAGGAGTTGGACGACCTGGTCGGCCATCGAGTTGAAGGCGATCGCGGCCTGCTTCAGCTCGGTCGGCCCGTCCTCCGGCACGCGCGCGTTGAGCTTGCCCTCGCCGAGGTCATGGGCGGCGCCCGCGAGCCGCTTGGCGGGCTGGATGAGCCGTACGCCAAGCCGGTCCGCGACCGCGACGGAGCCGATGACCAGGGCGACGCCGACGCCCGCGAGGACCAGCCAGGCGGTGGCGACGCCGTTGCTCAGCTCGCCCTCGGGCACGAACACCTCGACGATCGCGATCTCGCCGGAACCGAGCGCGGTGGGCTGCAACAGGGCCTTGCCGTCGGGGGCGTCCGCGATGGACGGGCTGGCGATCTCGCGGGTGTGGTCCAGGTCCCGCTGGGCCGCCCGGCGCCGCCCGACCTCCAGCTCCGGGTCGTCGCCGACCGCCGGGATGTGCACCGCCATCTTCCCGGCGGCGCCCGCCTGGGTGGAGGCGACGGCACGCGCGAGCTGGTCGCGGTCGGTGGTGATGGAGAGGGTGGGGCCGATGGCCGCGGCCTGGCGTTCGGCGTTGGAGTAGGCCCGGTCGGCGGCCATTTCCTTGATCACGAGGCCGAGCGGCACCGCGAAGGCGACCACGACCATGGCGGTCACGGCCAGGCAGACCTTGACCAGGGCCCATCTCAAAGGGGTGGCTCCAGCTTCACCCCGACACCCCGCAGCGTGTGCAGATAGCGGGGCTTCGCCGCGGTCTCGCCGAGCTTCCGGCGCAGCCACGACAGGTGTACGTCGATGGTCTGGTCGTCGCCGTACGACTGCTGCCAGACCTCCGCGAGCAGCTCCTTGCGGGGCACGACGACGCCGGGCCGGCCGGCCAGGAAGGCGAGCAGGTCGAACTCGCGCCGGGTGAGGTCGAGCGGGGCGCCGTCGAGTTCGGCCTGCCGGCGCAGTGGGTCGATGGCGAGGCCGCCGACCCTGAGCGCGCGCGACACCGGGGCGTCGGCGCCGCCGCCCGCGCCGGAGCGGCGCAGCACGGCCGCCATCCGCGCGGAGAGGTGCTCCACGGAGAACGGCTTGGTGAGGTAGTCGTCGGCGCCGTCGTTGAGGAGCCGGACGATCTCCGTCTCGTCGTCACGCGCAGTGGCGATGATCACGGGTACGTCGGTGATGCCGCGCAGCATCTTCAGCGCCTCGGAGCCGTCCAGATCCGGCAGACCGAGGTCGAGGATCACCACGTCAAAGCGGAAATGGGCGACCTCGCGCAGCGCCTCCAGGGCCGTGCCGACGCTCCGTACGGTGTGGGAGGCATCGGTCAGGTGCCGGATGAGGGCGGAGCGCACGAACTGGTCGTCCTCGACGACGAGCACACTTGCCATGGGCGGCACCGTACGCCATACGGGGGACACCGGTCGCGTCCCGGCGACGATCGCCGCCCGCCTCCCGGCGCCGCGGTCCGCCAGGGACAGGCCCGGCCCGCATGGGGCAGTATGGCCCGCGATGCAGCGACGAGGACTCGTACACGGCTTGGCGTGGACGCTCGCCACAGGGGCGGCGGTCACGCTGTCCTGGTGGGGTGTGCACACGGTGATGACGGGCACGGCGTACGACCGGCCGCGCGCCCTGCCCATCACGGGCGCCGCGGAGAACTCCCCGGAAGCGAGCCCCAGGTCGTCGTCCACGCAGCGCCCGCGTACGACCCCGAAGCCCTCCGGCCCGGACGGGTCCGGCGAGGACGAGGGCAAGGGCGGCACGGCGGGCGGCGACACCTCGGGCGGCAGCCCCTCGGGCAGCGCGCCCGGCGACGGCGACACGTCGGACGGCGGTGGCGGCTCCGACGGCTCGGACGCCGACGCGAAGCCTTCCGGGGACGTCAAGAGCTACACCGTCTCGGGCGGCCGGGTCGCCTTCGAGATGGGCGCCGACTCGGCCGAGCTGGTCTCGGCGACCCCCGATTCGGGCTGGCAGATGCAGGTGTGGAAGCAGCCGGAGTGGATCCGCGTCACGTTCACCCAGGGCGGCCGCGAGGTGTCGGTGTTCTGCACCTGGCACGACCACGAGCCGATGGTGGAGATCGACGACCGCTGAACGCCCGTGCTCCACGCGCGTGGTGGCGGTTTTCGTCTCTACGGGAGCACGCCTTGCGGGAGCACGCCCTACGCGTGGTGGCGGTTTTCGGGACGCCTACCGGAACACCCCGGGCGGCGGTGCCGGAGAGGCGACCGCGTCGACGTCCGTGACGGCCGTCGCCCCGCCGGTGAAGTCGACGAGCGCCGCGCCGTGCTCCACGCGTCCGGGGTGCGGGTCGCCCGCGATGCGCCGGGTCAGCTCGGCGACGGGCAGTGCCAGGTCGGAGGCGAGCAGCACCACGTTGCCGAAGCGCTTGCCGCGCAGCACGGCGGGGTCGGCGGCGACGGCCAGTTCCGGGAAGACCGTGGCGGCGGTCGCGATCTGGCGGCGCAGGTGCGCGAGCGGCGGCCCGTCCGCCAGGTTGGCGGCGTAGTGGCCGCCGGGCACGAGGACCCGGCGTACGTCGGCGAGGAACTCGGCGCTGGTCAGGTGCGCGGGCGTACGGGCCCCGCTGAAGACGTCCGCGATGACCAGGTCGGCCCAGCCGTCCGGGACCTTGGCGAGCCCTTCCCGCGCGTCGGTGGCCCGCACCCGCACGCGCGCATGGGAGGCCAACGGCAGTTCGCGGCGGACCAGTTGGACCAGCGCGCCGTCCCGCTCGACGACCTGCTGGGTGGAGCGCGGCCGGGTCGCGGCGACATAGCGGGCCAGCGTGAACGCGCCGCCGCCCAGGTGCACGACGCGTACGGGCTTGCCCTGGGGTGCGATCAGGTCGGCGATGTGGCCGAGCCGGCGCTGGTACGCGAATTCGAGGTGGGTGGGGTCGTCGAGGTCCACGTGCGACTGCGGGGCACCGTCGACGAGCAGCGTCCACGCGCGCGTGCGGTCGGGGTCCGGAATGAGTTCGGCCAGTCCGCCGTCCACCTCTTCGACGACGGCTTCCGCGTCCTGTCTTCTTCTGGCCATCTGACCATTATCGACGCCCGCGCGGGTTCCGGCTCGGCGCGGGTCCGGCACCCCGGACCGTAGGACTCGGCGCGGTCCCGGCCCCCCGGACCGGAGGGCTCAACGGCAGTTGTCGGCCGCCTCGATGAGCCGGGCCGCGAGGCCGAGCGCCGCGCGCAGCACGGTGGGGTCGGTCACCGGATCCGTATCGGCGGGGGCGAGCAGCCAGCCCGCGCCGTTGACCGGGGGCGCCGGGTCGACGGGCGCCCCGGCGGCCACGGAGGCGGTGGGGACGCCGCGCCCGAAGGTCTGCGTACAGGCGCTGCCCGGCAGGTCCCAGGCGGCGGCGGTGCCGGGCGGTACGAGGAAGCCGAGGGTGTCACAGGTGTTGTCGTGCAGCACCGGGCCGACCGCGGGGACGGCGCCGCGGCGCAGGATGTCCACGGCTTCGAGGCCCTGCCGCGCGGGGACGGTCACCAGGTCGCATTCGGGTCCGGACGGCGGCCGCGTCCACGGGAAGTCACCGTTCACCATGTCGACCTTCCACAAGGGAACCTCCTCGTACGAGAAGGCGCGGTGTAGCTCCTTCTCCGCATGGTTCAACGCCGCCCCACGTCAACAGCTACGGCTCAACACCGCCTCATCGGATGGCAGTTCATGGCAGAACCGGCATGAGATTTCCGGTTTGTAGCCAAACACCGCGTACCGCCCCTGTCGCAGCGGGTACTTTCGTGCCCCGTCGGAGCGAGCAGGGCCCTGGCCCCACCGGGCAACAGCGGCACCCTCCGGCATGAACCGCACGAGAGGTTTTGGCCAATGGCGTCGTCACCGATGACATCGTCAGCGGGGTCTTCCCGGCCGAATCTCGCCTTCCGTCAACTGCGCGGGCAGCTGTCTCCGGGCGAGTTCGCCGCCACGGTGCGCCGGGCCGCCCGGGACATCGGCGAGCGGGTCTCCTGCGACGCGCGGTACATCGGCCGGGTGGAGGCGGGCGAGATCCGCTGCCCCAACTACGCGTACGAGCGGGTGTTTCTGCACTTGTTCCCCGGCCGCACGCTGACCGACCTGGGCTTCGCACCGCGCGAGACGGTGCGGGGCCGGGGCGCGCGCGCCAGTACCGGCACGCCGTCCGCGCAGCGCTCGGTCCCGCCCCTGAACGCCCTGCTGCCCGCACAGCATTCGAGTACCGAGGAGAGCGACGTGCTGCGTCGCGCATTCATCGGAAGCACGGCCACCGCGGCCGCCGCTTCCCTGGGGCTCACCGGCCCCCTCAGCCCCGAGGCCGCCGCCGCGCCCCGCAGAGTCGGCGGAACGGAGGCCTCCGCGGTCGAAGAGGCCGTACGCAGAATCAGGCTCCTCGACGACCGGCACGGCGCCGACGGCCTGTACCGGCGGGCCTCCGCCCCGCTGCGCACCGCGTACGCCCTGCTCGACGCGGGCGCCGCCCGCCAGTCCACCTCGGACCGGCTGCATGCCGGAGCGGGCGAACTGGCCATCTCCGTGGGCTGGTTGGCCCATGACTCCGGCCGCTTCGACGACGCGCGCTCGCACTACGCGGAGGCCCTCGCGACGGCCCGGATGGCGGGCGACGCCGCGCTTGAGGCACACGCCTTCTGCAACATGTCGTTCCTGGCCCGGGACGCGGGCCGCCCGCGAGAAGCCGTACGGGCGGCGCAGGCGGCCCAGCGGTCCGCGCGCGAGCAGGGCTCGGCGCGGCTGCTTTCGCTGCTCTCCATGCGCGAGGCAGGGGCGTTCGCGGTGCTCGGCGACCGGGCGGGCTGCGAGCAGTCGCTCGCACGCGCGCAGGCGCTGTTCGGCCGGGGCGCCGCGGACGAGGACCCGGAGTGGATGAGCTTCTACAACGAGGCCGAGCTCGAAGGCCTGGAGGCGCAGTGCTGGTCGGCGCTCGGCCACTGGGCGCGCGCCGCCCGGCACGCCCAGCGCGCCGCGCATGTCGCCGAGACACGGACCCCGCACTTCACCCGGAACATCGCGCTCTACACCGCCGAGTCGGCCGACGACCTGGCCCGCGCGGGGCGTCCGGACGAGGCGGCGGAGGCGGGGCGGCGCGTCCTCGAACTGCTCGGCGAGGTCCAGTCGTCGCGTATCCAGTCGATACTCGCCACCACCGCGCGCGTGCTGCTGCCGCACCGCCGCAACCCCTCGGTCACCGCGTTCCTGGACCGGCACGCGGGACTGCCGCGACCGGTCTGAGCACTCGTTCTGAGCACCGGGCGGCGGCGGAATCGGGCACCACGCGCGCGTGGTGGCTGCCCGGCGGTACGGAATCCAGCACTCCGTACGCCGTGGGGGCTCAGCCCTCCAGGTGCCCGGTCTCGTTCCACGCCTCGATCGCCGGGTCGCCGTAGGCCCAGCCGAGGACCGAGAGGGAGGTCGGGCTGAGGCGGATACGGGCCGCGAAGTCCACCGGCAGGCCCAGCCAGCGGGCGCCGATGGAGCGCAGGATGTGGCCGTGCGCGAAGACCAGCACGTCACGGTCGGCGGAGCGGGCCCACTCCACGACCTCGTCGGCACGCGCGGACACGTCGGCGAGCGTCTCGCCCTCCGGCACACCGTCCCGCCAGATCACCCAGCCGGGCCGGGTCGCGTGGATGTCGGCGGGGGTCATGCCCTCGTAGGCGCCGTAGTCGAACTCCATGAGGGTGTCCCACTCCCGCGCCCGCTCGCCGAACCCGGCGATGTCGCAGGTCTCACGCGCGCGTACGAGCGGGCTTGTGCGGACCTCCACGTCCGGGAGCCCGTTCCAGGGCGCGCGGCGCAGGCGCTCGCCGAGGAGTTTCGCGCCGCGCCGCCCCTCGTCGAGCAGCGGGATGTCCGTCCTGCCGGTGTGCCTGCCGGACAGCGACCACTCGGTCTGTCCGTGGCGGGCCAGGAGGATGCGCGGTGCCATGAGGGTCTCTCCCAAGGTCGGTGTACGTACACGGGCGCTGGGCGCGTACCGGCCGTCGCGGCCGGAACCGCCGGACGAGCACCACGCGCGGGCCGTCCGCCGCGTACCGACTTTTCCTGACAGGTCGCCCCAGCTCCCCGTCCATCATCGCGCACCTCTCGCGCACCGTCCCCAGGGGCCCGCGCACCGCCCCGCAAACTCCTCGCCGCGTACTGGCAACCCGGAAGTCGATCTCCGCGTCTTCGCGGTCGCACCGCTCGGGGGCAGGGGAGCCCCGGCCAGGTACGGCGTGGAGCGGGCCGGCGGCGCAGGCCGCCCTGACCGGAGGGGGAGCCGCCCAATGGCGCGCGATCAGGTGCCGCAGACCGCTCGGGAAGTGACGCACCGGCCGCGCTGGTGGACCGAACTCCCGCTGATAGCCGTGGTGTACGTCGCCTACTCGGCCGGGCGGCTCCTCGCGCGTGGCGACGTGTCCACGGCCGTCGACCACGGGCTCGCGATCCTCCGCCTCGAAGAGGGCCTTCGCATCGACGCCGAGCACCCGCTGAACCGCCTCTTCACGGAGCAGGCCTGGCTGGGCGTCCCGGCCGACTTCGCCTATGCCTCGCTGCACTACCTGGTCACACCCGCGGTCCTGGTCTGGCTGTTCCGCCGCCGCCCGGCCCACTACCGCGCCGCCCGCACCTCGCTGATGATCTCCACTCTGATCGGCCTGCTCGGCTTCACCCTCGTCCCGACCTGCCCGCCGCGCCTCCTCGACGCGGCCCACGGCTTCGTCGACACGATGGCGCAGTACAGCGCGTACGGCTGGTGGGGCGCCGAGGCGAGCGCGCCGCGCGGGCTCGGCGGTATGACGAACCAGTACGCGGCGATGCCGAGCCTGCACGTGGGGTGGGCGCTGTGGTGCGGGGTGATGCTGTGGCGGTACGGACGCTCGCCGCTGCTGCGCGCCGCCGGTGTCGCGTACCCGCTGCTGACCACGGTCGTCGTGCTCGGCACCGCGAACCACTACTTCCTCGACGCGGTCGCCGGGGCCGCCGTGATCGGGCTCGGACTGCTGCTCGGCAGGCCCGCGATCCGGCTCGCCGACCGGGTCAACTCGCGCTGGTCCACGGCCTTCTCCGGCTCGCGTTCCCCGGTTGTCAGTGCCGGGTGCGAGACTTCGCCAGGTGAGCGAATTCCCCATCAGCGCGGGACCGGAGGCAGCGGTCCCGCCGACGGACCGGACGGCGCGGACAGCGCCGCCGGTGACAGCCCTGCGGCAGCGGCTCGCTGAGCTGCGCGGCCCGGCGGTCCCCGCCAAGGCCCTGGACGCCCGCGCGCTCGCCGCGCTCGCCGCGAACCCCGGCTGCCGCCGCCGGGCCCTGCTCGACGGCGCGGGCGTGGACAAGTCCGCGCTCGCCCAAGCGCTCGGCTCGCCGTCCGGCTTCGGCCAGTCCCAGTTCGCCTTCGTCCGGGGGAACGCCTTCGAGGCGAAGGTGAAGGCCGACGGCGGCGCGGAACTGCTCCGCCTGGTCCACGCGCACCTGGGCGGCGGACCCGAGCCCACGACCGGCGCCCCGGACGGCGACCCGGCCGCCGTGCGCACCCCCGACCTCGCCGCCGCCGGACCCGAGGGCCGGGCCGCCCGCACCGCGCTCGCCCTGCGCGAGGCGAGCGGCACCCGCGCGTGGACGCTGCTCGACCACCCGATGCTGGCGCTCGACGTCGCCGGTTCGCCCGCGTTCCTCGAGCCGGACGCGGTGGTGGTGCACCCGGACGGGCACTGGACGGTCGTGGAGATCAAGTCCTTCCCGATGATCGACGGCGCGGCGGACGCCGCGAAGGTCGGCTCGGCCGCCCGCCAGGCCGCGGTGTACGCACTGGCGCTGCAGCAGGTCGCCGGGCATCTCGACCCCGCTCCCCCGGTGCACCACCGGGTCCTGCTGGTCTGCCCGAAAGACTTCTCCAACCAGCCGACCGCCGCCGTCATGGACGTACGCAAGCAACTCTCCGTGACCAAGCGCCAGTTGGGCCGTCTGACCCGGATCGAGGACATCGCGGACGCGCTGCCCGAGGGCACCACCTTCGACGTGGAGCGCCCGGCGGCCGAGCTCACCGAGGCGGTCGAGTCGGTGCCCGCGGCGTACGCCCCGGAGTGCCTCGCCGCCTGCGAGCTGGCCTTCCACTGCCGTGAACGGGCCCGTGGCGACGGCGAGGTGACCGCGCTCGGCCGCTCGGTGCGGGGTGAACTCGGCGCACTCACCGCCGTCGAGGACGTGCTGGCCGCCGCGCGCGGCACGGCGGGCGACCCGGACGACCCGGCGGTGGCGGCGCTGCGCCGCGCGGCCGGACTGCGCGCCGAGGCCCTCGCGGCGGCGGGCGGTGACACGGCGTGCTGACCCCCGAGCGCGGCACCGCAACTGCCCCCGTCACGGCCACCGCCACCGAAAGGCGGACCCCATGTCACTGATCCACACACTGGCCCGCCTGGAGGCCGTCGAGTCCGGCCGCGCGCAGCCGCTCGCCATGGTCCGGCACCGTCATCTGGCCGCCCGCCCCCTGGTGTTCGTGCCGCTGACCACCGCGGGCGAGGCGGGCGCCCCGCTCGGCGCCCTGGTGGGTTCGGACCGCGAGCGGCCCCGGCTCCTGGTGGTGCCGCAGCCTCGCGACCGCGACCTGCGCTTCGCCTTCCTCGCCGACCTGGCCGAGGAAGTCCTGCCGTACGTCGACTCGTTCGCCGAGGACACCGAGCCCGCCGAGCAGAGCAAGACCGACCCGGAGACCGGCAAGCGCGTCAAGGTCGAGGTCGAACTGTGCGCGGATGCCCCGCAGTTGATCGTGCCGAGCCGCGCGGGTGTCGATTTCGTACGGCTGCTCGGGCGCTCCATGCGGTTCCGGCGTACGGCGGAGCAGGACCCGGACACCCCGTATCCGGCACCCGCGCGCGTGCCGCTGCTCGGGCGCTGGCTGACGCACTTCGCGGAGCGGGCCCGGGTGCCGGGTTCCACCCTGATCGCGGCGATGACCGAGCTCCTTGCCCGGCACTGGGCGACGGGCCAGTCGAGCCTGGAGGACCAGCACTTGGGGGCGCTGCTCGCCTGGATCGACCCGCCCGGCGGTGACGCGGGCGCCGAGGCCGCGCGGCGTGCCGAGACCGCCCGTGACGCAGGCGGCCAGCTGCTGTGCCCACCGGCGGGCCCGGCCACCGACCCGGCCTTCGACAACAAGCTCCTCGCCCCGGCCATCGAGCGGTACGACCGGGCGCGTACCGCTCTCGCGGCCGCCGACGACGGCCCGTCCGCCGACCACCGGCTGGCCGAACTGACCGCGGCGGAGCGGGAGATCGGCGCCCTGGTGGAGAGCCGCACCCGGCCCACCTGGGACGCCGTGTGGCACGGCCTCGACCTGCTTAACGACCTGCCGGAGGGCGAGCGGGCCGCGGAGCGCTGGACCCGCGACCGCTGGTCGTACACCGGCCACCGCGACCGGGTGCTGGCCGGCGAGCCCCCGCAGCCCCGCCGCGACGACGCGGTGACGGCGGCCAACAAACTGGCGGCGCGCGAGACCGCCCAGGCCCGCCTCGAAGCCCAGGAGGCCCTGGACGACCCGCTGGTGATGGCCGCGCGGCGGCTCTCCGGCGAGGCGTTCGCGGGCGAGGTGACCGAGGTGGTGATGGCGTACAGCGAGAGCAAGCGCCCCAGCCCGCGCCCGCTGGTCACGCTGCGCACGGACGACGGCCCGCACCTCGCGGAGCGCGCGAAGGTGTACCGCTCGCTGGCGGGCAAGCCGCAGAGCGCCCAGTTCGTGGGGTACGACGAGGAGGGCGGGGTGGTCCTGCGGATCATGGACAAGATGGGCCGCGGCAAGGAGCCCGACGAGGGTTCGGTGCCGGAGAAGGGCGATCAGGTGACCTGGACGCTGTTCGAGCACGCACCGCGCGGTGGGCCTTCGCTGCCCGAGCCGGAGGACACCCCGTGGACCCATGGTGGTCCGCCCGGCACGGGTGCGGAGGCCCCCGATCCGGTGACGTCGGAGGACACGCTGTGAGCAGTGCCGACCCGCGTACGCACGGCGCGGACGCCCCCTTCGACCCGTCCGCCGAGGCCGCCCGCGCCACCGCCGCGATCCTCCACGACACGCTCCACGGCGAGGCGCGCGGCGTCGTCGTCGACTCGCCCCCGGGCGCCGGGAAGTCGACCCTGGTGGTGAACGCCGCACGTGAACTGGCCGCGGCGGGACGCCCGTTGATGGTGGTGGCGCAGACCAACGCGCAGGTGGACGACCTGGTCCTGCGGCTCGCGGAGAAGGAACCCGACCTGCCGGTGGGCCGCCTGCACAGCAGCGACGCCGATCCGTACGACAAGGCGCTCGACGACCTGGAGCACGTCCGCAAGTCGACCAAGGCCAGCGACCTGGCCGGGCTCGACGTGGTGATCTCCACGGCCGCGAAGTGGGCGCACGTCAGCGGTGTCGAGCCGTGGCGGCACGCGATCGTGGACGAGGCGTACCAGATGCGTTCGGACGCGCTGCTCGCCGTGGCCGGGCTGTTCGAGCGGGCGCTGTTCGTGGGCGATCCGGGGCAGTTGGACCCGTTCGCGATCGTCGGCAGCGAGCAGTGGGCCGGGCTCTCGTACGACCCGTCGGCGAGCGCGGTGTCGACGCTGCTCGCGCACAATCCGAGCCTGCCGCAGCACCGCCTGCCGGTGTCGTGGCGGCTGCCCGCCTCGGCGGCGCCGCTGGTCAGCGACGCGTTCTATCCGTACACCCGGTTCCGCAGCGGCACCGGGCACGGCGACCGGAGCCTGTCGTTCGGGGTGCCGTCGGACGGCGGCGGACCCGACCGGGTCCTCGACGAGGCGGCCGCGTCCGGCTGGGGCCTGCTCGAACTGCCCGCGCGGCACACGCCCCGCACCGATCCGGAGGCGGTACGCGCGGTGGCCGCGGTGGTCCGCCGGCTCCTGGACCGCGGCGGCGCCACGGTCAGCGAGCGCTCCCCCGACCCGGTGCCGCTGACCGCCGACCGCATCGCCGTCGGCACCGCACACCGCGACCAGGCCGCCGCGGTGCGCGCGGCCCTGGCCGAACTCGCCGTGTCGGGCGTCACGGTGGACACCGCGAACCGCCTCCAGGGCCGGGAGTACGACGTGACAGTGGTCCTGCACCCGCTCTCCGGCCGCCCCGACGCCACCGCGTTCCACCTGGAGACGGGCCGCCTGTGCGTCCTCGCGTCCCGCCACCGGCACGCGTGCATCGTGGTCGCCCGCGCCGGAATCGCCGACCTCCTGGACGACCACCCGTCGACGGAACCGGTCCAGCTCGGAGTCACGGTCAAGTTCCCGGACGGCTGGGAGGCGAACCACGCGGTGCTGTCGCATTTGTCGGAGCATCGGGTGCCGTGGCAACCATGACCGGCACCCGACCTCAGCCGCCCCACCGCCGGACGGAGTCCGGCACGTCGCCGGAGGCGACCAAAGGAAACAGCCCGGACGGCTGGGAGGCGAACCATGCGGTGCTGTCGCATTTGTCGGAGCACCGGGTGCCGCACCGCCCGGAGTGAGCGGGCCCAAGAACCGGAGTGAGCGCCCGCAAAAAGCGCACCCCTCAAGGCGGTCTTGCGGGCGGTTGGACAATGGAATCGGCCCGGTGAAAAGCGACCGGGTCGAGGCACTACGTACAAGTACGAGGAGGCAGGCATGGCGGAGCCCGAGCGGACCCAGCCGCGGCTGCGACCGGCACCGCTGCTGTTCGAGCCGACGGAGGCCGCCACCGATCCGGAGCACTTCTTCGACCTGGAGTCCCTGGAGGACCCGCGCGAGCTGCTTGCCCGCGCGACCGAGCTGACGTTGGCGTTCCGTACGGCCGCCGACCGCTCCGTGGAGTTCCAGGCCATCGCGGCGGCCCAGCTCGCCGACCCCGGGCGGTTCGACCGCCTGACGATGGCGGCCATCGCGCAGCGCGCGGACTGGACCGAGGACTACGCGAAGAAGATGGTCGAGTTCGGCAGAGAGCTGCTGCGCACCGGCAGCCAGCAGTGAGCCCTGCGCCGCAGCGGTAGCCGCACATCCGGGAGCACGGGGGCACAGGGAGCAGGGGAGCACGGGGCCCCAGAAGCCCCCCGCGAACCCCAGACGCCGCACCCGCCTCACACGCCGCACAAGATCCGTTGGCATATGCCGACGGGCAAGATACTCCACGACGCCCCACCCTGTCCCCGTTTCTGGCAACACACAGAAACGGAACCGTCGCTCCCGGTAGACCTTCTGTCATGAGCGCACGGGAGACCCACCTCAGCGAACCCGCCCTCCGATCGACCACGGCCGCCGTCCCGGTACTCGACCGCGCGACCGTGGTCACCCACGACGGCGCGAGCTGGCTCGCCTCCGCGTCGCCGTACCCCCGCAGCACCCTCGCGCTCTGGGAGTCCCGCCCGCAGGCCCCGGTCGTCCTGCCGTGCGGCTCGGCCTTCGATGTGGTGAGCGTGCCCGCGGTGTTCGGGCGGCGGATGCTCGACCGGTTATGGGACGAGGGCCCCGGCTCCGGCCCGGTCGCCGCGCACCGCGGCCGGATGCTGCTGTTCGCCGCACCCGGCACCGCGCAGCGGCTGCCGTCGCTGCTCGCCTGGGAGGAGTGGAGCCCCGCCGTACCGGCCCCGCTCTGTCATGGCACCGGCGACGCGGTGACCGTTCCGCCGCTCGCCCCGCCCGCACCCGGCACCCCCACTGAGCGGCTCGGTTCGCGCTGGCTGGTGGCCCCCGACACCCGCGAACCATGGCTGCCGGGACCCGAGGTACTGCTCTGGGCGAGTGTGCGAGTGGCACGTGCCACAGCGGGTGCCGCGGTCCGCATATCGATTTTTCCTCCCGCCGATCAGGGTGCTAAGGTCTACGACGTCAGCAGGCGCCGCTAGCTCAGTTGGTTAGAGCAGCTGACTCTTAATCAGCGGGTCCGGGGTTCGAGTCCCTGGCGGCGCACAGACGACAAGAAGCCCCTCGCGAGAGCGAGGGGCTTCTTGTGTTGCCGGGACCTCCGCACCGCACGAGCGTTACGTAGCGACCCGCACCGCCCACTCCCACGCCCACCTACGTAGTGATCCGCACCGTCCAAGCCCCCGTCCGCGAGCGGTTCACGACCTCCACGTTGACCGACTCCCCCGGCACCGTGAAGCGCTCGCCGAGGCGGACCGGGGCGTCGGCGAGCTGTGGGTAGACCGACTCGTCCCAGCACGCCTCGGACTTCGGGTGGGCGTCGAGGACCTCGACCGGGCCGCGCCCGGACGCCGGCTCGTTGCTGACCCGGTAGACGAGTACGCCCTCGGTGCAGGTGTTCCGGTCGTTGCCCGTGGAGCCGCGGGCCTCGACGGCGATGGCCGAGTCGCGGCCGGTACGCACCACCGCGAGCCGGGTGCCGCCGGTCTGGCCGCGTGGCACCGCGCGGGCCAGCGGCTCCAGGGTGACCAGGCCGTCGTCCGCGCCCTGCACACAGTGCACCTGCTCGCGGTCCAGCCAGCCCAGCTTCCACTTGTGCCAGCCGAAGAGGTCGGGGGCCAGGCCGAACTGGCTGCCCATCACATCCCAGTCGCCGACGTACGTGTCCCAGTCGCCCTTGCCGTCGGTGGGCCGGTGATAGAGGTCCGGCAGGTCGAAGACGTGGCCGGTCTCGTGGGCGAGCACATTGCGGTCCGGCGGGTGCTGCTCGAAGACCGTGACGATGCGCCGGATGTCGGTACCGTCGGCGTACAGCGGCTGGTCGAAGTTGACCACCTTGGTGGCGTCCGAGTCGACGCCGGGCGCGTCCGGGTCGGCCACGAAGTAGACGACGTCGTACGCGCTGAAGTCCACCTCCGGGTCGGACACCTTCAGGGCGTCGCGGAGATACTCGCTGCGGCGGCCGGAGTCCCAGTCGCGCTGTATCTCGTACGCGGTGGACGTCTGAGGCATCTCGATCCAGGCGCGCTGCGGGTGCGGGCGCAGGGTGAAGCGGCCGTAGGAGGCCTTCTCGAAGAAGCGGCTGGTCTCCGGGAAATAGTCGCCGGTCAGCTCCTTCGGGGTGGTCCTGGGCGCGGAGTCCGGGAAGGACAGGAAGACCATGACGGCGTCGAGCTTCCGCTCGGGCTTGGGGTAGGCGGAGTTCCAGCTGTCCAGGCCCTCGGAGTGGTGGGCCGAGGTGCGTTCGAGGGCGCAGGGTCCCGCGAACGGTTCGGCGCTCGCCGGGCCCGCGACCAGGGAGGTCGCGGCCAGCGCGGCGAGCGAGGTGAGCGCGGCCCCGAGGGCGCGCGCGTGGGGTGGGGAGCCCCCTGCGCGAGGGAACCCCCCGAGGGCATGCGGACGCGGCACGTCGACCTCCGGGTGCGGACGGCGGAACACCACACCCAGACTGTGACGATTTGTTGATGTACGCCCTGTTTCGGTGCCCCAGTCGAGTGAGCGGGCTCCCCGTAGGGGGTTTACGGAGCGTCACGAAAGGTGTGCGAGGTTGACGGCAATCGGTCGGGACACATCAGGGGGCATCAGGACCGGCATCACGTCGAGCAGAAACGATCGAGCATCAACGGGCCCGCGTGGCAAGGGAATCCGGAGCGTTTCCGTCCGGCCGACTGGGTACCGTGGCGGAGCTGGATCGGTACTCCGACCAGCCTCTATGATCGGCACACTTTCCGGCCGAGCTACTCCGACCAGACCTGTACGAGAACCAACTGCCCTGCGGGAGCGAGCGGTGAGCGGTACGTCCGAAAGGCCGGCGCACACGGCTACGGCGGCCTCCGAGGCCGACCGGCCGACCGGCACAGCACCTCACAGCGTCACAGAGCGTCACACTGAAGCGACCATCGGCCACCCCGAACCCCGACCGTCCGTCGA
>NZ_JAAAHS010000679.1 GCF_009908195.1 Streptomyces boluensis | reverse complement strand
GGGGCGGGGCGGGTGCGGGGTGCCCGGTCGGTTCCGTGCTGGGTGCCTGGGTGGCTCAAGTGCCGGGCGCCTGCGCGGCTTCGTGCCGGTCACTCACTCCTCCCGGGCGCCCCGGAACACCGTGTTCACGCCGAGGATTCCGCCGTCCACGCGCAGGGTCGTGCCGGTGATCCAGGACGCGTCGCGGGAGGCGAGGAAGGCGACGGCCGCGGCGATGTCCTCCGGTTCGCCGACGCGGCCCAGCGGGTAGAGGCGGCGGACCTCGTCGAGACGGTCCTCGCGTCCCGTCCAGGCGGAGGTGCGGACCGTTCCGGGTGCGACGAGGTTGACGCGTACGCCGCGCGGCCCCGCGTGGTCGGCGAGCGTACGGGTGAGGGACTCGAGGCCCGCCTTGGCCGCGCTGTAGGCGTGGTTGCCGAAGGAGACCTGGCCGTTGACCGAGCCGATGCTCACGATCGCGCCCCGGCCCGAGGCCTCCAGGTGGGGCAGCGCGGCGCGGGCGCAGCGGAAGGCGCCGTTCAGGGTGATGTCTAGGTCGCGCCGCCAGACCTCGTCCGGCTCGTCCTCGAAGCGTGGGGCGTCGACCGCGCAGGAGGCGGCGTTGTTGACCAGCACGTCCAGGGTGCCGAAGCGGTCCACGGCGTACGCCACGGCCGCCTCGACCTGCTCGCGGGAGGCCACGTCGCAGGCGAACCCCTCGGCGTCGGCGCCCTGTTCGCGCAGGGCGGCCGCGGTCCGTTCGGCGGCGGCCCCGTCGACGTCGGCGAGCAGCACACGGCCGCCCTCCTCAGTGAGGCGGGCGGCCGTGGCGGCGCCGATTCCGCGGGCGGCGCCGGTGATCAGTACTCCGTGTCCCTCGAAGCGTCTCATCCGGATCAACGTACCCAGGGGGAACGGGACTTGACCCGTCCTCGGGTCGCGGGGTTCAGGGCGTGCGCGGGGCGGGCACCTTCGGCTCGCCGGCGGAGTCCTCCGTACCGTCGATGCCCTCGATGTCCTCCAGTTCGAGGCGCTTGATGTCCTTGACGATCACGACGTAGCTGACGACGGCCAGGGCGGCGCAGACGCTGACGAAGGTGAGGGCCAGGTCGAAGGAGCCGGTGGCGTCGATGATGTAGCCGATGACGAGCGGGGTGACGATGCCCGCTACGGCGCCGAACGTGTTGAAGACTCCGCCCGCGAGGCCCGCGATCTGCTTCGGCGAGACATCGGCCATGACCGCCCACCCCAGTGCTCCCAGGCCCTTGCCGAAGAAGGCGAGCGACATGATGACCACGACGAGAGTGGACGACGAGACGTAGTTGCAGATCAGGATGGTGGTGGAGAGCAACAGCCCCACCACGATGGGGATCTTGCGGGCGGCGGTGAGGCTGACACCGCGGCGCGCCAGGCTGTCGGAGAGGAAGCCGCCGAGTACGCCACCGGCGAATCCGCACAGCGCGGGCAGCGAGGCCACGAACCCCGCTTCGAGGATGCTGAAGCCGCGCTCCTGGACCAGGTAGACGGGGAACCAGGTCAGGAAGAACCACGTGATGGTGTTGATGAAGTACTGGCCGACGAAGATGCCCAGCATCGTCCGGTTGGCCAGCAGCTTCTTGAGGTGGCCGAGGTTGGCCCTGCCACTGCTCGCCGCGGCCCTCTTCGCCACCTCGGCGGGGTCCGCGTCGGCAGCCGTGGGGGCGTCCATGTCGACGAGGGCGCCACCGTCGGCGATGTGGTCGAGCTCCGCCTTGCTCATCCTGGGGTGGGTACGGGGC
>NZ_JAAAHS010000678.1 GCF_009908195.1 Streptomyces boluensis | reverse complement strand
CCCCGGCGGCCTCCGCACCGTCGCCTACGGCGCCCCCGAAACCGCCGGCGCCGCCCCCACCCTCGACCTCGAACCTCAACGCCAGACGGTCCACGCCGCCCTCAACGCCCGCTTCACCATGGCACCCCCACAACTCTGAAATCGACCCGGAATTCGCCCGCATGAGCGCACGCATCGGCAATTCGAGCGCTCATCGGAGCAATGCCCCGCACAATTCAACAGTTGTCAACAACCCTTCACGCAAAGGTTGTTGAGTAGTCATGAGAGGCCAATTCTCTACCCACCGGTAAGCCCTAGGCTCGAACCATGCGCCGAGCAAAGATCGTCTGCACCCTGGGCCCCGCCACCGACTCCTTCGACCAGATCAAGGCACTGGTCGAAGCCGGAATGGACGTAGCCCGCTTCAACCTCAGCCACGGCACCTACGCCGAACACGAGGAGCGCTACCGCCGCGTCCGCGAAGCCGCCGAAGAAACCGGCCGCAGCGTCGGCGTACTCGCCGACCTTCAAGGCCCGAAGATCCGACTCGGCCGCTTCACCGAAGGCCCCGTACTCCTTGAACGCGGCGACGAGTTCACCATCACCGTCGAAGACGGCGTCCAAGGCGACCGCCACACCTGCGGCACCACCTACGAAGGCCTCGCCGCCGACGTCACCACCGGCGAACTCATCCTCGTCGACGACGGCAAAGTCACCCTCGAAGTCACCGCCGTCGACGGCCCCCGCGTCCACACCACCGTCATCGAAGGCGGCATGGTCTCCGACAACAAGGGCCTCAACCTCCCCGGCGTCGCCGTCTCCGTCCCCGCCCTCTCCGAGAAGGACGTCGAAGACCTCCGCTGGGCCCTGCGCACCGGCGCCGACGTGATCGCCCTCTCCTTCGTACGCAGCGGACGCGACATCGAAGACGTCCACCGCATCATGAACGAAGAAGGCCGCCGCCTCCCCGTCATCGCCAAGGTCGAAAAACCCCAGGCCGTCGACAACATCGAAGACATCGTCGCCGCCTTCGACGGCATCATGGTCGCCCGCGGCGACCTCGGCGTCGAAATGCCCCTGGAACAAGTCCCGATCGTCCAGAAGCGCGCCATCAAACTCGCCAAGCGCAACGCCAAACCCGTCATCGTCGCCACCCAGATGCTCGACTCGATGATCGACAACTCCCGCCCCACCCGCGCCGAAGCGAGCGACGTGGCCAACGCGGTGATCGACGGCACCGACGCCGTGATGCTCTCCGGCGAGACCAGCGTCGGCAAATACCCCATCGAGACCGTACGCACCATGTCCCGCATCGTCGCCGCCGCCGAGGAGGACATCCTCGCCAAGGGCCTCCCGCCCCTCACCGAACGCAACAAACCCCGCACCCAGGGCGGCGCGGTCGCCCGCGCGGCAGCGGACATGGGCGACTTCCTCGGCGCGAAGTTCCTGGTCGCGTTCACCCAGTCCGGCGACACGGTCAAACGCCTCTCCCGCTACCGGGGCTGGGCTGAGCGGGCTGTCGGCGGTTCAACCCAGCCCGTCCGGCGTTTGAGGACGAGCGCGTCAGCGCGATGGAGCGGGGCGCGCGGCCGACCGGCGCCGCCTTCTCTCTCGTGAACGGAGTCACCGTGGCCTCCTTCCTGTTGCCCCACGCCCTCCGACGGCCGCTGGCGCGTGCACCACGTCGGTACGCCGGACATCCTGCCCCCGGCGATGCGGAACACGCTCAAGGAGGCCGAGGACACCACCGCGCACGTCGACGGAATAGTCGTCAATGTCGC
>NZ_JAAAHS010000677.1 GCF_009908195.1 Streptomyces boluensis | reverse complement strand
GGCGATCCCGGGGGCGGCGGCGGAGGACTGGGCGGCGAAGCGGCCCGGAGCGGTGAAGTACGAGGCGACGGCGGCCCGGTGGCGGCCGCGGGCGGCGAGATGGCGCAGCGCGGCGGGCACGCTGGGCGCGGCGGCGGACGCGAAGGCGGCGACGACGGGGACGCCGAGCCGGTCGGCGAGGGCGGCCGCGGTGGCGCGGGTGTCGGCGAGGCCGTCGGGGTCGCGGGAACCCGCGGCGGCGAGTACGACTCCGGCGTCGCGGCGCGGCCGGGCGGACGCGGGCAGGCCGGCCTCGGCCAGGCGGTCGACGAGGCCGTCGACGAGCAGCGGGTGCGGGCCGAGCGGCGCGGCGACGCGGGTGTCGAGGTGCGGGGCCGCGGCGGCGGCAGCGGGCAGGTCGTGCTTGACGTGGTGACCGCGGCCGAGGAGCAGCGGCACGAGTACGGCGCGGCCCGGTGCGAGGCGGGCCAGGGTGTCGGGCAGCAGCGGCGCGTTGATCTCGATGTGGCCGAGCCGCACGTCCAGGCCGGGGCGGAGCGCGCGGACGGCGTCCACCAGGGCGGTCACGGTGGCGAGGGTGCGCGGGTCGCGGCTGCCGTGCCCGACGAGGACGAGGGTGGGTTCGGGGGCGTGCCGGTGACCGCCGTCGCGGCCTCGGTGGCTGAGCCGGTCGCCGAGCTCGTCGTTGATCCGGTCCATCAGCTGCGCGGTGCTTTCCAGGGTGCCCAGGGAGGGCCAGGTGTGCTCGCCGGGAGCTTCGGTGGGCCTCATGGAACAAGGCTGGCGTGCGGACGTTGCCTGCTGATTGCGTGGCGGTGACGAGTGGTTTCCCCCGGTCTCACCGGGCTCGGGCGAGGATTGTCAGTCACGGGCGGCACACTGAATGTCAGACCCGGGCCGCACACTGGCAGGGACGCGGGGGAACGCACGGGGGAATGTACGGCGGGATGTACAGCGGGATGTACGGCGGAATGTACGGGGGGTAGGCATGGCGAGGGGATCAACGGTCGCGAGGGCGGCGACGGTCGACGGGGAGGGGTCGCGGCGGGGACCACGGTCGTGGCCGGAGCGGGCACGGATCTGGTTGCGCGGGAGGCGGGAGCGGCGGCTCGTGTTGCGGGTGGTCATGCTCGGCTGTGTGCTCGCGCTGCTGCCCGCGACCTGGATGCACGCCGTGGCGAACGACCGGGTGCGGGACGCGGCCGAGGTGCCGCGCGCGAAGGTCGCGGTGGTGTTCGGGGCGGGGCTCTGGGGCGGTGAGCCGTCGCCGTATCTGGCCCATCGGCTCGACGCGGCCGCGGAGTTGTACAGAGCGGGCCGGATCGAGGTCGTCCTGGTCACGGGCGACAACAGCCGGGAGGAGTACGACGAGCCGGACGCGATGCGCGGGTACCTGACCGAGCGCGGCGTCCCGGACCACCGCGTCGTCAGTGACTACGCGGGCTTCGACACCTGGGACTCCTGCGTCCGCGCCCGGAAGATCTTCGGCGTCGACCGCGCGGTGCTGATCAGCCAGGGCTTCCACATCCGCCGGGCGGTGGCGCTGTGCCGGGACGCGGGCATATCGGCGTACGGCGTGGGGGTGGACGAGCCGCACGACGCGACCTGGTACTACGGCGGCGTCCGGGAGCTGATCGCCTCCGGCAAGGCGGCCGGCGACGCGCTTTTCGAGCCGGACCCGCGCTTCCTGGGCCCGCGCGAGAGCGGCATCGCACGGGCGCTGGCCACGGGGAGGTGAGATGCGCCCACGGGGTGCGGCGGGGGTGACCTGTGGGGACCGTGGGGACCTGTGG
>NZ_JAAAHS010000675.1 GCF_009908195.1 Streptomyces boluensis | reverse complement strand
CCCTCCGTTCCCCCCATCGGAGAGCGGGCGCTCATGCGTGGTCCCGTCCGGGAGGGCCGCCGAACTCGCACCACACGACCTTGCCCGGCACCCTCTCCCCCACGCCCCACCGGTCCGCGAGCGCCGCGACGAGCCAGAGCCCGCGCCCGCCGTCCGGTTCCGCATCCGGCTCCACCGCCGGTTCCGGCACCTCACCGTCACCGCTGTCGTGCACCTCCACGCGTACGCCGCAGAACAGGTCGTGCCGGGTCTGTTGCAGACCGAGGCATACTCCCGTGCCGTGTTCGCGTGCCTCTCCCCCCGCTCGACGAAGAGGAGCTGGACGAATGGGTCGCCGCGCGCGCATCGACCGCCAGAAGGTCTTCCAGCGCAAGCCCCGCGTGATGGCCAACTTCCTGCTGGAAGAGGCGATTCTGCACCGCGGGGCGGCAGGTGCTGCGGGACCAGATCCGGCACATCCGGCTGGTCAGCTTCCTGCACGATGATCCGGACGACGTCAGTCCACCAGTTGTGTGCTCCAACAGAAGTGACTCCTCCCCCTCATGAAGAGGGGGCTTCTCGCTATGCCGGGTTGGCGTCGCGACGGACCAGCCCGGCCCGTAGAACGTTGAGTGCCCCGACCGTGTCCGCATGCGCGGTATGGCCGCACGAGACACAGTGGAACTTGTCCTGCGTGGGCCGGTTCCCCGCGCTGACGTGCCCGCATTCGGGGCAGGTGCGGGAGGTGTTGCGGGGGTCCACGGCGATCACTTCCCGTCCGGCACTCTCAGCCTTGGCGTACAGGATCGTCAGGAACACCCCCCAACCGGCATCATTGATCGACCTGTTCAGCCCGGCCTTCGCGGCGGCCCCGTTGGGCAGGAAGGTGCCAGGCTGTTCGGGGTCCGGCTTCGGCGCGGGAGCCTTGCTCATGTTGCGGATCTTGAGGTCTTCGTGCGCGATGAAGTCGTGCGTACGGACCAGGTCAAGGGCGGTCTTGTGGGCGTGGTCGAGCCGCTGACGACGCACCGTGCGATGCAGATCGGCAACCTTCTCAACCGCCCGGCAGTGGTTGGCGGTTCGCTTGTCCCTGCGAACCCGGGGGAAGCGGGACAGTGCCTGCTGCGCGGCTTCCAGCTTCGCGGCAGCCTTCCGGCCATGGCGCGGGCTGGGCACGTGCTCGCCGTCGGAGGTGGTGAGGAAGTTGGCTATGCCCAGGTCGATGCCGACCACGCTGCCTGTCGCGGGCAGCGGCTCGGGCTGCTCCTGCTCAGCGATCAGGACGACGTACCAGCGCTCGCCCTCGCGCTTGGCCGAGACAGTCTTGACCTTGCCGACCACCGGCCGGTGCTGGTTGACCTTGACGTGCCCGACACCCTGGAACCGGACCCGGGTGACCGGGCCGTTGGGGGTGGAGTCCCAGCGGCAGCCGTCACCGTCCCTGGGGAAGTCCACGGTGTCGAACCAGTTGACGCCCCGGAAACGCGGGTAGCCAGGCGTGTCACCGGACTTGACCCGGCGAAAGAACGCGGCGAACGCCTTGTCGAGGCGGCGAAGCGTCGCCTGCTGCGAGCTGAACGACCAGCGCCCTTGCCGCTCGGGGTCGAACGCACGGATTTCTTTGAGCTGCGCGGACTGCTGCCCGTACTTGACGCTCGTCCTGGAGGCGTGCCGGTAAGCGTCACGCCGTTCCTGCAACGCCCCGTTGTAGAGCGAGCAGTGATCCCGCAACATCGCGGCGAGCGCGGCGGCCTGGCCCACGGTGGGCCGCATCAGGAACTTGTACGCACGCATCACCCGACCCACCCCCTCCCAAGGCCGTTCCGGCGACCATATGACGTATTACGCCCCGCTAGGAACCAAACCCC
>NZ_JAAAHS010000674.1 GCF_009908195.1 Streptomyces boluensis | reverse complement strand
GGGGAGGGGAGAAGCTCGCCTAGTGGCTCGTCTCGGATCGTTGGACGGGTAATGGATGAGCCTCTGGCCTGGGCCGGGGGTTGACTTCGGTCTGGACCCGGCGACAGGTTTTGCCAAACGGTCGACCACTTGTTTTTCCTGGTCAGATAGCTTTCAAGGCATCCATTGATCTTTATGTGCGGGCCTGTTTAGGCATGACCGACCGGGTCCGTGAGGAGGGGTGTGCCATGAGTGCGGTCGACCTTGCGGAGACGGCGGCCGGTCTGCCGGAGGCGTGGAGTTCTCGCAGGCTGGGCACGGTGGGGGCGGCCTGCGTGAAGGTACTGCGCATGGACGAGCTGCCGGTCGAGGAAGAGAGCCACGGGGCCGCCGAGGCTCTGCTGGTCCTCGACGGCCGGCTGGAGCTGGAGGTGGACGGCATGCCGGTGTCGGTGCGGGCGGGCGAGCTGTTCATGGTGGCGGCGGGAACTGCACACGCGGTCCGCCCCGGAAGCCGGGGCACGTTGGTGATCGTGGAACTGCCGGAGGAGTAACGGCTCTTCAGGCGGCCTTGGCCGGGTACTCGGTCCAGGTGCGGATGGGCGAGTCCGGGGCGAAGTTGGTCTTCGGCCCGGCCTGGGCGTTGTGCCAGCGTATGTAGGCGGCGATGGCGGCGTTCTGCTCGTGGTGGCTGCGGTGGTCGGTGCCGTTGAGGGCGAAGTAGCGCACGGCGGCGAACTCGGACTCGATCCAGTTCAGCCACGAGCCGTAGGTCGGCAGGAAGACCAGTTCGACGTCGTTGGCCACGGCCCAGGCCCGCACGTTGGCGTGCTTGTGCGGGGAGAAGTTGTCCAGGACGACGTACAGCTTCTCGCCGGGCCAGCGGGCGCGCAGGGCCTTGAGCAGGGCCAGGAATTCGCGCCATCGTTTGCGCGGCCGGATCCGGTAGTGCATCTTGCCGGTGGCCAGATCGAGGGCGGCGAGCATGTGCATCACCCCGTCGTACCGGTTGTAGGTGGCTCGCAGACGACGAGGTGAGCGGCGTGGACGCCACGCCTTGCCCTTGCGGGGCATCAGGTTCAGCGGCCCGAACTCGTCCACGCACACCACCCGGCCATCGGCCGGCGGGGTGTCGTACAGCGCCAGTACCTGGTGCATCTTGGCGATGAAGTCCGGGGCGTTCGAGGATTTCCAGGTGGTGGTCGACTGCCAGGAGACTTTGCCCTCGCGCAGTATCCGTCGCAGGGTCTCGCGGCTGACCGCCGGGACGACTGACTGTTTCACCAGGTGCCCGGCCAGCTTGGTCAGGCTCCAGGTGGAGAAGGCGGTGATGTGCCAGTCGGCGGGGGACGTCCGTGCGATCAGGCAGATGTGCTCGCGCACCTCGCTACTGATCGTCCTGGGGCGTCCCCCGCTCCATTTTGGGTCCAGTGCCTCGAACCCCCGTTCGTTGAAGGCGTGGATGACAGCGCGCACATAGTCAGCGCTGACCTGCATCAACGAGGTGATATCCGGCACCGACTGACCCTGGGCGGACATCATCACCACGATCGCCCGCCGCAACTTCACCGGGTCCTTCGCGGTCCGGCTGATCCGCTGCAGCCGACGGCCCTCCTCCATGCTCACCGGCCGGACGAACACTCATGATCAATTACCCGGCCAACGAACCGAGACGAGCCACTAGTTGACGACGTCCTGGGGCGGCGTGCCCTCCAAGAACCCCGCGACGTTCCGCGCCGCAGCGATCGAGATCCGGATCACCGTCTCCCGCGTCACACCCCCCACGTGCGGGGACAGCACGACATTCGGCGCCCGCAGCACCCGCAGCGACGCCCCCGGCGGCTCCGGGTCGAACACATCGAGCCCCGCCCCAC
>NZ_JAAAHS010000673.1 GCF_009908195.1 Streptomyces boluensis | reverse complement strand
GTGCAGGGCCGTGACGCGCTTGCCCTCGGTCGTGATCTTCAGGTGGTAGCCGGCCGAGTGCACGATCCCCGTGGGGGCCCCGTCGGCGGCCGAGGTGCGGGCGCACACTTCGACGGTCTCGTCGCCGCCCGCGGGTGCGGTGGCCGAGCCGAGCGCGTTGCGGACCGTGCCGTAGGTGGCCTGCACGTCGAGCCAGGCGGCGGTGTCCTCGTGGATGCCGACTTCGAGGTTGCCGACGGAGGTGCGCAGGTCGATCCGGCCGCGGATGGCGTCGCTGACGCGGATGTGACCGCTGGCCGCCTCCGCGTCGACCCCGGCGTGGGCGACGCCGACCTCGATGCGGCCGTTGGCGCACTTGGCGCCCACGGCGCCGTGCGCGATGCCGACGGAGATGTCGCCGTTGGCTGCGTCGGTGGTGAGGGCGCCGGTGACCTCGCGGATCTCGGTCCCGCCGTTGCTGTTCTTCACGGTGGCCGCACCGGCGACGGTGCCGACCGCGATCCGGCCCGAGCCGGTGATGTCCACGTCCCCGGTGGCGCGGGTCAGCCGGATGTCGCCGTGGTCGGTCCTGAGCTCGGCGGCGGCCGCCTCGTCCACCTGGAGGTCGCCGAGCGAGGTCTTCAGCCGTACGTCGCCGATGCGGCCCGAGCAGAAGAGGCCGCCCATGGCCGTGGTGCCCCGGACGTCCGAACCGGCGGGCAGTTCCACGGTCACCTCGATGAAGCCCGGCTTGCCGAACGGGGACCGCTTCTTGGGCGCCTTCACGACGAGCCGGCCGCCGGAGAAGCTGACCTGGGTCTGCTCCACGGCACGCATGTCGTTGTCGTCGGAACCGTCGCGCGGCAGCACCTCGACGACGGTGTCGGTGCGCTTGCCCGCGGTGATGTGGGCGGAGCCGGCCTCCAACTCCAGGGTGACGGCGATGGGTTCGGGGGTCTCGAAAGCAGGCATGGCTGTTCCGTCCTCTTGGTTCGGGTGATTGATTCCGCCGGTTTCGCGGTTTCGCGGTTTCGCGGTGTGGCCGTGCCGGGTGTGCGGCGGGTACTGAGGTGAAGGTGGGTTGCCCTAGCGGGCCGCGGTGTCGAGAGCGGTGGTGACGGCCCGCGCCAGCCAGGCGTTGACCGACAGTCCCTCCGCCGCCGCGGTGCTCTCGGCCCGGGTCTTGAGGTGGGCGGGGAGACGGAAGTTGATCCGCGCCATGGCGCCGGGTTCGCGGTCTTGAACCGTGTCCCGTTCCGCGTCCCGAACCGTGTCCCGTACCGCCCGTACGCCGTCCTGGAACGCTTCGGCCGCGGACGGCGCCGTCACCACGAACTCCGGGTCGACTCCGCGCAGTCGCACATCGACCGAGCCCGGCGCCAGCTCCCGCGTGACCTCGGCCATCGCGGCGGACAGCGCGTCGAGAAGGGTCAGCCGGGCGGCGGATTCCAGCGGCGCGGTGAGGCGCTCGGCGAGTGCGCGAGCTTCACCACCGCCGGCGGCGTCCGCGGCGAGGGCCAGCTCCTGTCGAAGGTTACCGACGTAGGGCGTGAGGTCCATGGCGTCATCATGGCACACGGATGGCGCCATGGCGAGCCAAGGTGACCCCTTTTTGGCGCACGCCGGTCTGATGCGGCTCTGACCTGGTGTTTCCTGCTGGAAATTGGCGTGACGGGGTGCTGAAAGCGCGGACAGGGAGCCTCTCGTGGCCCAGGGTTGGCACCTCGGTGACGCCACGACTGCCGACTCTGGCGTCACGCAGGACTCGACCTGCCTCGCGCGTATACCCGGAGGGCCCGGAGCGGAGGCCACCGGCACAGTCGAGGAACTCGGCGCGGGGTGCAGCGGCGCCTGAAGCGCACCATCGTGGACCCCGGGC
>NZ_JAAAHS010000672.1 GCF_009908195.1 Streptomyces boluensis | reverse complement strand
GGGCCGGGGGTGCGGCTGAGGGTGTGGCTGAGGGTGGCGAGCGGGCGGTTTGGGTGCCGTTGGACTAGGGGGTTTTGTCGGGGTGTTCATCGGGGCGGTTATCAGGGTGCGGCCACTGCTCGGCGCCCGCCGGTTCCGCTGTGATCCCGCCCGTTCCGCCGTGATCCCGTCCGTTACGCTCGGGTGCTGGTCAGCCGCGCGGGATGCGTGCGATATCCGCGGGCCCCGGTTGTACGGGACCGGGCGAGAGCGTCGAGGGGCGAGGTGCCGCAGGTGCAGGTCAACCGGGACGGGTCCGAGGCGGCGGCTGCGGAGGTGGTGGCGCACGGACAGGCCGACGTCGAGGTTCTGGTCGAGGTGCGCGGCAGTGCCGGACATCTCACCCTGAACCGGCCGCGCGCCCTCAACTCCCTCAACCACGCGATGGTCCGCCGGATCGACGCCGCCCTCACCGCCTGGGAGCACGACGAGCGGATCGCGTACGTCGTACTCGACGGGGCGGGCGAGCGCGGGCTGTGCGCGGGCGGTGACATCCGGGCCATCCGGGACTCGGCGCTGACCGACGACGGCGCCTCGGCGCGGGCGTTCTGGCGCGACGAGTACCGGCTCAACGCGCGCATCGCCCGCTTCCCCAAGCCGTACGTCGCGCTCATGGACGGCATCGTCATGGGCGGCGGCGTCGGCCTCGCCGGGCACGGCAGTGTGCGGATCGTGACCGAGCGGTCCCGGGTCGCGATGCCGGAGGTCGGCATCGGGTTCGTGCCGGATGTCGGCGGTACGTACCTCCTCGGGCGGGCGCCCGGTGAGCTGGGGACGCATCTCGGGCTCACCGCGGACGCGATGAGCGGTGCCGACGCCGTGCACTGCGGGTTCGCCGACCACTTCGTGCCCGCCGAGCGGCTGCCCGCGCTGCGTGCCGCGCTCGACGGGCGTCAACTGGACGATGTACTCGGTGAGTTCACGGTCGAGGCGCCGCCGTCCGCCCTCGCCGGGCAGCGGCACTGGATCGACGCCTGCTACGCCGCCGACTCCGTCGAGGAGATCGTCCGGCGCCTCACCGCCCACGGGGACGACGGGGAGCATGCGGCCAAGGAGGCCGCCGCGCGCGTACTCGGCCACTCGCCGACCGCGGTGAAGGTCACGCTCGAGGCGCTGCGCCGGGCCCGCGCGCTCGGCACGCTCGACGCGGTGCTCGACCAGGAGTACCGGGTGTCGTGCGTGGCCCTCGCCGGACCCGACCTGGTCGAGGGGGTGCGGGCGCAGGTCGTCGACAAGGACCGCAGTCCCCGCTGGTCCCCGGCCGAACTGTCCGCCGTCACCGAGGCGGAGGTCGAACGGCACTTCTCGGGTGCGGGGTTGGTGTGAGCGGTGCCCACTGAGCGGTGCCCACTGAGGGGTCTAGCGTCGGGTGCCCGTAACCCGTAACCCGTAACCCGTAACCAGGTGCTCGCAACCCGGTGCCCGTGACCGACGCTCGAAGCACCCTCACTTCGCGTCGGCGTAACACTCCACCACCGCCGCACTGAACGGGAACCGCACCGGGGTCTCGCCGAAGACGATCCGCCCCGCTTCGAGTGAGGCCGCCGCGATGGCCTCGACGACCGCCGCGGCCTCCTCCTCGGGGCAGTGCACGATCACCTCGTCGTGCTGGAAGAAGACCAGCTCGGCCGCCATGTCGGCGAGGGCGTGCCGGAGCGCGGCGAGCAGCACCAGAGCCCAGTCGGACGCGCTGCCCTGCACGACGAAATTCCGTGTGAAGCGGCCGCGCGCACGGGAGTTGGTGGACGCGTACCCCGGCACCCACTCGTCAGCACCGGACGCGCCGCCCGCACCGGACGCGCCAGTCCCGCTCCCGCTCCCGCCCCCGTGCTC
>NZ_JAAAHS010000671.1 GCF_009908195.1 Streptomyces boluensis | reverse complement strand
GGCCCCGAGGCCCGCCCCGTCGGCTCCCGAACCCCAGGCGGCCGACACGCCCCGGCCCAAGTCCCGGCTGTGGCCCCGCCCTTCGGTGCCCGTACAGCGGGCGGACGAGCAGGGGGAGGGTGAGCAGGAAGGGGAGGCCGCGCCGCGTCGCCGGTTCGTGCCGCGTCCCCGGTTGACGAAGGACCCCGCGCCGCCCGCCGAGCCGCCGCCGGTCATCAGTACGCCGCCGCACCTGGCGGGCGAGGACGAGGCCGGAGCGGGTGGTTCCGAGGCCGACTGGTGGCGGATCGACAACGGCCCGTACGGCTTCTCCGACTCCGTACCGGGATTCGTGGGCGGGGTCGAGATCCCGGAGATACTGCGGCCGCCGAAGGACGAGTCCGAGGCGGAGGAGTCCGAGGAGGACGCCGAGCCCGATGACGAAGAAGGGGCTGAGGAAGAGGCCGAGGGCGGGCGGCGACGATTCCTGGGGCGGCGGCCCCGCGCGGTCCGGGGTGCGCCGGGCCTGAGCAACCCGCTGCTGCTGCTCGCCGCCGCGGCACTGGTCATCGGCGCGGTCAGCGGCAACTGGATCGCCCTCGGCGTCGGCTGGGCGGTCGCCTACTCCTCGCGCCGACTCACCCAGACCGAGGCGAAGTTGGCGGTACTCGGCCTTCCGGGCGTGGTCGCCGGGGCGGGCGTGGTGTGGCTGTGGGGCCGCTTCGACCACCGCTGGGGCGAGGCGGTCCCGAAGGACGGCACGGTGGACGCGTTGTCGCAGACCTGGCCGTGGGTGGTGCGGGTGGCGGCCGTCGCCTCCGCGCTGTTCCTGGTGTGGAGATCGCAGCGGCGACGGCCGGAGTAGCGGTGCGTACGCGCTACTTGGTGAGGTCGGTGCGGAGCTCGTCGAGGATCTTGCCCGCGGCGGTGTAGCCGATGCCCTGGATCCACAGCTGGTCGTCGACCGCGAAGACCTTGTCGTCCTCGACGGCCTTCAGGCCCTTCCACAGGGCGCCGCCGGTGGTCCGGGTCTCCTTGGCCTTCTCCGGGTCGCCGTACGTCGAGTGGAAGATGACGTCCGCGTCGGCGGCGTCGATCTTCTCGGGGCTCACGTCGTACGAGAAGCCGTCCTTGGCCTTGTCGGCGATGGCGGGGCGGCCCAGGCCGACGTCCTTCAGGATCGTGGCGATGTAGTTCTGCTTGCCGTAGATGCGGATGTCGGCGCCTTCGACGAAACGGACCACGTTGACCTTCGTGGCCTTCGCCTTGGCGTCGCCGCCGAGCGCCTTCGTCACGTCGCCCGCGTGCTTCTCGTACTCCGCTACGACCTTCTTCGCCTCGTCCTTCTTGCCGAGCGCGTCGGCGTGCACCTGGAAGTTCTCCTTCCAGGGGAAGCCGGTGTTCTCCGTCATGACGGTCGGGGCGACCTTGCTGAGCTGCGGGTACAGCTTTTCGTGCCGGATCTTGCTGGTGAGGATCAGGTCGGGCTTCAGCTCGGCGATGGCCTCGACGTTGGGCGTCATCATCGCGCCGACGTCCTTGATGCCCTTGACCTCGTCCTTGGGCAGGTAATCGAGGAAGCCCGACTCGACATCGGCGTGCGTGGCGCCGACCGGCTTCACGCCGAGGGTGATGGCGGAGTCCAGCTCGGCGGTGTCGAGGACGACGACGCGCTTCGGGGCGTCCGGGACTTTTACGTCGCCCATGGGGGTTTTGACGGTGTGGGTCTTGGCTCCGCCGGTGCCTGCGGTGTCGTCCGCATTGCCTGAACTGCACGCCGTCAGGGCCAGGGCGGTGGTGAGGGCGGTGGCCGTGAGGGTGAGGGTGCGGGGTCTCATGTGGGCCTTTCGGTGATTGGTGGTTGAGGTGGTGTGCCGGGTGCGGGTGGGTGGCGCCTGCGGCGGGCTTGTTCCCCTCC
>NZ_JAAAHS010000670.1 GCF_009908195.1 Streptomyces boluensis | reverse complement strand
CCGGGGTGCACACGGGCGAGGACCGGGCCGGAGACGGCGACGGCGAGGTCGACGGCGACAGTGGCGGCGGGCAGGCCGACGGGCGGATGCGGCATCTGTCCCAGGAGGTCGAGGGGATCGCCGCCGAGGCCAGGATCGGCGCCCGGCGGGCCCAGCGGCGCGGCAAGCTGTGGAACGCCACGTACATCTGTCTCGGTTTCCCTGCGGCCGTGCTCGCCGGGATCTCCGGTGCCGCCGGGCTCGCCTCACCCGGCGCGCGGGTGCCCGCGGCGATCCTCGCGCTGCTCGCGGCGGGCTTCTCGGCCGGTTCGACGTTCCTGCGCGCCGACGCCCGGCAGATGGCGAACCTGCGGCGCCGGTACGCGTGGCAGCACCTGGAGACCCGCGCCCGCCTCGTCCTCGCACACGAGGCGTACGAAGGGGTCGAGGAACTGCACACCGCCCTTGTGACCCTGCTCGAACTGCGGGCCGGGGTTCCGTCCAGCGCGCTCGTCCTGGTGGAGGCGACAGCGCCCCCGCTCCAGCCGCCGGCCGCCCCGGCCCCGCCCGCGCTGCCGGGGCCTACGCCGTAGCGTCCCGTTCCTGGCGGTGCACGATCTCGGTGATCCAGGTGGGCGCGAACGGTGAGGTGCAGCCCGGGGGCGTCGGGTAGTCCTTGAGCACTTCCAGGCGCTCGCCGATGGCGAGGGCGCGGCCCTGGTGCTCCTCGTGGCTGATGCCGATCTGGGCGAGGCAGTGGTTCATCGCCCACTGCAACCGGTCCGGGGCGTCCTTCAGCTCCGCCTCGATGACATCGAGCAGCCCGGCGAGGTCCAGGCCGTCGGCCCGCTTCGCGACGCGTTCGGTGGTCAGCGCCCAGCCGGCGCTCGCGACCACCGGATCCGGGTCGGCACTCCAGGCGAGCCGGAGCTCGTCGGCGTACGGACTCTTCTTCACCACGTAGTTCACGAGCCAGTCGTGCACCTTGGGTGTGCGGGCATCACGCACCATCGCGTCCAGCGTGTCCCGGTCGAAGGCCTTGGGGCGGCAGATGAGCAGGGCGAGCAGCCGCGCCGCGCTGTCCCCGGTCCCCCAGAGCCCGACCGCGAGGTCCTCCCACTTTCCGTCCCTGACGTGCGCGCCCTTGAGTGCGCGTCCCTGAGGTACACCTCCCTGACGTGCGCGTTTCAGCGTACGGCGGAAGCCTCGGCAGCGGGTGGGGGCGAGGAGTATGCGGGTGTTCGTCCCGGTTCGTCCGCTCGCTCGCACCGGGACGAACGCCTGCTGTATAACCGAGCCGCTTCGATCGACAGCAGCGCGTGGCCGCCCTGGTCACGTGCCGTCTCGTGTGTCCGCACACGTCTTGTTCCTGAGGGGACTCGCCCATGAACATCCGTACGCTCCGACGCAGTGCCTGCCGCTCCGGCGCGGTGCTCGCCACGACGCTCGCCTTCGCCACGGCGGGCCTGGCGCTCGCTCCGGCCGCGCAGGCCATGGACCTCACCGTGGAGACCGGCTCGCTCAGCTTCAGCGGCGACACCGGCGACTGGGTCACCGGCGGCAACTCGTACGCCTACTCCACCGCGGCGCAGGACCGCCTCGGCGTCTACGGCTCGACGGACAACGGTCTCGTCCGGGTCTCCGTCAACGCCGCCGACGGCGCCTGGTGGACCCTCGACCTGGCCGCCCCTTCGGGCACCCCGCTCGCCCCCGGCACGTACACCGGAGCGACCGCCTCCGGCTCCAACGGCCCGACGGAGCCCGGCCTTTCGCTCTCCGGCAACGGCAAGGGCTGCTCGACCCTGACCGGCTCCTTCACCGTCCAGGACGTGGAGTTCGGCCCGCAGGGGTACGTACAGAAGCTCGACGCCACGTACGAGCAGCACTGTTCGGGCGCCGAGGCCGCGCTGCGCGGCGAGGTCCACATCGCCAACC
>NZ_JAAAHS010000067.1 GCF_009908195.1 Streptomyces boluensis | reverse complement strand
CTTGTGCGCTATCACCCCCCACATGTCCCGCACTTGACGACCGAAGGAGTTCACGTGCGACAACACAAGTCGATGAGCAGGCGCAGACTGCTCTGGGCCGGCGGCGGTATCGGCCTTGCCGCGGTAGCGGCACCGCTGCTCAACGCAACGGCCCAGGCCGCGCCGGAAGGTTTCCGTACCAGCGTCACCGATCTCGGCCCCGGCATCGTGCAGTTCGCGCTCATGAGCGGGATCCAGGTCGGCGACACCGTCTACATCGGATCGCGCAATCTCGCCCCCACCCGGGTGATCGGCTTCCACCTGCCGACCCGCAAGGTGGTCTCGCAGACCGAGATCGGCTACGGGCACTCGATCCAGGCGCTCGCCGCCGACAAGGACGGCAAGTACCTGTACGCCGGCGTCCTGACCAAGGGCGACGAGGGCAAGCCCAACCTCTACCGCTGGGACCTGAGCACCCCCGACAAGCCCGCCGTGGGCGTCGGCCGGACCGAGGACCGCGACATCCGCGAGCTGGCCGTCGCCCCGGACGGCACCGTGTACGCCGTGGGCGGCATACCCGGGAAGGCCCCCGCGCTGTGGATGTACGACCCGGCCGACGGCAAGATGACCAACCTCGGCATCCCCGACCCGAAGGCCACGCTGGCCAGGGCCGTCGCGGCCACGGACAAGACGGTCTTCTTCGGCGCCGGCAGCGTCCTGTCCGGCGGCGGCGAGGCGAGCAAGGCGTCGCTGTACGCGTACGACCGGGCGAAGGCCGAGTTCGCCAACGTCACGCCGACGGAGCTGGAGAAGGACCCCAGCGTGCGTGAACTCGCCGTCTTCGGCGACCAGTTGGTCGTCAGCACATCAGGGTCGACCGAGCCCGCCAAGCTCGCTGTCATGGACCTGGCCGACCTCTCCTCGTACGCGGTGAAGTCCACCGACGGCAAGGTGGTCAAGAACCTGACCGCGGCCGGCGACGTGATCTACTTCGCCACCGATGCCGGTCTGTACTCCTACTCGACGGCGACCGAGGCGCTCGCCCCCGTCGAGTTCGAGGGCCCCGACCTCGGCGAGATCTGGGGCCTCGACCACGCCGACGGCAGACTGACCGTCGTCTCCGGGTACGGCTTCGTCGGCGAGATCGACCTGGCCGCCCGTACGTCCGTCATCACTGAACTCGGAAAGGCGGGCGCACCCCTCAGCCCGCAGACCGCCATGGGCATCGCCGCAGACGACACGTACGTCTACGTCGGTGGCAACAACGTCATCGCACGCCACGAACTGGGCACCGACAAGGTGCTCAACCTCCGGGCGCCCGGCGAGGCGAAGGACGCCGAGCTCCTTGCTGGCGTGCTCTACACCGGCCAGTACAGCTCGCAGGGCATGTGGGCGTACGACCCCGCGAACGACAAGCAGCCCCATCAGATCGCGTCGTTCCCGAGCGAGCAGAACCGGCCGCTCGACGTCTGCCAGGACCCGGTCAACCGGCTGCTCCTCGTCGCCGCGCAGTCCGACACCGAGGGCGGCGGCTCGCTGTGGACGTTCTCGCCGAAGACGGGCAAGAAGCAGGCCTTCATCAACCCGGTCGACGAGAACCAGACGGTCCGCGCCGTCACCAGCCGGGACGGCGTCGCCTACCTCGGCGGCGACAACCCCACCACGACGGGGCCGCGCGGCACCGTCGTCGCCTTCGACCCGGTCGCCGGGAAGGAGCTGTGGCGCATCGACCTCCCCACGTCCCTGACCACGGGCGTGGCCGCACTGGCGGTCCAGGGCGTCAACCTGTACGGGCTCACCAGGCAGGGCGGCTTCCTCGTCATCGACCTGAAGACCCGCAAGGTGGTCCACACCGCCGACCACCGCGACATCTGCCCCGGCTTCGCGGCCATGGTCACCAGCCGGGGAATGGTCTACGGCGTCTCCGACACCACCCTCTTCCGGTTCGACCCGAAGACCTTCGCCGTCAGCAACGTCGTGCCCGAGATCAACGGCGGCTGGTACAGCGGTCCGCACGTCAACGCGGACGACGACGGCCGGCTCTACACGATGCGCGGCCGGAACCTCGTACGGATCGACGACAGGAAGGTGAGCTGATCATGGCGAACGCACAGCGCAGGACGGCACGCAGGTCGACACGGAAGACGAAGGCGAGGACGAGGACCGCTGCCGCCGCGGCACTGGCCGGGACGCTCACGGTGGTGTGCCTGGCCACCGCCCAGGCCGGCCAGGACGACCCGGCCCGGTCCGCGACCGGCGAGCCCCGAAGCTCCCTCAGTGCGTCGACTCTGCTGAACGTCGACTACAAGGACGGCAGCCTGAATTCGGGCATCCCCAACCTGACCACGACCCACGCCAAGGCCGAGGACGCGTCGTACGTCGTCAAGTCCGGGGACGACCACGCGATCGCCCACAAGGTGACGCTCGACAACCCCGACTACGTCTCCGACGGGGCCCCGCGCAGCGAGAGCGCCACCAACGATGTTCCCGAGGGGAAGCTCCACGTCGGCGACAAGCGCCGGTACGAGTTCGACGTGCTGCTGAAGGACTGGAAGACGTACGAACCGGGCGACTCGGAGACCGGTGACATCTTCTTCCAGGGGAAGCACGCCGGCGGGAACAAGCCGTCCTTCTACCTGATGACCAAGCGGAACAGCATCGCGTTCCGGTCGCCGCTCCTCGGCCTCCAGGCCGACGTGGTCGACGACTTCCGGCCGTACGTCAACAAGTGGATGACGTTCCGGGTGGATGTGAGCTGGACGGACGACAAGACCGGCTACTACAAGGTCTCCACCAAGATGCCGGGCGAATCGGACTTCACGCCGCGCAAGACGTACGACAACGTGCAGACCTTCCACCCCGAGAACCCGACCGACTTCGGCTACCTCAAGTGGGGTCTCTACCGCCCCGAGGAGTCGATCGCGAACGGTGACGTGCCCACGCGCATCGTCCACCACGACAACATCCGGATCCTGGATCTCGCCCAGCAATGAGACCTGGCACCCCTGGACCAGACGCGAGGGCGTTCCCGTGAGGCATGTCATCGCCCTTGATGTGGGCGGTACCGGAATGAAGGCGGCCCTGGTCGGCCTCGACGGGGCGCTGCTGCATGAAGCGCGGCGGCCCACCGGGCGGGATCGCGGGCCCGACGCCGTGGTCGAGTCGGTACTCGGCTTCGCGGCGGACCTGCGTGCCCACGGACAGCGGCACTTCGGAACCGCCGCGGAGGCAGCAGGCGTTGCCGTGCCGGGCATCGTCTCCGCCGAGCGGGGCATCGCGGTCTACGCGGCCAACCTCGGCTGGCGTGACGTCCCGTTGCGGGAGCTGCTGAGCCGGCGGCTCGGCGGGATCCCCGTCGCGCTCGGCCACGACGTCCGCACCGGCGGCCTCGCCGAAGGCCGGCTGGGGGCGGGCCGGGGGACCGGCCGGTTCCTGTTCGTGTCGCTCGGCACCGGCATCGCCGGCGCGATCGGCATCGACGACGCGATCGAGGCCGGTGCCCACGGTTGCGCCGGCGAGATCGGCCACATCGTCGTACGCCCCGGCGGTCCCGCGTGCGGTTGCGGCGGGCGGGGCTGCCTGGAGGCGCTGGCCTCCGCCGCCGCGGTCGGCCGCGCCTGGGCCGCCGCGGGCGGCGGGCCCGCCGCCGATGCCGCCGACTGCGCCAGGGCCGTCGATGCGGGCGACGCGCTGGCGACCAGGGTGTGGCTGGCGGCGGTCGAGGCCCTCGCCGATGGCCTGGTCACCGCGTTCACGCTCCTTGATCCCCGCGTACTGATCATCGGCGGCGGACTCGCCGAGGCCGGCGACACCTTGTTCACACCCCTACGCGCGGCAGTGGCTGCACGGGTCACGTTCCAGAAGCTGCCCGCGATCGTCCCGGCGGCCCTCGGCGACTCCGCCGGCTGCCTGGGCGCAGGGCTGCTCGCCCGGGATCTGCTCACCACGGCAGCGGTCGTCTGATGACCGCCGATACGTGGCGGGCACCGGGACCACCGTCACCGCGCCGTGTCCGATTTTGGGGCGGCGGCGGTCTCCCCGTCGGAGGTGCTGGCGGTGAAGAGTTGCGCCAGGACGGTGTGGGCGGCGCCCGATGCGTGGTCGGAGGGTCCGGTCACGGCGAGTTCCAGCGCGGGGGGCGGTGTGGTGCTGTGGGCGTACTGACGACGGAACACCTCCTCGGTACGGGAGGTGAGAGCCGGAAGGTTCATCTCCGGGGTGAAGGCGACCACGACGCGTTCCGGGCCGAACACCTTGGCGGCGTTGGCCACAGCGGCGCCGAGCTGTTCGGCGGCGCTGACGATGACGTCGTCGTCCCGCCCGACGAGGCTTCCGGGCGTTTCACCGCGCCTCTCCAGCTCTTGCTTTATGCCCCACGCGCTGGCCCAGGTCTCCAGGCAGTCCTCGGCGCCGCAGTGGCAGGGCCGTCCCGATCCCGTACCGGCGCAGGAGTGCGCGAACCCTCCGGCGGTGCCGCTGAACCCGCGGTGGATGTGCCCCTGCACCACCACGGACGCGCCCAGGCTCGCTCCCACGCTGAAGATCATGAGGTTGCGCCCGGCGAGCCTGCCGTCGAAAAGCAGCAGGCCCGAGGCCACGGAGTTGACGTAACTGTCGACGACGACGACCGGGGTTTCCACGAGCGCTGCCAACTGGTGCTGGAACGGCACGTTCTCCCAGCCCATCGAACCGCTGTGCCGGACGATGCCGCCCTGCTGGTCGACCACGCCCGACACGGCGACGCCGACACCGATGAGGGCGGAGGAGGCCCTGCTCGCCGCCGCGACGCGCACCGCACGGGCGACGCTCTCGCCCACGTCCTGCGGGCGCGTGGAGGTGAGCGGCTCCTGATGGGAGGCGACGACGTCACCGCGCAGATTGACCAGGACGACGTACGCCTCGGCGTCCGACAGCCTGACCCCGGCGGCTAGCACCGCTTCGGTGCCCAGGTCGAGAAGGCGGGCAGGCCGCCCCCGTGTGTTGCGTACGGCGTCGGTCTCCGTGAGCAGCCCGGCGCCGAGCAGCCGGCCCGTGATGCCGGTGACGGTCGCCGGGCTCAGTCCGGTCTCGGTGGCGATGCGCGCCCTGGACACCGGACGCTGCGCACGTACGACGTCGAGGACCAGGGCTTCGTTGATCTCGCGGATCAGGGCTTTGCTCCCGGCGCGTGGCCTCATGGCAGACGGTTCCTTCTCGTGATCACTCAACTTTGAGTCCCTCCTGACGGCGGGGGCGGGAAGACCATTCTAGTTTATTCAGTCATTGACAGAAGTAAGGGCGATGGCTAACTTTCACCGCATGAGTCACCACCTCGGAGTGGGGCAGGGCCAGTACCGGCCGGGCTCGCCGATCCGCATTCACCTGAGCGTCCCCGCCAAGGAGAAGGAAGCCTTCTTCCCGCTGCCGACGCTCCACTCTCTTGCAGCTCTCGGTGAGATCACCGAGAGCGATCCGGCCGCGCTGCGGACGGAGGAAGCCTTCCGCGAGGCGCTCGACGGGGTGCATGTCCTCGTCACCGCCTGGGGATTCCCCCGGCTCGACGCCGCCCGCCTCGCGCTCGCACCCGACCTGCGTTTCGTCATGCACGCCGCGTCCTCGCTCCACTGGCTCGTCAGCGACGACTTCTGGGCCACCGGACTGCCCGTCTCCCAGGCGGGAGTGGCGATGGCTCCGGCGGTGGCGGAGCTCTCGCTCGGCTTCACCCTGTCCCTGCTGCGCCGTACCCACCGTCACGACCACGCGCTCCACGCGGGGCAGAGCTGGGAGACGGCCGCCGGTTCCGAGCGGGCCCGGGAGATCGGCGGAGCCCGCATCGGAGTCGTCGGCGCCTCGCGTACGGGGCGGCGCTACATCGAGATGTGCCGGGCACTCGGCGCCGGCGTCCGCGTCTACGACCCCTACGTCAAGGCCGGCGATCCGCTCGCCGAGCTCACCACCGGACTGACGGACCTGCTCGCCACCAGCGACGTAGTCGCCGTACACGCCCCCGCGACACCGGAGACGCACGGCATGATCGGCGCGGACGAGATCGCCGCGATGCGGGACGGCACACGGTTCGTCAACACCTCCCGGCCCTCGATCGTGGACATGGACGCCCTGTTCGACGCGGTCGCATCCGGCCGGATCGATGCCGCGCTCGACGTGTTCGACAGCGAGCCGCTGCCCGTCGACGACCGATGGCGCGGTCTGCCGAACGTCCTCCTCACCCCGCACGTCGCGGGCGCGACCGCCGACTCGCGGCAGCGCGCCGGGCGGATCGTCGTGGCGGAGATCCGGCGGCATCTGGCGGGCGAGCCCCTTCAACACGCGCTGACGCGCGACGACTTGGCGAGGATGGGATGACCCCGACCACGGCACGCAACATTCTGCTGCTGCACTGCCACGACCTGGGACGGTTCCTCGGCGCCTACCACGTGCCCACCGTCGCCTCCCCGCACCTGGACGCCCTCGCGGCGGAGTCGACGCTGTTCGAGGCGGCGTTCGCGACCGCGCCCCACTGCAGCCCCGCCCGCGCCTCCCTGTTCACCGGTACGTACCCGCAGACCAACGGGGTGCTCGGGCTCACGCACGATCCCTTCGGCTGGGATCTCACCGACCCGTCGACCCACCTCGCCAACCGCCTGGCCACGGCGGGCTACGCGACCGAACTCATCGGCGTGCACCACGAGTCACGGGTCCTGCCGGACGACGTGGTGGCCGGGCGGCTCGGCTTCGACCGGGTCCGCAGCGGCGGCGACCGCGACACCGTCGTCGAGCGCACCGTCGAGGCGCTCGACCGGGCGGCCGCGTCGGCCACCCCCTTCTACCTCCAGGTCGGATTCCACGAACCGCACCGCACACCGTCGAAGAACGACCGCCCCGGGGTCATGGGCTTCCTCGGCGACACGGTGACCGCGGACGACTCCCTCGGGCTCACCGTCCCCCCGTACCTCCAGGACGACGACGGCGCACGCGAGGAGATCGCCGAACTGCAGGGCGCCGTACGGCACATGGACGAGGGCGTCGGCAGCATCCTGTCCCACCTCGACGCGCTCGGCCTGAGCGACGACACCATCGTCGTGTTCACCACCGACCACGGGCTCGCGCTGCCCCGGGCCAAGTGCACCCTCTACGACCCCGGCCTGGAAGTCGCCCTCATGATGCGCGTCCCCGGCCGGCCCGCCTGGCACGCACGCCGCGTCGACGCCATGGTCAGCCATGTCGACGTCCTGCCCACGCTGCTCGAACTCGTCGTCCTGCCAACGCCGTTGGACAGTCAGGGCGCCAGTCTGGTCCCCGTCGTGGAAGAGGGCCGCCCGGCACGGGCCCACACCTTCGGGCAACTCACCCACCACATCTACTACGACCCGAAGCGCGCCGCCCGATCGGCCTCGTACAAACTCGTCGCCAACTTCGCCAACGCCCCGCAGGCCATGGACCCCACCCAGTCCTGGGTGCACCGCAGCCTGCCCGCCGTCCTCAACGGCCCCACCATCGGCTCCAGTTCGGCTCTGGAGCTGTACGACCTCGTACGCGACCCGCGCGAGTGCGACAACCGTGCCGAGGACCCGGCGCTCGGCCATGTGCGGGCCGGCCTCGCCGAGGCGCTGCTCCGCTGGATGCGCGAGACCGGTGATCCGCTGCTGAACTTCGATCCCCTGCTGCCTCGCCACCACAGCGTCCTCGCCGCACTGACCGACGCGGCAGCCGGCGCCCCGCCGCCTGCCGTCGCCCTGCCCCGAGAGAGAGAAACAGCATGAGGACACGACCGCTCCGCTTCGCGGCCCTGGCCGCATCCGCCGTCCTGGCCTTCTCGGCCTGCTCTGCCTCCGACGGGAACGGGAAGGCCGAGGTGACCCTGTGGATGTACCCGGTCATCAAGGACGAGGCGGCGAGCAAGAAGTACTGGGCCCGGACCGAGGCCGCGTTCGAGAAGGCCCACCCCGCCACCGACCTGAACATCGAACTGCAGACGTTCGACAAGCGCGACGCGCAGATATCCGCCGCCCTCGCCGCGGGGTCCGGTCCGGACATCGTGCTCATCACGCCCGACCAGGCCGCGACCTACAACAAGGTGCGGGGACTGCTGCCCGTCGACGACGCCGTCGCCGGCCGGCGGAAGGCGTTCCACCCCGAAACCCTGAAGGCCGCCACCTTTGACGGCGAGCTGTACGGCGTGCCCGTGTTCCAGAACATCAACACCACCGCGTACAACACCAAGATCTTCGACGATGCCGGTCTCGAACTGCCCAAGACCTGGGACGACGTCCTGAAGGCGGCCCCCGTGCTCGCCAAGAAGGACATCGCCGTCATGGACTACGCGGGCAGCACCGAGCAGACGCTGAACCTCTCGTTCTACCCGCTGCTCTGGCAGGCCGGGGGCACGGTCTTCAGCAAGGACGGCAAGGACGTCGCCTTCGACTCGGAACAGGGCGTCTCCGCCCTCCAGTTCCTCGTGGACCTGAAGAAGCGGGGCGGCCTGCCCGCCGACGCCGCGACCGAGGGCCCCGCGGTGGAGGGTGCTCCGATCGCCGAGGGCAAGGTCGCGATGCGTGCCGTGACCTCGCTGCCCGAGCTCCAGCAGATGCGCGCCGCGCTCGGCAAGGAGAACGTGGCCCTCGGCCTGCCCCTCCAGGGCACGGTCCAGGCGACCTACGGCAACCCCGGCCTGCTCTCCCTGACCTCCATCAACGAGGACGAGAACCGCGACGCCGCGTACGACGTACTCGCCTACCTCAGCTCGCCCGAGGCGCAGGAGTCGCTCAACGCCGCGGCGGGCACCTTCCCGACCCGTACCGACGTCAAGGCGCCCGGCACCGGACCCGACTTCGAGGTCCTGAACGAAGCGCTCGACCACGCCAACCCCGGTGAGCCCTCGCCCGCCGCCCGCCAGGTGATGGCCGCGCTGGCGCCCAGCATCCAGGCCGCCCTCGGCGGTGACCTCACGCCGAAGCAGGCTCTGAAGAAGGCCGCCGAGGAAGCCCGCGCCCTTCTCGCCCGGTCCTGAACCTGCCGGTGGTGCCTGCGCTCCCCGTCCCGGGACCCGCACGCCCCCGTCTCCTCCCCGCCGATAGCTCCTCCCCGCTGATAGGCCGCCATGTCCGTGCACACACCTCCGAGCACCGGCTCGGACAGCCGACCGCTCCGCAGTCCTGAGCCCCCGCACCACTCTTCGCGCAGCCGGGCCGTCCGCCGTCTGAAGCGTCGCGAGGCGACGGCGGGCATCCTGTTCGTGCTGCCGACGCTCGTCATCTTCGCCGTGTTCAAGTTCTTCCCCATCGCCGGCGCCGGCGCGATGAGCCTGACGCGCTACCGCCTCAACGGCGACGTCACCTGGCTCGGGGCCGAGAACTACACGCGCCTGTTCGACGACCCCCACTTCTGGCAGAGCCTCGGCGTCACGACCGGCTACGTGCTCGTCTTCGTGCCGCTCATCATCGTCGTCTCGCTGGCCGGCGCGCTGCTCCTGAACCAACTGGTCCGGTTCAGCGGCACGTTCCGCGCCGTGCTCTTTCTGCCGTACCTCAGCTCCTTCGTGATGGCCGGCATCGTCTGGTCCTGGATCTTCGACGGTGACGGGCCGCTCAACGCCGCGCTCGGCGGACTCGGAGTCGATCCGGTCCCGTTCCTGACGGGGGATCAGTTCCTGGTCCTCGCCAGCCTCGCGCTGGTCTCGGTGTGGAAGGGCTTCGGCTACTCGATGCTCGTCTTCCTCGCCGGGCTCAAGGCCCAGCCCGCCGAGGTGCACGAGGCGGCGCGCATGGACGGGGCGAACAGCCTGCAGGCGTTCCGGCACGTGACGCTCCCACTGCTGAAGCCCGTGATGTTCTTCGTCCTCGTCATCGAGACGATCATCGGCTTCCAGGTGTTCGACACCATCTACGTGATGACCGGCGGCGGCCCCAACCGGGCCAGCCACAGCCTCATCTACTTCCTCTACGACGAGGGCTTCAAGTTCCTCGACTTCGGCTACGCGGCGGCGATCGGCATGGTCCTCTTCGTCATCGTGCTCGTCCTGTCCCTCGTCCAGCGGCGCCTCGTCGAAGGCAAGGAGACCAAGTGACCACCCCGCCCCAAGTGACCGCCAAGACCTCCGCCCTCGGCGCCGGCCGACCCGGCACCGGCCGCCCCGGCGCCCGCCGCCCCCGTAACCGGCTGCCCGCCCTCGCGCTCACCGTCATCTCGCTGTTCACCGTTGCGCCGCTGCTCGCCGTGGTGGTCCTCGCCCTCTCGCCCGAGGGCGCGCCCACGCTGCCGTACGCGATCCCCGACTCCCTGACGCTCGACAACATCACGCGGATCTTCGAGGTCGGAGAGTTCCCGCTCTGGCTGTTCAACTCCTTCGTCTACTCCGTCGTCTCCGTGGTGGTCATCCTCCTCACCGCCTCCATGGCCGCCTACGCCCTGGTACGCAAGCGGTTCCCGGGGCGCAACGCGCTGCTGTGGGCGATCGTCGCCACCCTGATGGTGCCGATGCAGGCCACCCTCATCCCCACGTTCGTCCTCGTCGCACAGATGGACGGCGTGAACACGCTGTGGGGGCTGATCATGCCGACCCTCGCCAACGCCCAAGCGGTCTTCCTGATCCGGCAGTTCGTCCGCGACCTGCCCGACGAGCTGTTCGACGCGGCACGGATCGACGGTGCGGGGGAGTGGCGGACCTTCGTGCGGATCGTGCTGCCGCTGATCCGGCCGGTGCTCGCCACGCTCGCCATCTTCGTCTTCCTGTGGCACTGGAACGACCTGCTGTGGCCGCTGGTCGTGGGCCAGACCGACGAGGCCCGCACGCTGACGGTCGGACTCGCCACCCTGCACACCGAGACCGTGTCGACCGCGGGCATCATGTCCGCCGCTTTCGTCAGCTTCATCCCCTGCTTCGTCATCTTCATCGCCCTGCAGCGGCACATCGTCGCCTCCGTCACCTCCTCGGGGGTGAAGGGATGACATACGACGAGACGGCACCACCTCTACGGTTCGGACTCATCGGCGTCGACTCCCCGCACGCGCCGTCCTTCACCCGGCTGTTCGGCGACGGCGTCACCGGCGCCGTACCGGGCGGCACGATCACCGCGGCCTGGAAGGGAGTGGCGGCCCGGGACTTTCCGCTCAGCCGGGACCGTATCGACGCGTTCGCCCAGGAGGTGTCCGACCTGGGGGTGCCGCTGTGCACCACCCCCGAAGAGGTCGCCGAGCGCTGTGACGCCCTGCTCGTCGTCGCCTCCGACGCCCGCACCCACGCCGGGTACTTCACCCGGCTCGCACCCTTCGGCAAGCCGGTCTACGTCGACACGCGCTTCGCTCTCACGACGGAGGACGCCAGGGTCATGCTGGCCACGGCCGGTGTCCACGGGTGCCTGCCGCTGGCGGGCTCACCGAAGCGTTTCACCCCCGAGTTCCGCCGCGCCGCCGACCGAAGCCGGGCCGACCACGTCGACCTGACCGGCCCGCTGCCCACCCAGCCCGGCCACCCCTTCCTGGCCTGGTACGGCGTGCACCTGGTCGACCTCGCGGTCGCGGCACTCGGACCGGGATGCGCCCGCGTCGATGCATCGACCGGCGACAGGACCACACTGACCTGGCCGGACGGACGGACGGCGACCCTCGGCGGCGAGGAACAGTGGTCGCCGCTCACGACAGGGCGCGTCAACGGCCCTGGCGGAGCACGGGAGTTCACCATCGAGGCCGGACCGCCCATGCTCACCGGGCTGCTCACCTCGATCGTCGACGCCTGCCGCGACGGCGCCCCCAACGTCCCCGAGGCGGAGGTGCTCGACATCGTCGCGATCGTCGAGGCCGCCCACCGAAGCCGCACGAGCGGCGCACCGGTGACCCTGCCATGACCCGTCAGCGTGCGTGCTGCTCCGCGAGCCGAGACACCGGCCGGGAACAGCAGTTGCCCGTGACGGAACCGAGTGAGCAGGGCGACCGCGCCCCGTCCGAACATCCCTCCATGGCGCTTCTGCCCGGCGGCACGTTCCTGATGGGGACCGACGCGGGCGACGGGTACGCCGCCGACGGAGAGGGCCCGGTGCGCGAGATCCGCCTCGCCCCGTTCCTGATCGACGCGACGGCGGTCACCAACGCGGCGTTCGCCGAATTCACCGACGCCACCGGCTGGTTGACGCTGGCGGAGCGGTTCGGCACGTCCTTCGTGTTCGCCGGCCTGCTGCCCGACGACGTACGCGACGGCCGCCCCGTACCGGAGACACCTTGGTGGCGGGAGGTCGCGCACGCCGACTGGCGCCGCCCCGAAGGCCCCGGCTCGGACATCGCCGGCCGCATGGACCACCCGGTGGTCCACGTCACCTGGCGCGACGCCCGTGCCTACGCGAAGTGGGCGGGCAAACGCCTGCCCACCGAGGCCGAATGGGAGTACGCGGCCCGTGGCGGTCTGGTCCAGGCCCGCTATCCGTGGGGCGACGAGCGAGAGCCCGGCGGTGTGCACCGGATGAACGTGTGGCAGGGCGAGTTCCCCGTGCGCGACACCGGCGCGGACGGCCACCTCGGCACCGCACCGGCCGACGCGTACGAGCCCAACGGGTATGGGCTGTACAACACTTGCGGCAACGTGTGGGAGTGGTGCGCCGACTGGTTCCACCCCACATGGCACACCACCGGCCCACGGACCGGCCCCGTCGGGCCACCGAGCGGGGACCGCAAGGTGATGCGCGGCGGCTCCTACCTGTGCCACGAGAGCCACTGCTTCCGCTACCGCGTCGACGCCCGCAGCTCCAACACCCCCGACAGCAGCGCAGGCAACATCGGCTTCCGCTGCGCCGTGGAAGCCGACTGACCCGCTGGGCCTGCCGCCCCGCTGACCTGCTGGGCCTGCCGCCCCGCTGACCTGCTGGGCCTGCCGCCCCGCTGACCCGCTGGGCCTGCTGACCCGCTGACCCGCTGGGCCTGCCGCCCCGCTGACCTGCTGCAGGCCGCCCGAGCCCGACCGCTCCGCGCCGGCCCTGCCGCACCGCGAACCCTCGACTTTTCACGTCAGAGCCGGGTACCTTCGCACACCTGATAGAAAGCGCTTTCTGCGCTCCGTTGCACACCCCTCAGAAGGAGACACGAGCATGTCCCGCAATGTCGTAGGCATCGTGATGAACGGCGTCACCGGCCGCATGGGCTACCGCCAGCACCTGGTCCGCTCGGTGCTTGCCATCCGCGAGCAGGGCGGTCTGCCCCTGGGTGACGGAACCGTCATCTGGCCCGAGCCGATCCTCGTCGGCCGCAGCGAACACAAGCTGAAGGAACTGGCGGACCGCCACGGCCTGGAGCACTGGACCACGGACCTGGGTGAGGCCCTGGCCCATCCGCTTGCCCAGATCTACTTCGACGCCCAGGTCACCCAGGCGCGGGAGAAGGCGATCCGGACCGCGATCGAGGCCGGCAAGCACATCTACACCGAGAAGCCGACCGCCGAATCCCTCGACGCCGCAGTGGAGTTGGCCCGCATGGCGCGCGAGGCGGGCGTGTGCAACGGGGCTGTGCAGGACAAGCTGTTCCTGCCTGGCCTGCTGAAGCTCAAGCGTCTCATCGACAGCGGCTTCTTCGGGCAGATCCTCTCCGTACGGGGCGAGTTCGGCTACTGGGTCTTCGAGGGCGACTGGCAGACCGCCCAGCGGCCGTCCTGGAACTACCGGGCCGAGGACGGCGGCGGCATGATCCTCGACATGTTCCCGCACTGGCGGTACGTGCTGGACGGCCTGTTCGGCGAGGTCCGCTCCGTGTACGCGCACACCGCGACCCACGTCCCCGAGCGCTTCGACGAGCAGGGCCGGAGCTACGCGGCGACCGCCGACGACGCCGCGTACGGCGTGTTCGAGCTGGACGGCGGCATCACGGCACAGATCAACTCCTCCTGGGCCGTACGCGTCGACCGGGACGAGCTGGTCGAGTTCCAGGTCGACGGCACCGAGGGCAGCGCCGTGGCCGGTCTGCGCAACTGCCGTGTCCAGCACCGCTCCCTGACGCCGAAGCCGGTGTGGAACCCGGACCTGCCCGTGACCGAGTCGTTCCGCGACCAGTGGCAACTGGTGCCGGACAACGGCGAGTTCGACAACGGCTTCAAGATCCAGTGGGAGCTTTTCCTGAAGCACGTGGTGACCGGATCCGAGTACCAGTGGGACCTGCTTGAGGGCGCCAAGGGCGTTCAGCTCGCCGAACTCGGCCTGCGCTCCGCCCGCGAAGGCCGCCGCCTCGACGTCCCCGCACTGGAGATCTGATGGGACTCGAACTGCGGCTTCCCAGCGGCCTCCACCGCCTCCGTACCCCCGAGGCCCTCGATGCGCCCGAAGGACCGATCACCAGCCGGGTCGTGTACGCCGCCGCCCACGTGGTCGCCGACCCCCTGGCGGAGAACGGACCGGGAGCACCGGCGGCCGTCGACTGGGACACCACGCTCGCCTTCCGCCGGCACCTGTGGTCCCTCGGCCTGGGCGTCGCCGACGCCATGGACACCGCACAGCGCGGCATGGGCCTCGACTGGTCCGCCACCCGTGAACTCATCACCCGTTCCGGGGCGGAGGCCCGCGCCGTGGGTGGACGGCTGGCCTGCGGTGTCGGCACCGACCAGCTCACGGTGGCCCGTTCGCTGCCCGCCGTCATCGACGCCTACCAGGAGCAGCTGGCCGTCGTGGAGGAGGCCGGGGCCCAGCCGATCGTGATGGCGAGCCGCGCGCTGGCCGCGGTGGCGAAGGGCCCCGAGGACTACCTCCATGTGTACGGAGAGGTCATCGACACCGCTTCGCAGCCGGTGATCCTGCACTGGCTGGGCGAGATGTTCGACCCTGCGCTCGCCGGGTACTGGGGCGGCGCGAACCTGGACGACGCGACCGACACGGTGCTCGACCTGATCAGGGAGAACGCACCGCGCGTCGACGGCATCAAGGTGTCCCTCCTGGACGCCGACCGGGAGATCGCCTTGCGGCGCGCGCTGCCGGAGGGCGTACGCCTGTACACGGGCGACGACTTCAACTACCCCCGCCTCATTCGCGGGGACGAGGTCGGCCACAGCGACGCGCTCCTGGGCATCTTCGACCCCATCGCGGCCGTCGCGGCCGCGGCGATGCGTGCCCTGGACGTGGGCGACACCGCGCGGTACGACGCGCTGATGGCGCCCACGCTGCCGCTGGCCCGGCACCTGTTCGCCGCGCCGACGTACCACTACAAGACCGGCGTGGTCTTCCTCGCCTGGCTGGCCGGCCACCAGAGCCACTTCACCATGGTGGCCGGTGCCCAGAGCGGGCGTTCCGTCTCCCACCTGACCGAGCTGTTCCGGCTCGCCGACGAGGCCGGCGTCCTTCCCGACCCGGAGCTCGCCGTCCACCGGATGCGGCAGTTCCTCCAGGTCTCGGGGGTGGACGCGTGAGCGGCCTGGAGCGCCTGTCGCTGAACCAGATCACCACCAAGCGGTGGAGCATCGCCGAAGCCGTCCAGGGGTGCGTGGACGCCGGTGTCCCGGCGATCGGCCTGTGGCGGGACAAGGTCGCCGAAACGGGCGTCGCCGAGGCGGCGAAGCTGGTCCGCGACGCGGGCCTCGCCGTCAGCAGCCTGTGCCGCGGTGGCTTCCTCACCGTCGAGGGGCCCGTCGCGCACCGGGCGGCCCTGGTGGAGAACTTTCGTGCCCTGGAGGAGGCCGCCGAACTCGGCGCCGACACGCTCGTGATGGTGGTCGGCGGCCTGCCCGAGGGATCACGCGACCTGGCCGGCGCCCGCGCCCGGGTGGCCGACCTGATCGCCGAACTCGCCCCGCACGCGGGCGACGCGGGGGTCCGCATGGCGATCGAACCCCTGCACCCCATGTTCTGCGCGGACCGGGCGGTCGTCTCCACCCTCGGCCAGGCGCTGGACCTCGCCGAGCAACACCCGGTGGAGCAGGTGGGCGTCGTCGTCGACAGCTACCACGTCTGGTGGGACCCGGACCTGCCGCGCCAGATCGAGCGCGCCGGACCGCGGATCGCCTCCTACCAGGTCTGCGACTGGACCCTGCCGCTGCCCGCCGACGCCCTGCTCGGCCGGGGCCACGTCGGCGACGGCCACATCGACTTCCGCACCCTGACCGATCAGGTCGCGGCCGCCGGTTACACCGGCTGGATCGAGGTCGAGATCTTCAACGAGCAGATCTGGGACACGCCGGGCGAGCAGACCCTGAAGACCGTGACGGAACGCCACTTGGCCCATCTTGGAAGTCGCCCCGGTGGCACATGACTTACAGCTGGCGGCCCAGCACCGCAAGGCCGGTGACGCCGGTCGGGTCTAGTTCACTCTCCCTTCGGAAACGGCAGGTCACGCATGGAAGTTGTCATCGTTCCGGATGCCAGGGCAGGCGGCGAGCTCATCGCGGCGGCCATCGCCTCCCTGGTCCGCCGCAAGCGCGACGCCCTGCTCGGTGTAGCCACCGGCTCGACCCCGCTGCCCGTCTACGAGGCGCTGGCGGCGAAGGTGCGGGCGGGTGCCGTCGATGTCTCCCGGGTCCGCGTCTGCCAGCTCGACGAGTACGTCGGCCTGCCCGCCGGGCATCCGGAGTCGTACCGCGCGACCGTGCTCCGTCAGGTGGTCGAGCCGCTCGGACTGCCCGCGGACCAGTTCATGGGGCCGGACGGCAGCGCCGAGGACGTGCAGGCGGCGTGCGAGGCGTACGACAAGGCGCTGGCCGGGGCCGGCGGGGTGGACCTCCAGCTCCTCGGCATCGGCACCGACGGTCACATCGGCTTCAACGAGCCGTGCTCCTCGCTCGCCTCGCGCACCCGGATCAAGACGCTCACCGAGCAGACCAGGGCCGACAACGCGCGCTTCTTCGGCGACGACATCGAGCAGGTGCCGCAGCACGTGATCACCCAGGGCATCGGCACCATCCTGAACGCCCGCCACCTCGTGCTGCTAGCCACCGGCGAGGGCAAGGCCGACGCGGTGGCGGCGGCCGTCGAGGGTCCGGTCGCCGCGCTCGTACCGGCCTCGGCGTTGCAGCTGCATCCGCACGCGACGGTCGTCGTCGACGAGGCGGCCGCGTCCGGGCTGAAGCTCGCGGAGTACTTCCGCGCGACGTACGTGGCGAAGCCCGCGTGGCAGAGCCTGTAGCCGCGCCTGCCGCGGACTGACGGTCACCCTTCCCGCGGGCCCGAACTCCTCGACGAGCGCTCGGGTTCTGCTCGCGGTGTGGTCGTGGACGGCGACCGCGCAGCCGTTCCGGGCGAGGTTCGGGCTAGGTTGCGCCCCACGACCGCGAGCCCGGTGAGGGCCCGGTGAGAGCCCGGTGACGCCGATCCGGGCTGAAGTGCTCCTGCCTGTAGCTCCTGGACCTGGAATCGGACAAGCTGCCGTCGGCCCCAGGGTCCACACGGGTGGTCACTGGTCGCCCGACGACATGTCAGATCAGAGGAGAGTGCCGCTCATGGCCCAGTTCGATCTGCCGCTCGACCAACTGCGCACCTACCGGCCCGAGTCGACCGCGCCGGACGACTTCGACGAGTTCTGGCTGAAGACCCTCGCCGAGGCGCGCGAGCACGATCTGGCGGCCCGGTTCGAACCGGTGGACGTGCCGCTCACGGGGGTACGGGTCTTCGACGTGACGTTCGCCGGCTTCGGCGGCCACCCGATCAAGGGCTGGCTGGTGCTGCCCGCCGAGGCGGACGGACCGCTGCCCACGGTCGTCGAGTACATCGGGTACGGCGGCGGGCGCGGCCTTCCGCACATGCATCTGCTGTGGGCCGCCGCCGGGTTCGCGCACTTCGTGATGGACACCCGGGGGCAGGGCAGCGGCGGCTGGGCGCAGGGCGACACCCCCGACCCGGTCGGCAGCGGGCCCGCGTACGCCGGGTACATGACGCGCGGCATCGAGGACCCGCACGGCTACTACTACCGGCGGGTGTTCACCGACGCGGTGCGCGCCGTCGAGGCCGCCCGCTCGCACCCCCTGGTGAACCCCTCGCGGGTCGCCGTCGCCGGGGGCAGCCAGGGCGGCGGCATCGCCCTCGCGGTGAGCGGCCTCGTACGCGATGTCGCCGCCGTGTTCCCGGACGTGCCGTTCCTGTGCGACTACCCGCGCGCCGCGAGCCTCACCAACAATCCGCCTTATAAAGAGATCGGGCTGTACCTCAAGTCCCGCAGGCTCGGCGCCGACACGGTCTTCCGTACGCTCTCCTACTTCGACGGCGTGCACTTCGCGGCCCGCGCCCAGGCGCCCGCGCTGTTCTCGGTCGCCCTCGAGGACCAGACCTGCCCGCCGTCGACGGTGTTCGGTGCCTTCAACGCGTACGCGGGCGACGACAAGCGGATCGAGGTGTACGAGTTCAACGAGCACGAGGGCGGCGGACCGTACCAGCAGACGGTTCAACTGCGCTGGCTCCCCAGGTACTTGACGGGTCCGTGAACCGACCTCTTGTCAGGCGCCGCGACATACCCATACGTTTGCGGCGCTTGACGCATCGGGGGAACGCGGATGTGTCCCCCGCGGAAACCATCTCCAGGGGTTCTCATGGGCTTACGCGGCCGGCACCGCCGGTACAAGGCGAGCAGGATCAACCGGGCCTCGCTCACTGTCACCGCCGGCGGGGCCGGAATGGCTCTCCCGCTGATCGGCGGCGGCACCGCACAGGCGGCCGACGCCGACACCTGGAACAAGGTCGCCGCCTGCGAGTCCACGAGCAACTGGTCCATCAACACCGGCAACGGTCACTTCGGCGGGCTCCAGTTCTCCCAGTCCACCTGGGAGGCGTACGGCGGCACCGCGCACGCCCCGCGCGCGGACCTCGCCGACCGGGAGCAGCAGATCGCGGTGGCCGAGAAGGTCCTCGACGCCCAGGGCCCCGGCGCGTGGCCCACCTGCTCGGAGCGTGCCGGGCTCGCCCGTGGCGGCGCCGCCCCCGACCTCCGGACCCACGACGCGAGCCGCGCCGCCCCGCGTCCCGCCGCGAAGCCCGCCGTAAGGCCGGAGATCACCCCGCAGTCCAACGCGGGCCGGGCCGAGCTGTACACCGTCGTACGCGGCGACAGCCTCTCCGGCATCGCCGACGCCCAGGACGTCAAGGGCGGATGGCAGGGCCTTTACACCGCCAACCGCGAGGTCGTCGGCGCCGACCCGGACCTGATCGTGCCCGGACAGCGGCTCACCCTCCGCTCCGACGGCCCTGAGCGGCGCGCCGAACGCGCCGACACCCCCACGAAACCCAGCCCGAAGCCGAAGCCGAAGCCGAAGCCGAAGCCGAAGCCGGAGCCGCAGGCCAAGGAGAAGGCCGAGCGGAAGGTCGAGAAGGCGGCCGAGTCGCGGGCGGACTCGCGCGGCGGCAGTCTGAGCGCCCCCGTCAGCGCGAGCACCAGCACCCCGTACCGCGCCTCCGGCGGCTCCTGGTCCAGCGGCTATCACACGGGTGTCGACTTCGCGGTGCCCACCGGCACCTCGGTACGGTCCGTCGCCGGGGGCCGGGTCGTCTCCGCGGGCTGGGGCGGCGCGTACGGCTACCAGGTGGTGATCCGGCACGGCGACGGCAAGTACAGCCAGTACGCGCACCTCTCGGCACTCACCGTACGGGCCGGCCAGGACGTGGGCGCGGGGCAGCGGATCGCACGGTCCGGGTCCACCGGGAACTCCACCGGACCGCATCTGCACTTCGAGGTACGCACCGGACCCGGCTACGGCTCCGACGTGGACCCGCTGGCGTATCTGCGGGCGGGCGGCGTGCGCATCTGACGGCGAGGACGAGTACGAGGGCGACGGCGACGGATGGACGCGCGGGTGTCCGTCAGGAGCCGACGCGGTGGCTGTGGTGGCCGAGCCGGCCGTCGTCCGTGTCCGGCGGCTGGTCGGGGATGCCGTCGAGGCGCCGCAGCTCCTCCGGGTCCAGGTCGCCGAGGCCGTCCAGAGCCGCCGGGTCGTCCGGCACCGGGGGCAGAGCCGCGTCCGGCACCGGGGGCGGCGCCGCGTCCCGCACGGCCACCGACGGCGGCTCGGGCGGCTGTGACACCGTGTTCCGCTCCGTACGGCCGATGCGCTCCGTGGTCAGCAGGACCAGGCCGCCCGCCGCCACGGCGCCGAACAGCAGCGCGACGACCGTGCCCACCGTGCCGTACCGGAACGTCTCGCCGAAGAGGGTGAGGCCGACGGCGGCGGCCACCACCGGGTTCACCACCGTCACGACCGCGAGTGGCGCGGCGAGCCCCGCGCCCCGGTACGCGGCCTGCGAGAGCAGCAGCCCGCCGGTCGCGAGGACCGCGATCACAAGCAGGCTGCTCGCGCCGCTCAGCCCGGCGCCCGAGGTCAGGTCCACGGTGACGGTCTTGGTGAAGACCGAGGCGATACCGAACGCGATACCGGAACCCGTCGCGAGGAGCACGCTGCGCACCACCGGAAAGCGCCGCGCGGTGTGCGCGGCGAGCATCAGGGCGCCGACCGTGCCGAAGGTGACCAGGCCGAGCAGCAGCCGTTCCGGCCGGGCGAGCGAGTCGGACCCGGAGTTACCGGCGAGCGCGAGCAGCCCGGCGAGGCCCACGGTCGCCATGATCGCGCCGCGCCAGGCGGTGCGTCCGGTGCCGCGGCCCACCAGGAGCGCGGCGAGCGGCAGGGCGAACACGATGGTCAGGGCGCCGAGCGGCTGTACGAGGCTGAGTGGTCCGAAGGCGAGCGCCGCCACGTGCAGGGCGGCGCCCAGGCCGTTGAGCCCGACCGCGACCCACCAGGCGGTGCGGCGCAGCGGCGCGTACGTACCGGCGGGGCTGCTGGCTGCCACGCGTTCCTGGACGATGGCCCCGCCCGCGTACGCGACGGCGGAGACAAGGGCGAGCAGCACGGCCAGTGCGAGGGCGCTCATCGGCGGCGGCTCCTTGCCTGCTCTTGCAGCTCCTGTGGTGAACGGTCGCCTTCCATAACGTCCACAATGACCGCCGCATTCCGCTTCGTCGTCGTCCCACGGCAGGCATTACGTCGTACTGCCGTTGGAGTAGACCGGATGCCCCGTCCACCCAGGGGTGCACGCCCGCCATCATGGGGCGGTGGATCTTCAACAGCTCGCGTCCGTCGGCGGCTTCTTCGCGCTGCGCTCCGGCACCTCTCCCACGGCCGTGCCGCTCGCCGAGGTGTACGCGGGCGACGGTGCCCGGCTCGCCGCCCGGGTCGACACGGTGACCGCGCGGCTCGCGGCGCCCGAGGTGCGGATCGGGGTGTCCGTGGCCCAGCTCGGCCTGGCCGCGCGGCTCTGTTCCGTGGCCCTGGGCGGGGCCGCGCTGTACGGCCGGGTCCTCGACCTCGACCCGCGGCGGCTGAGCTGGGACCCGGACGGGTCGAGCCCCGACGACCTGTGGCTCGACGCGGTGCGCACCCTGCCCGTCGAGGCACTCGGTGACTCGCTCGTCGAGGGGCACCTCGCGCCGCTCGCCGCCGCGCTGCGCCGCCGGTACCGGATCGCCGAGCCGCTCCTGTGGGGCAACGCGGGCTCCGCGCTCGCCGGCGCCGTGCGCGCGCTGCACACCTGGGCGGGGAGCGCCGGACGCCCGGAGGTCGCGGAACGCGCCCTCGACCTCGGCGCCGACCTCTTCTGTCGCCCGGAGCTGCGCGGCACGGGCACCCTCGGCGCGCTCCCTCGGTTCCGGCGGCGCAGTTGCTGCCTCTACTACCGGTGCCCCGGTGGCGGTGTCTGCGGCGACTGCTGCTTCGACCGGGCGCCGGGGCGGGGCTGAGGCCGCGCCCGTACCCGCGCGACATGGGTCGGGCCCGCACCCCGGTACCGGGATGCGGGCCCTGCCGTCGGTCCTGGAGCGTCAGCAGTTGTCCAAGTACTCGGTGTGGATCCAGACTCCGGTGCGGCCGCCCCACAGATCGCCTTGCACCCAGTCGCCCTGCGTGCCGATCAGGTCCATGTTGTGACCCCGGTTGACGATGCCGAGCACCGGGTACTCCAGGCCGGGCCCGGCACGGAACTTGACCCCGTCGCCGTTGACGGTGCAGACGTGCGCCTGGACCTGCTGTACGGCGGTGGGAGCCGAAGCCTGCGCGGAGCCGGTGGTCGCGGCCACGGCCCCGAGAGTCGCGGCGGTGACCGCGAAGCCCGCGAGAGCCTTCTTGACGCCAGTGAAACGCATGGTGGTTCGGTCCTTCCCCGTAGTGGATGTCCCCGTCGACAAGCCCACCCGCACAGCCTGCCGTCGGTCCTGGAGCGTCAGCAGTTGTCCAGGTAGGCGGTGTGGATCCAGACTCCGGTGTGGCCGCCCCACAGGTTGCCGTGCACCCAGTTGCCCTGCGTGCCGATCAGGTCCATGTTCTGGCCCCGGTCGACCTTGCCGAGCACCGGGTACTCCGGGCCGGGCCCGCCACGGAAGTTGACCCCGTTGTCGTTGACGGTGCAGACGTGCGCCTGGACCTGCTGCACGGCCGCGGGAGCCGAAGCCCGCTCGGCCGTGGGAGCCGAAGCCTGCGCGGAGCCGGTGGTCGCGGCCACGGCCCCGAGAGTCGCGGCGGCGACCGCGAAGCCGGCGAGAGCCTTCTTGACGCCAGTGAAACGCATAGTGGTTGGTCCTTCCCCGTAATGGAGGTCCCCGTCGACAAGCCCACCCGCACCGCCTGTTGACGGTCCGTCGGCTGCTTGCCCTTACGTGATCCAGCATCGGCGGGACGGGGCGGGCCCGGTACCTGACGAATGTCAGGACGCGCCGACCCTCGAGGGCGGGGACGCGCTCACCCCGAGAACTCCACCAGGAACCTCCGCACCCGCTCCGCGTGCCCGCGCGTCCGCTCCGGGACCCCGCCCTCCGCGCGGACGACCTTGCCGCTGGTGCGGTACGCGGAGGCGAGGAGGCCCGGCAGGTCGTCGGTCAGGCCGTGTTCGCGGAAGGAGCGGGCGAGGTAGCAGAGGTACGAGCCCATCGTGGCGATCGCGTCCGGCGGTGACATGTAGTCCGTGGTGCCGTCGCCGTCCCCGTCCGTCGCCCAGTCGCGGAACACCTTCGGCGTCCACATCGCGACCCCGAACTCCTGCACCGCGATGCCGTCCTTGCCGCGGCGGACCCGGTGCGCGTCGGTGGCGAAGCCGCTCTCGGCCTTCAGGATCGCCGCGATCAGCGCGGGCGTGACCGCCTCGTCGGCGCAGCGCATCGCCGTGTTCGTGATGTGCGGGCGGAGCGCGGCCGGTACGTCGGCGCCCGCCGCCAGGTCCTGCGCGCTCGAGGGCGGCAGTTCAGGGCCGGGAGCGCCGTCGCCACCCGACGCGAGGAGCAGCCCCGAACCCGTACCGGCCGCGAGCAGCGTCGCCACCGCGGCGAGCAGCACCACGAGCCGCCGACGCCGCGCCGGCCGCACCGGACGTGCGGGCCTGCCCGCCAACTCGCCGACACGTAACGCCAGTTGCTCCCCGGTGAGCCGGGCCCGTGCGGCGTGGTCGGGGCGCAGGCACTCCGCGATCAGCTCCCGCCAGCCCGCCGGCACCGACGCGTCGAGCCGGAGCGGCGCGGCGCCGCGCGCGTACGCCTGCGCGGCAAGCGCCCGCGCCCGCGCGGTGGCGCCGGGGAAAGGGTGCAGGCCCCCGCTGAGCACCTGGTGGGCCACCACCCCGAACGCCCAGATGTCCGCCGAGGGACGCACCTTGGTGCCCTGCGCGCCGGTGCGCTCCGACCACCACTCGGGCGGTACGTGATCGAGTGTGCCGAGCGGCGGTACGTACGCGTGCGTGCCCTCCAGCTCGGCGGTCAGGCCGAAGTCCGCGAGCCAGACCGAACCGTCCCCGGCGAGCAGGACGTTGGCCGGTTTGAGGTCGCCGTGCACCCAGCCGCGCCCGTGCAGATGCGCGAGGCCCGCCGCCACCCCGTGCAGGATGCGCGGCGCGAGCGGCAGCGGCCCGCCCGGCGCCCCGGCGATGAGCTCCTGGAGGTTGTGCTCGGCCCGGTCCATCACCAGGGCGGTCAGGCCGTCGAGTCCGGGGCGCTCGGGGTCGCGCACGGTGTGCGCCGCGTGGGTGCGGACCACGTGCTGGTGGTCGGCCTCCAGGCTGAACCGCACCTCCCGCGCCACCCGTTCGTCCATGGCCCCGCGCTGCCCCGGCGTGAGCAGATCGGTGCGCAGGAACTTCACGGCCGCCCGCGTACCGTCCTCGACGTGCTCCGCCGCGTACACGCTGCCCCAACTGCCCGACCCGATCGGCTCGTTGATGCGCCAGAACCCGACGCGGTAGCCGTACGGGACGGTGATCGGGGGAGTGCTGCCGAGCCCCATGCGGTGTGCCTTTCCTGCGGAACCGGTCAGCCCTTGCCCGCACCCGTACCGGCGCCCGCTTCCCACCGGGGCGTGGGCGCCGTCGGCGGGCGGCGCGGGCCGAGCAGCGGCAGATGCTGTTCGCGTACGAGGTCGAAGCGGAGCGCGAACGCCACGAGCTCCTCGCGTTTGCCGCCGACCGGGGCGCCGGCCGGGGCGCCGAGGGCGTCGACCGCGTCCGGCGCCGCGCACGCGTACCGGTCCTCGCGCAGCCGCAGCTTGACCGAACTCAGGTAGTCGATGTGGTAGTTGACCGCCGACCGGGTGAGCCCCGCGCACTCCGCGAGCCCCCGCAGCCGCTCCACCACCTCACCGACCCCCGGCACGGCCGCGCTCGACGGCTGTCGCAGCCGTGGCTCGCAGAGCGCGAGCAGCACCAGGAAGTACTTCGACGTGGGGTCGAGCGTGAACGGGCTCATCGTGGGCTCCCCGTGCTGCGGGAACGGCGCCTCCGCGTCCAGGTACGCGTGCTCCGGCGCGAACACCTTGAACGCCGCCTCGCCGTCCGTGCCCGGCAGCAGCACCCGCGAGAACTCGAACGGCACCGGCGCCCCGACCCGACCGGGCGCCACCTTCACGTGCTCGCCCGCGCCCTCCAGGTTCTCCACCACGTACGTCGACGTACGGCTGAAGTTGGAGAGCCGCCAGTAGTCCTCCGCCGCGACGATCTGGCCCGCGCGGCGCGAGACCGACGGGTCGTCGAGCGGAACCGGAACCGGGGCGTCGGGGGCGCCGCGACCGAAGTCCGCGGTGTCGCCGGGGCCGAGGCGGAGCAGGTGCGGCCGGTCGGGACGGTTCCGCGGCCGCTGGTCCTGCTGTTCGGGCAACTGCACGATGACCGTGTCCAATGCCTTCCTCCCCCTGCTCAGGCACCTGCCGAGTCTAGGACCCCAAGGCGTGCCAAACGGTTCGGAAAGTGGTGGAAGGGTGCGGTTCCGGCCCCGGTACGGCTGGCCCGTCGCGCCGGTTTGCGTCCGTAGGAGTGGATGCCTCCGTCGCCTTGACGCGCATCGGGCGGCGCCGCGGCAATGCTTAATCTGGTCGTAACGCTGCGTGTTCTGAACATCCATTACCGTAGTTGGCGGAGCGAGGTTCACTTCTGATCTCCCCGCCGCCGACGCGAGAGCAGCCCATGACCTCTGACCTGCTCGCACCCCTCGACCTGGCTTTCTGGAACATCGAGTCCGAGCGGCACCCCATGCACCTGGGCGCGCTCGGGATCTTCACCGCCGACTCCCCGGGGGCCGCCCGCCGCGCCGCCGAGCTGCTCGCCGCCCGCTCCGGCTCCGTACCGGGGCTTCGGCTGCGCATCCGGGACGCGTTGCTTCCGTTCGGCGGTGCCGTACGCGCCCCGGCGGCCGACTTCGACGCGGCCCACCACGTCCAACTCGCCTGTGTCGCACGGGACTTCCAGGCGGCGGCCGGTGCGCTCATGGAACGGCCGCTCGACCGGACACGGCCGCCCTGGGAGGCGCATGTGCTGCCCGGCGCGGACGACACGTCCTTCGCGGTCCTGTTCAAGTTCCACCACGCGCTCGCCGACGGGCTGCGCGCCCTCACGCTCGCAGCCGGTCTCATGGACCCGCTGCCGGACCCGCCGTCCCGCGCGCGCAAGGCGCCGCCGGAACCCGCGCAGCCACCGGAACGCACCGGCCTGCGCCTGCCCGCCC
>NZ_JAAAHS010000669.1 GCF_009908195.1 Streptomyces boluensis | reverse complement strand
GAAGGTGTTGCCGTGCATCGGGTCGGTGATCCAGGCGACCTGCGCGCCGGAGGCGGTGACCTTCTCGACCAGGGTGGGCAGCTTCTCGCGGATCTTGTCCGCGCCCATCCGGACGATGAAGGTCAGCGGGCGCCTATCTGCTGCGGGCCGACGGCAGCCGGGTGCCGGTGGGCGCGCGGGACACCGCACCCCGCCCGCGGACGGTTCACGTACACGCCCTTCACGAGGCCTCGGCGGCCCTCCCGCCGCGGGCGTGTCTCGCCGCACCAGCACCTGACCAGCTCTCCCCCACGAACGGGAAGGTGAACCGATGAAGCGCAGCAGTACCAGGAGAGGCCGGACGGCCCTCGGCGTGGCCCTCACCACGGGTTCTCTCGCCCTCGCCGGGTTCGTCCTGGCTCCGGGCGCGGCCGCCGTCGCCCCCGGCACCGCCACGTCCAAGGCGGACTGTGGCATCTACGGCGGCGGTGCGGTCACGCTCACCGCCACCCAGAGCGGGACCAGCGCCACCGTCACCGTCACGTCGACGGAAGTCACCACGCCGGTCGCGGTCGGTGCCAACACCGTCGAGTCGACGCTCACCCTCACCAAGGCGAGCGGCGGCACGGCGACCTTCACCGGCAAGAGCAACCCGGCGATGGAGGCCGGCGGCGGGGTCGACTCGGGCCCGCTCACCGGCACGGTCGCCTCCGGTGACTCCCTCGACCACCCGGGCTCGCTCAAGCTGGTGGTCTCCGGCATCACTGTGACCTGCAACTCCACTGAGGGACTCGCGCCAGGACCGTTCGTCTTCGACTGAGCGACGGCCGGGCTCCGACCAGGTGGAGGCGGGGCCGGGACGCCGGTTCCCGCCTCTGCTCCCGGTCGGTTCGAGCCCTCCGCCGGCCGGGTCGCCGGGCCCGGTCGGCGGCCGTCCGCGCATCAGGGACAATGGGCGCCATGAGCGTTCGTACCCAGCCTTCCCAGCCGTCGGATCCGTCGGGCCCCGGCCACCGCGCCGGCTTCGCCTGCTTCGTCGGCCGCCCCAACGCGGGCAAGTCCACCCTCACGAACGCTCTGGTCGGCAAGAAGGTGGCGATCACCGCCGACCAGCCGCAGACCACGCGGCACACCGTGCGCGGCATCGTGCACCGCGAGGACGCGCAGCTGATCCTGGTGGACACCCCTGGCCTCCACAAGCCGCGTACGTTGCTGGGCGAGCGCCTGAACGACGTCGTGCGCACCACGTGGGCCGAGGTCGACGTCATCGGTTTCTGTCTGCCCGCGAATGAGAAGCTCGGCCCCGGCGACCGGTTCATCGCCAAGGAACTCGCGTCCATCAAGAAGACGCCGAAGATCGCCATCGTCACCAAGACCGACCTCGTCGACAGCAAGACGCTCGCCGAGCAGCTCATCGCCATCGACCAGCTCGGCCGGGAGCTCGGCTTCGAGTGGGCCGAGATCATCCCGGTGTCGGCGGTCGGGAACCAGCAGGTCGACCTGCTCGCCGACCTGATCGTGCCGCTGCTGCCCGAGGGCCCGGCGCTGTACCCCGAGGGCGACCTCACCGACGAGCCCGAGCAGGTCATGGTCGCGGAGCTGATCCGCGAGGCCGCGCTCGAAGGGGTACGGGACGAACTGCCGCACTCCATCGCGGTCGTCGTCGAGGAGATGCTGCCGCGCGAGGACCGTCCGGCCGACAAGCCGCTGCTCGACATCCACGCGTTCGTCTACATCGAGCGGCCCAGCCAGAAGGGCATCATCATCGGCCCGAAGGGCAAGCGCCTGAAGGACGTCGGGATGAAGTCCCGTAAGCAGATCGAGGCGTTGCTCGGTACGCCGGTCTTCCTGGACCTGCACGTGAAGGTCGCGAAGGACTGGCAGCGGGACCCGCGACAGCTTCGTAAGCTCGGGTTCTAGGGGGCACCGCACCGAACGGTCACCGCACCGCCCTGATCCGCGTCACCAGCAC
>NZ_JAAAHS010000668.1 GCF_009908195.1 Streptomyces boluensis | reverse complement strand
CGGTGGGACCGCACGCCTGACCCCCGCCCCGTACGGTCACCAGGCCTTCTCCCGCAGCAGTCGCAGGCCGTTCAGTGCGACCAGGATCGTCGAGCCCTCGTGGCCCGCCACTCCGAGCGGCAGCGGCAGATGGCCGACCAGGTCCCAGACGGTGAGGATCGCGATGCAGGTACCGGCGATCACGAGGTTCTGGGTGACCAGGCGGCGGGCGCGGCGGGAGAGGGCCACCGCCCGGGGGACGGCGGCGAGTTCGTCGCGTACGACGACCGCGTCCGCGGTCTCCAGGGCCAGGTCGGCGCCCGCGCGGCCCATGGCCACGCCGGTGTGCGCGGCGGCGAGCGCGGGCGCGTCGTTCACGCCGTCCCCGATCACCAGGACCTTGCGGTCCCCGTGCAGCGCCAACTCCCGTACGGCTTCGGCCTTTTCGTGCGGCAGCAGGCCCGCGCGCACGTCGTCGATGCCGACCGCGGCCGCCACGCCCGCCGCAGCGCCGGGGCCGTCGCCGGTGAGCAGGACCGGCGGCGTACCGGTGAGCCGGGCCAGGTCGGCGACGGCCGCGGCAGCGTCGGGGCGGGGGCGGTCGGCGAGGGCGATACGGCCCGCGGGGGCACCGTCGACGAGGACGAGCACGGTGGTCGTACCGTCACCGGAGTCCGTAGCCGTGTCCATTGTCGTAGCTGTGTCCGTTGTCGCCGTCGTCGGGAGCAGTCGGGCCGGGGCGCCGATCTCCACCCGGCGCCCGGAGACGGTGGCGGCGACACCGCGGCCGGGGGTGGACGTGAAGTCCTCCGCTTCCGGGAACGTGAGGTCGCGGTCGCGGGCCGCCTCGACCACGGAACGGGCGATGGGGTGCTCGCTGCGATGCTCCACGGACGCGGCGAGGGCCAGCAACTCCCCCTCGCTGAAGCCCTGTTCGGGGGTGACGGCCAGGACGCGCGGGGTGCCCTCGGTCAGGGTGCCGGTCTTGTCGTACGCGACCGTGTCCACCTGGCCGAGGCGTTCCATGGCGACGGCCGACTTGACCAGGACGCCGTGCCGACCCGCATTGGCGATGGCGGAGAGCAGCGGCGGCATGGTGGCCAGGACCACCGCGCACGGTGACGCCACGATCATGAACGTCATGGCGCGCAGCAGGGCGCCGGTCAGGTCCGCGCCGAAGGCCAGCGGCACCGCGAAGATCGTCAGGGTCGCGAGGACCACGCCGACCGCGTAGCGCTGCTCGACCTTCTCGATGAACAACTGCGTCGGCGCCTTCGTACGGGACGCCTCCTCGACGAGCGTGACGATCCGGGCGAGCACCGTGTCGGACGGGTCGCGGCGCACGCTGATCCGCAGGGCACCCGCCGGGCCGTTGACGGTCCCGGCGAACACCTCGTCACCCGCGCCCTTCGGCACCGGCAGCGACTCCCCGGTGATGGTCGCCTGGTCGACCTCGCCCGCACCGTCGACCACCTCGCCGTCGGCGCCGATCCGCTCGCCGGGGCGGACCAGGATCTCGTCGCCGACGCGGAGCCGGTCGGTGGGGACCTGCTGTTCTCCGTCGGCGGTGACCAGGGTGGCGGTGGCGGGGGCCAGGTCGAGGAGCCCGCGCACGGAGTCCTCGGTACGCGCGGTGGCGAGGGCCTCGAGGGCGCCGGACGTGGCGAAGATGACGATGAGCAGCGCGCCGTCCATGACCTGCCCGATCGCGGCGGCACCGAGGGCCGCGACGATCATCAGCAGATCCACGTCGAGGGTGCGGGTCCGCAGTGCGCGCAGCCCTTCGAGGGCGGGCTCCCAGCCGCCCGCCCCGTACGCGACGGCGTACAGCGGCGCCCACAACCAGGCGCTCGTGCCGGTGAGTTGCAGCGGCAGCGCGACCAGGAACGCCACCGTCGCGGCGACGGCCCGGCGCGCCTCGGGCAGCGCGAGGACACGGGTGCGGCGGGTGGCGGTGGCGGCCGGGGTGGCGC
>NZ_JAAAHS010000667.1 GCF_009908195.1 Streptomyces boluensis | reverse complement strand
GTCCTGATGCCTCCAACAGGTCGAGCGGCACCTCGATATGGACCGGCCGGGGCCGCTCGGACCGGAACAGCGTGAACGCACGGGCGACGGCCGAGCCGATCTCCTCGACGGTGGACACCCGGTGGCTGAACGCGGTCACCCCGCGCATCGCCTCCGTCTGGCTGCGCATCTCGTGCAGCATGCCGGTCGACTGCCGGGGGTGCCGCAACGGCATCCCCGGCGACACGATAAGGAGCGGCACACTGTCGGAGTACGCCTGACCGGCGGCCGCCGCGATGTTGAGCAGCGCGGGCCCGGTCGTGGTCACGGCAACCCCCGGCCGACCCGTCACACGGGCGTACCCGTCGGCGGCGTACCCCGCACCCTGCTCGTGACGTGGCGTCACATGCCGGATGCCGTACGGGCCCAGGTGCCGGTAGACCTCCAGGTTGTGCGTACCGGGAATCCCGAACGCCAGGTCGACCCCGTGCGCGGCCAGGGCCCGGACAAGCACCTCACCACCACTCATGACCCCGGCCGACCCGAACTCGCGTACAGGAAAGCCCAGTTCACCCACCCCCGCCACCTCACACGCTCCGCGAGATGACGAGCCGCATGATGTCCGAGGTGCCCTCTTCGATCTCCTCCAGCTTGGCGTCCCGCATCCACTGCTCGACCGGGTACTCGCGCGAGTACCCCCAGCCACCGAGCGTCTGGACCGCGGCCCAGGTGCAGTACGCCGCGGTCTCCGAGGCCGTGAGCTTCGCCATCGCGGCCTCGGCCGTCGTGTCGAGCCCGGCGTCGAGGCGCTTCGCGGCCCGCCACGTCAGGAGCCGGGACTGCTCGATCCGGGTGCGCATGTCCGCGAGCCGGAACGCCACCGCCTGGTGCTCGATGATCGGCTTGCCGAACTGCTGCCGGGTCTTCGCGTAGTCCCGCGCGTACTCGTACGCGGCCCTGGCCACCCCGGTGGCCGCCGCGCCGAGGACGGTGCGGGAGATGTCGAACGTACGCATCAGCCCGCTGAAGCCCTCGCCCTCCTGGCCGAGTCGGTCGGACTCGGGCACGAAGGCGTCCGTGAAGAAGATCTCGCGGCACACGATCGCGCGCTGCCCCATCTTCCGCATCGGCTCACCGAAGGACACCCCGGCCGCGCCCTTGCGGAACAGGAACGCCGTCACCCCGCGCGAGCGCAGCGCCGGATCCGTCTTCGCGAACACGACGTACTGCTCGGCCTCACCGGCGTTGGAGATCCACGCCTTCTGGCCGTTGAGGACATAGCCGCCCGCAGTGCGCGTCGCGGTGGTGACGATGGACGCGGCGTCCGAACCCGAGCCGGGCTCGGTGGTCGCGAGCGACGTCATCGGGGTGTCTTTCCCGGCCAGCGGCGTCAGCCAGTCACGGCGCTGCCCGGCGCTGCCGAGCGCGAGCACGGGGTCGGCGAAGAAGCCGTTGGAGCAGAGCAGATTCCCGATGCCGAGATCCCCGACGCACAGCTCCTCCTGTACGAGGCACTGGGTGAACACATCGGTGAAACCGCCGCCTCCGTACTCCTCGGGCAGCATGAACCCGGTGATCCCGACCTCGGCCGCCCGCCGCCACAGGTCCCAGGGTGTCTCGACATCGGCCTCGTCCACGGAGCGCGCCCGCGGCCTGATCTCCTCGCGGGCGAAGGTGCGGGTGAGCTCGATGATGTCGCTCTGCTCGGGGGAGAGCGGGACGAGCTCGGTGGGCAGGTCAGCCATGGGTGCCTCCAGGCACGACGACATTGCCTTAACTGAATGTCGAGTCAGTATCTGGAGGGCTCGGCGTCCGCGTCAACACTGCTGCTTACTGAATCGCGGATCAGTTCAGATCAGTTCAGAGGGTGGTCCTTCGGGGGCTTCTTCCCCTTGGTGTGGCCCGGAGGCTGCGGGTGGCAGGGCTGCCGGCCCGGATTGCCCTGCGCCCAACTCGGCACCGTCTCCTCGCAGAGAGTC
>NZ_JAAAHS010000666.1 GCF_009908195.1 Streptomyces boluensis | reverse complement strand
GCCCGTCCGGCGCTTGAGGACGAGGCCGGAGGCCGATGGGGCGGGGTCTGGGGCGCAGCGCCCAGGGGACCGAGCCACGGACAAGCTCAGCGGCGCCCAGGGGACCGAGCCACGGACAAGCTCAGCGGCGCGGACCAGCTCAGCCCCCCGACGTATCCAACTCCGCATCCGCACTGACCCCCGCACAGTCGTACGGATCCTTCAGCCACCCGTCCGGCAGGACCACGCGGTTGTTGCCGGAGGTGCGTCCGCGCGGGCCGTCCGCGCCGGTGGGCCACGACTGGTCGAGGTCCAACTCGTCGAGCCCGGTGCGCAGTTCGGCGAGCGACGACGTGATCGCAAGCCGCTTCCGCATCTCGGAGCCGACCGCGAAACCCTTCAGGTACCAGGCCACGTGCTTACGGAAGTCGATGACACCGCGCGCCTCGTCCCCGATCCACTCACCCAGCAGCGTCGCGTGCCGCACCATCGCGTCCGCAACCACTCGGAGCGTGGGCTCGGCGCGCTCGGGGCGGCCCTCGAACGCCGCGACCAGGTCGGCGAAAAGCCACGGGCGGCCCAGGCAGCCGCGGCCCACGACCACGCCGTCGCAGCCGGTCTCGCGGACCATGCGCAGGGCGTCGTCGGCGGACCAGATGTCGCCGTTGCCCAGGACGGGGATCTCCGGGACGTGTTCCTTGAGGCGGGCGATGGCGTCCCAGTCCGCCGTGCCGCCGTAATGCTGGGCGGCGGTGCGGCCGTGCAGGGCGATGGCGGTGACGCCCTCCTCGACGGCGATCCGGCCCGCGTCGAGGAACGTGATGTGGTCGTCGTCGATGCCCTTGCGCATCTTCATCGTGACCGGCAGGTCACCGGCGCCGCTGACCGCCTCGCGCAGGATCGCGCGCAGCAGCGGGCGCTTGTAAGGGAGGGCCGAGCCTCCGCCCTTCCGCGTCACCTTCGGCACCGGGCAGCCGAAGTTGAGGTCGATGTGGTCGGCGAGGTCCTCCTCCGCGATCATGCGGACGGCCTTGCCGACGGTGGCGGGGTCGACGCCGTACAGCTGGATCGAGCGGGGCTTCTCCGTCGCGTCGAAGTGGATCAGCTGCATCGTCTTCTCGTTGCGCTCGACCAGCGCCCGCGTCGTGATCATCTCGCTGACGAACAGGCCCTTGCCGCCGCTGAATTCACGGCAGAGGGTGCGGAACGGCGCGTTGGTGATGCCCGCCATGGGGGCGAGCACCACGGGCGGCTGCACGGTGTGCGGTCCGACGGCGAGAGCGGTGGCGGGCTGCGCTTGCGTGCCCTGGGCGAGCGTGGTCATTCCCCCATTGTCGCGTACCGCCGCCGGGGCCCGGTCCGCCTGTGGATTGTTGTTAGTTAGCCGTACTAGTGGTCGTACCATGGACATCATGCCCGAGCTGAGTCACCGCCGACGGCTCCTCGTCCTGGCGATCTGCTGCATGAGTCTGCTGATCGTCAGCCTCGACAACACCGTCCTGAACGTCGCCCTGCCGTCCATGCGCGAGGACCTGGGCGCCGATGTCGCGGGCATGCAGTGGACCATCGACGCGTACACCCTGGTCCTCGCCTCGCTCCTGATGCTCGCGGGTTCCACCGCCGACCGGATCGGGCGCCGCAAGGTGTTCAAGACCGGGCTCGTGCTGTTCACGCTCGGCTCGGTGCTCTGCTCGCTCGCGCCGAACCTGGAGTCCCTCGTCGCCTTCCGGATGCTGCAGGCCGTGGGCGGTTCGATGCTCAACCCGGTGGCGATGTCGATCATCACCAACACCTTCACCGAGCCTCGTGCACGCGCGCGTGCCATCGGGGTCTGGGGCGCCGTCGTCGGTATATCCATGGCCGCCGGGCCGCTGGTCGGCGGGCTGCTCGTGGACTCGGTGGGCTGGCGCTCGATCTTCTGGATCAACCTGCCCGTCGGCCTGGCCGCCCTCCTCCTGACCATCCGGTACGTGCCGGAGTCCCGCGCCCCGAAGC
>NZ_JAAAHS010000665.1 GCF_009908195.1 Streptomyces boluensis | reverse complement strand
CCCGTGGCCACGGCCCCGCCAAGGACGGCGTCGGCCTCTGGTGGAAGCTGCTCGGCCGCAACAAGCGCACCATCACCCTCGACCTCTCCACCGACGGCGGCCGCGCCACCCTGCTCCGGCTCGCCGCCACCGCGGACGTGATCGTCGAGAACTTCCGCCCCGGCACCCTGGAGCGCTGGGGCCTCGGCTGGGACGAACTGAGCGCCGTCAACGAGCAGTTGGTGCTCGCCCGAGTCACCGGCTTCGGCCAGTTCGGCCCGTACGCGCACCGCCCGGGGTTCGGCACGCTCGCCGAGGCGATGAGCGGGTTCGCGGCGATCACCGGCGAGCCGGAAGCCCCGCCCACGCTCCCCCCGTTCGGCCTCGCCGACTCCATCGCGGGTCTCGCCACCGCGTACGCGATCATGACGGCGCTCGCCGCGCGCACCGCCACCGGCCACGGCCAGGTCGTCGACATGGCCATCATCGAGCCGATCCTGACGGTGCTCGGCCCGCAGCCCCTCTGGTACGACCAGCTCGGCTACGTACAGCCGCGCACCGGCAACCGCTCCACCAACAACGCGCCCCGCAACACCTACCGCACCGTCGACGACCAGTGGGTGGCCGTCTCCACCTCCGCGCAGTCCATCGCGGAACGCGTCCTTCACCTGGTCGGGCGGCCCGAGCTGATCGACGAGCCCTGGTTCGCGACCGGCACGGACCGCGCCGCGCACGCCGACGAGCTGGACGCGGCGGTCGGCGGCTGGATCGCCCGGCACACCCGCGACGAGGTGGTCACCGCCTTCGAGAAGGCCGAGGCGGCGGTCGCCCCGATCCACGACGTACGGGATGTGCTCGCCGATCCGCAGTACGCGGCGCTCGACACGGTCACCACCGTCCAGGACCCGGAACTCGGCGCGATCCGCATGCAGAACGTCCTCTTCCGCCTCTCCTCCACCCCCGGCGGGATCCGCTGGGCGGGCCGCCCGCACGGCGCGGACACCGACGCCGTCCTGGCCGAACTCGGCCTCGCCGACGAGGAGATCGCGGCCCTGCGGAAGGCCGGCGCGGCATGACCACGGCTCTCGCGCTGACCCTGCTGTACGCCCCCGGCGACCGCCCCGGCACGGTCGCCAAAGCCCTCACGTCGGGCGCGGACGTGGTGATCGTCGACCTGGAGGACGCGGTCCCCGCCGACCGCAAGGAGTACGCGCGCTCCGCCACCGCGGAACTCCTCACCGCGCACCACGCGGTGCCGGTGCACGTACGCGTCAACGCCCTGGACGGCCCGCACGCGGGGGCCGACCTGCGCGCGGTCGCTGGACTCCCGGGCCTCGCGGGCCTACGGCTCCCCAAGGTCACGGACCCCGCGACGGTCGTACGGGTCGCGGAACTGGCGGACTCCCCGCCGCTGTACGCCCTCCTGGAGTCCGCACTCGGCATCGAGCAGGCGTACGCGGTGGCCCGCGCGCACCCCGCGCTGCGCGGGATCTGTCTGGGCGAGGCGGATCTACGGGCCGACCTGGGCGTGGCCGACGCGGGCCTCGACTGGGCCCGCTCCCGTGTGGTCTGCGCGAGCCGCGCGGCGGGCCTGGCACCCCCGGCCCAGTCGGTCTTCCCTGACGTACGGGACCTGGACGGCCTGGCCACGTCCTGCGCCCACGGCCGCGCCCTGGGCTTCCTCGGCCGCGCCGCGATCCACCCGCGACAGCTGCCGGTGATCGAGCGGGCCTACCTGCCGGGTCCCGCGGAGGTCGCGGAGGCGGAGCAGATCATCAAGGCGGCGGAGACGGAGGGAGGCGCACTGGCCCTCCCGAACGGCCGCTTCGTCGACACAGCGGTGGTGGCCGGGGCACGGCGCACGTTGTCTCTGCTGAAACGCCGGAGGGGCTGAACCTGGCTGATACCTCAGCCAAACTCAGCCCCTCCGGCGTTTGAGGTGGGGGCACCTCCCAGCGGTAGCTGGGGAGGGGTCTGGGGCGGAGCCCCAGTTCGGGAA
>NZ_JAAAHS010000664.1 GCF_009908195.1 Streptomyces boluensis | reverse complement strand
ACCCTGCGCCGCGCCCTCCGCACCCTGCTGCCGCCGCACCTCGTACCGCACCTCGTGCGTGAGCTGCCCGCGCTCCCCGTCACCGCGCACGGCAAGGTCGACCACCTGGCACTCGCCGCCCTCACCGCGCACGGCAAGGTCGACCACCCGGCGCTCGCCGCCCTCACCACCCGCGCCGCAGAAAGACCCTGATGCCTCGACGCCGCCAGTACCCCATGTCCCCAGAGCAGGAGTCCATCTGGCTCAACGACCAACTGGGGAACGGGACTTCGGCGTACGTCGAGAACTGGACGCACCACCTCGAAGGCCCCGTCGACCCCGCCGCCGTCACCCACGCCCTGACCACGATCGTCGCCCGGCACGAGGCGCTGCGCACCCGGCTCGCCCTCGTCGACGGGGTGCCCACCCAGCTGGTCGAACCCGCCGCGCCCGTGCCGCTGCACCAGCGCGACATACACCCCGACCAGCTCGACGAGGCGTTACGCGCGGCCGTGCGCGGGCCGCTGCCGCTCGACGAACCGCCGCTGCTGCGGGCCAGCCTGTTACGGACCGGGCCCGACGACCAGGTACTGGCCGTCACCCTGCACCACGCGGTCATCGACGGCTGGTCGCTGCGGATCCTGGAGGAGGAGTTCAGCGAGCTCTACCGGGCGGCCGTAGCGGGCACGGAACCCCAACTGCCCTCACTCCCCCTCCAGTTCGGGGACTACGCGCACAACCAGCGGCAGCGGCCCGAGGCCCGACTCGACCCACTGCTCACCCACTGGCGAAGCGTGCTCGACGGCGCGCCCGACGAGTCCTCGTTCCCGTCGCGCCGGGTCCGGCCCGCCGTCGCGAGCCACCGCGGCGGTCAGGTGCGGTTCCGGATCGACGCGGAGACCGTACGAGAGCTGCGCACCCTCGCGCGTGCGCTGCGCTGCACCCCGTTCGTGCTGCTCGCCGCCGCCCTGAGCGCCCTCGTCGCCCGCCTCTCCGGGCAGCGGGACGTGGTGCTCGGCACGCCCATGTCGCGGCGCGGGGAACCCGAACTCGAGCCGCTGATCGGCTGCTTGACGGATCTGCTGCCGTTGCGCGCCCGCACCGAAGGGACGACGTTCGCCGACCTGGCCCGCGCCATGAAGTCGGCGGTGTGGGACGCGGTCGCGCACCGCGACGTGTCGTACGGCCACCTGGTGCGCGCCCTCGAAGGGAGCCGCACGCTCGCCCGGTTCGCGCTGTTCCAGGTGGTGCTCACCGTCGACGACGCGGACGCGCCCGGCCTCGACCTGTCGGGCGTGCGGGCGCGGCGCCTGCACCCGCACGGCGGCACCGCCAAGTTCGACGCGTTCTTCCACCTGATGCCCGCGGACGGCGGGTACGACGGGCTCCTCGAGTACGCCTCCGACCTGTTCGACCACGCGGACGCCGAGCGCCTCGCCGGGCGGTTCACCACGCTGCTCGACGCGGCCGTACGCCGACCCGAACTCCCCCTGGATCAGCTGGAGTTATTGCCGTCCGCCGAACGTGCCGAGCTCGCCCGGTGGGCCGTCGGCGCGCCCGGCCGGGCCGCGCCGCCCCTCGTGCACGAGGCGTTCCGCGCCACGGCCGCCCGCACCCCCGACGCCGACGCGGTCCTGTACGAGGGGCGCCCGCTCTCGTACCGCGCGCTCGACGCCGCGTCCGACGCCCTCGCCCACCGCCTCGCCGCCCGGGGCCACGCGGGCGGCCGGATCGCGTTCTGCCTGCCGCGCGGGCCCGGACTGCCGGTCGCGGTACTCGCCGTACTCAAGGCGGGCGGCACCTGCATACCCGTCGACCCGGCCTATCCCGCGGCCCGCCGCGCCCTCCTCCTGCGCGACAGCGAGGCCCGCGCACTCCTCACCAGCCGTACGCGGCAAGGGAGTTCGGGCACCACGGCCCCCGACATCGACCTCCTGTACGTGGAGGACGACATGGACGACACCGACGACCGGCACGCGCAAGAAGCCCCCGCACCCCCCATACCC
>NZ_JAAAHS010000663.1 GCF_009908195.1 Streptomyces boluensis | reverse complement strand
GGCGATCGCTGCCCGTACGTCATATCAACCCGTACGTCATATCAGCCCCGGCCATGGACACCGGCCCCGGGTACGGGCGCCGGCCCTGGGTACGGTCCAGGTGATCCCAACCCTGCCGAGTGCTCCCGCCCTGCCGAGGAGGCCGTCCGTGTTCGACGAGAAGCAGCGTCTGCCCCTGACCCTCGTCGCCGCCCTGCTGGCCCTCACCCTCGGACTGCCGCTGCTCGTCGCCCTCTTGGCGGGCGGCGCCGACTTTCCGGAGGCGCTGCTCGGGTCCGGTGCGGGGGCGGTGGTCGTGGTCCTGCTCTGCGGGCTGCGCGCGCGGGTGCGGATCGTGGAGGAGGGGCTGCGCCTGTCGCTGCCGCCCTTCTACCGCAAGGTGCTGCCGTACGCGGGCATCGCGCACGCCCGCGCGGTGGAGCGGATCAACCCGCTCCGGGACGCGGGCGGTTGGGGCCTGCGATGGCGCGGCGGCGGCAACCTCGCCCTGGTGATGCGCTCCGGCCCCGGCGTACGGATCGCCACGGCGAGCGGCGCCTCGTACCTGATCGGCGCGTCCGATCCGCGCGGGCTGCTCAAGGCGTTGCGGGCCCGTGGCGTCGAGGTCCACGGAGACCCGGCGCCCGGCGCGGACTGACCGTACGGACGCGCGCGCACTGACCGTACGGACCCGCGCGGACCGAACCGTACGGACCCCGCGCGGGACCTCGTGCGGGACCTCGCGTTCGGCGGGTGAAGCGGGCGGGGGCGGGCGAGGATAAGGGCATGGGATTCCACGTCGACTCCGAGACCGGCCGCCTCCGCCGTGTCATCCTGCACCGCCCGGATCTGGAGCTGAAACGCCTCACGCCGAGCAACAAGGACGCCCTCCTCTTCGACGACGTGCTGTGGGTGCGCCGAGCCCGGCAGGAGCATGACGGATTCGCGGACGTGCTGCGTGAACGCGGGGTGGAGGTGCACCTCTTCGGCGACCTGCTGCGCGAGACCCTTGAGGTACCGGCCGCCAAGACCCTCATCCTCGACCGGGTCTTCGCGGAGAAGGAGTACGGGCCGCTGGCCACGGACCCGTTGCGCGCCGCGTTCGAGCGGCTGCCGCTCGCCGACCTGGAGGAGGCGCTGATCGGCGGGATGACCAAGCGGGAGTTCCTGGAGCGCAATCCGGAGCCGACCTCGGTGCGGTTCCACGTCATGGACCTGGACGACTTCCTGCTCAAGCCGCTGCCCAACCATCTCTTCACCCGCGACACCTCCGCGTGGATCTACGACGGGGTGTCGATCAACGCGATGCGCTGGCCCGCCCGGCAGCGCGAGACCGTGCACTTCGAGGCGATCTACCGGCACCATCCGCTGTTCACCTCGGATCAGGCCGGGGCGTTCCACCACTGGTCGGAGGGGCAGAGCGACTATCCGTCGACGATCGAGGGCGGGGACGTCCTGGTCATCGGGCGGGGCGCGGTGCTGATCGGGATGAGCGAGCGGACCACCCCGCAGGCCGTGGAGATGCTGGCGCACAAGCTGTTCGCGGCGGGCAGCGCCACCACCATCGTGGCCCTGGACATGCCGAAGCGCCGGGCGTTCATGCACCTGGACACGGTGATGACGATGGTCGACGGGGACACCTTCACGCAGTACGCGGGGCTCGGCATGCTCCGCTCGTACACCATCGAACCCGGCGACGGAGAGCGGGAGTTGAAGGTCACCGACCATCCGCCGGAGCACATGCACCACGCCATCGCGGCGGCCCTCGGCCTGGACGGCATCCGGGTGCTGACCGCGACCCAGGACGTGCACGCGGCGGAGCGCGAGCAGTGGGACGACGGCTGCAACGTGCTCGCCGTCGAGCCGGGCGTGGTGGTGGCGTACGAGCGGAACTCGACGACCAATACGCATCTGCGCAAGGAAGGCCTCGAAGTCATCGAGATCCGGGGCAGCGAGCTGGGACGCGGCCGGGGCGGGCCCCGGTGCATGAGCTGCCCGGTGGAGCGGGACGCGGTGTAGGGCCGGGGG
>NZ_JAAAHS010000662.1 GCF_009908195.1 Streptomyces boluensis | reverse complement strand
GAGCCCACCCCCGAGGCGCAGCCCGAGCCCGAACAGGCCGCCGTACCGGTCGAGTTGGCCGCAGCCGAGTCCGTATCCGCATCGGCACCCGCGTCCGTATCCGCCGAAGCCGTCGAGCCGGTGCAGCCTGCCCCCGAGGCGCAGGCCGAGCCCGTCGAGGCGGAGCAGCCCGTCGAGGCGAGTGGCCCCGCCCCGGCCTACGACGAGGCCGAGCGCGAGGCCGTGCTGCGCGTGATGCGCGAGCGCCGCGACATCCGCAACGGCTTCCGCAGCGACCCCATCCCGCACGACGTGCTCCTCCGCGTCCTCGAGGCCGCCCACACGGCGCCGTCCGTCGGCCACTCGCAGCCCTGGGACTTCGTCGTCATCCGCTCCGCGGACACCCGGCGCACGATGCACGAACTGGCCATGCGCCAGAAGGACGCGTACGCCAAGTCCCTCCCCAAGGGCCGCGCGAAGCAGTTCAAGGAACTGAAGATCGAGGCCATCCTCGACACCCCGGTGAACATCGTCGTCACCGCCGACCCCACCCGCGGCGGCCGCCACACCCTCGGCCGGCACACCCAGCCGCAGATGGCCCCGTACTCCTCCGCGCTCGCGGTCGAGAACCTGTGGCTCGCGGCCCGCGCCGAAGGCCTCGGCGTCGGCTGGGTCAGCTTCTTCGACGAGCGTGAGATGGTCCGCACCCTCGACCTGCCCGAACACCTCGAAGTCGTCGCGTACTTGTGTGTCGGATACGTCGACGAGTTCCCGGACGAGCCCGAGCTGATGCAGGCCGGCTGGTCCAAGCGCCGCCCGCTGTCCTGGGTCGTGCACGAGGAGACGTACGGCCGTCGCGCCCTGCCCGGCGAGGAGCCGCACGACCTGCTCGCCGAGACCGTCGCCAACATCCGCCCCCTGGACGCCAAGGCGCTGGGTGAGGCCTGGGAGCGGCAGAAGCGGATGACCAAGCCCGCGGGCGCCCTCGGCATGCTGGAGATCATCTCGGCGCAGCTGTCCGGCCTCTCGCGGATGTGCCCGCCGCCGATCCCGGAGCCCGCCGCCGTGGCGATCTTCGCGGGCGACCACGGGGTGCACGCCCAGGGCGTCACGCCCTGGCCGCAGGAGGTCACCGGCCAGATGGTCGCCAACTTCCTTGGTGGCGGCGCCGTTTGCAACGCCTTCGCGAACCAGGTGGGCGCCGAGGTCTGCATCATCGACGTGGGCGTCGCCTCCGACCTGCCCGCGACGCCCGGCCTGCTGCCCCGTAAGGTGCGCGCCGGTACCGCCGACATGACCACCGGGCCCGCGCTCACCCGCGAGGAGGTCAAGGCGGCCATCGAGGTCGGCATCGACACCGCCCGCGACCTGGTCGCCGCCGGCAACAAGGCGCTGCTCACCGGTGAGATGGGCATCGCCAACACCACCGCGTCCGCCGCCCTGATCTCCGTGTTCACGGGCGTCGACGCGGCCGAGGTGACGGGCCGCGGCACGGGCATCAACGACGAGACGCTGGCCCGCAAGACCGACGTCGTACGCCGGGCCCTGGAGCTGCACCAGCCCGACCCGGCCGACCCGATCGGCGTCCTCGCGGCCATCGGCGGCCTCGAACACGCGGCGATGGTCGGCCTGTTGCTGGGCGGCGCCTCGCTGCGCACCCCGGTGATCCTCGACGGCGTCAGCGCCGGTGCGGCCGCCCTGGTCGCCCGCGCCATCGCCCCCGAGGTCCTCGCCGCCTGCATCGCGGGCCACCGCAGCGCCGAGCCCGGCCACGTGGCGGCACTCAACAAGCTCGGCCTGCGCCCGCTCGTCGACCTCGACCTCCGCCTCGGCGAGGGCACGGGCGCGCTCCTTGCGCTGCCGGTGGTCCAGTCGGCGGCGCGAGCGATGCACGAGGTGGCTACGTTCGACTCGGCAGGGGTCACGGAGAAGTAGGCCCGCTCAATATTCGGCCGCTCCGGATATTCAGCCCCTCCGGCGTTTGAGGAGCGGGGGGCCGGGGGCTGGCCCCCGAAGCGCCGCAGGCTTTAGGGA
>NZ_JAAAHS010000661.1 GCF_009908195.1 Streptomyces boluensis | reverse complement strand
GTCGGGGCTGGGTGGCGGCGCGGGCCTGCGGGTCGATGAGGGACTGGTAGGCGCCGACCGGGCGGAGGCCTATGCGGCGCAGCGCGGCCCACATCGTGACCTGGTTCGCGGACAGCACCGGCATCCGCAGCTCGGCCTCCAGCTGCGGGATCGCGTCGTACGTGGGGAGGTTGGCGCAGCTGATGAAAAGCGCCTCGGCGCCGCCGCGGGTGGCCTCGAGGGCCAGGTCGGCCACCTCGCGGTAGGGCACCGCCCGGATGTTCCGGGTCAGGCCCAGGTCCGCGCGCCCGGTGACCTCGACGCCGACCAGGCGCAGGTACTCGACGAGGGAGTCCGTCACCGACCGGGTGTACGGCGTGAGCACGGCGATCCGGCGGACGCCGAGGTCGGCCAGGGCCTCCAGGAGCGCGCCGGAGGTGGTGACGGCCGGGAGCCCGCCCGACGCGCTGCTCAACTGCGCGCACATCGCCTGCTCGCCCGCCGGCCCGCCGATGAAACTGCCGGACGTGCAGGCGTACGCGAGGGCGCGCGGCTCGACCTCCTGGAGGGCCGAGACGGCGGCGCGCAGGGTCTCGTGCTCGCTGATCAGGCGCGCCATGTCGAGGCTCACCTCGACCGGTACGTACGGGGTGCGGGTGATGTGCAGGGAGACCTCGTCGGGCACCCAGCGCCACAGTTCGCGGTCGAGGGCGAAGTCGAACGGGGCGACTACGCCGACGCCGCACTGGGGCAGTGGGCCGCCGAGGGTGGTGATGTCCAATGCGGTTCCCCTTCGACGCTGCGTATGGAGGTGTGGAGCTGCGCTGCCGTGGGGGGTGACCGTCCGTACAGACGGTAGATTGTTGACAATCTACGGATCTGCTGCCTAGCGTGTCAATGCCTGGTGAGGGTGCCTGGTGAGGGCCCGTCGACAGCCCGTACCGCGACAGTCCGTACCGATCCGAAGGACGGCTTCCGTATGACCGACACCACCACCCCGCGCGTCCTGGTCCTCAGCGGTGAGCCGCCCGCCGGGCTCGCTCCGCTCGCGGGTCTGGCCGAGCTGCGGACCGTCACCGAGGAGCGGCTCGCGGCCGAGCTGCCCGGCGCGGACGCGCTGCTCGTCTGGGACTTCAGCACCGACGCGCTGCCCGCCGTCTGGCCGCGCGCGGGCGGCCCGCGCTGGGTGCACACCGCGAGCGCCGGGGTGGACCGGCTGATGTTCCCCGCCCTGGTCGACTCGGACACGGTCGTCACCAACGCGCGCGGCGTCTTCGAGCAGCCCATCGCGGAGTACGTGGCGGGCCAGGTGCTGGCCCTCGCCAAGGACTTCGCCGGTACGTACGCGCGCCAGCGGGAGCGGGTCTGGGAGCACCGGGTCACCGAGCGGGTCGCCGGGACCCGGGCCGTCGTGGTGGGCGGCGGGCCCATCGGGCGGGCCACCGCGCGCACCCTGGCCGCGCTCGGCCTGCGGGTGTCCCTGGTGGGGCGGACCGCGCGTACGGACGACCCCGAGGTGGGCCGGGTGCACGCCTTCGCCGAGCTCGACGCGCTGCTGCCGGACGCCGACTGGGTGGTGGCCGCCGCCCCGCTGACCGAGCAGACGCGGGACATGTTCGACGCGCGTGCCTTCGCCCTGATGAAGCGCGGCGCCCGCTTCCTCAACGTGGGGCGCGGGCCGCTCGTCGTCGAGGAGGACCTGCTGTACGCGCTGCGGCAGGGGCGGTTGGGCGGCGCGGCGCTCGACGTGTTCCGGGAGGAGCCGCTGGACCGGGACAGTCCGCTGTGGGACGCACCGGGCCTGCTTGTGTCCCCGCACATGTCGGCGGACACCACGACCTGGCTCGACGACCTGGCGGAGGTCTTCGTCGACAACTTCACCCGCTGGCGCGCGGGCCGCCCCTTGCGCAACGTGGTCGACAAGAAGCTCGGATACGTGCCGGTCACCCCCGTCGAAGGAGCGCCCCGATGACGTACGTACAGGAAGAGGCCCGCATGCCCGGTGCAGGAGTGGAAGCCGGTGGTGGGGTCCAGGGGC
>NZ_JAAAHS010000660.1 GCF_009908195.1 Streptomyces boluensis | reverse complement strand
GGTGGGTGGAGGGGCGCTGGTCGGCGTCGTAGCCCCAGGGTTTGCGGGTGATGCCGAAGTCGGTCCAGGTGTCGGTGAAGCGGGTGGCTTCGGCGGTGGTCTGGTAGCCCATGTACTCGGCGAAGGACTCGTTCAGCCAGATGTCGTCCCACCAGCGGAGGGTGACGAGGTCGCCGAACCACATGTGGGCCATCTCGTGGGCGATGACCATGGCGCGGGTCTGGCGTTCGGTGTCGGTGACGGCGGAGCGGTACACGAACTCGTCGCGGAAGGTGACGAGTCCGGGGTTCTCCATGGCGCCCGCGTTGAACTCGGGGACGAAGGCCTGGTCGTACGAGTCGAAGGGGTAGGGCTCGTCGAACTTCTCGTGGTAGCGGTCGAAGCAGGCGCGGGTCACTTCGAGGAGTTCGTCGGCGTCCGCTTCGAGGTGCGGGGCGAGGGAGCGGCGGCAGTGCAGTGCGAAGGGCAGGCCGCGGTGCTCGGTGCGGATCGAGTGGTACGGGCCTGCGGCGATCGCGGCGAGGTAGGTGGAGATGGGTGGGGTCTCGGCGATCTGCCACCGGCCGGGGGTGTGTTCGGTGGCGATGCCGTTGCCGAGGACGGTCCAGGCTTCGGGGGCGGTGACGGTGAACGCGAAGCGGGCCTTCAGGTCGGGCTGGTCGAAGCAGGGGTAGATCCGCTGGGCGTCGTCCATGCAGGCCTGCGTGTACAGGTACGTCTCGCCGTCGGTGGGGTCGGTGAAACGGTGCATGCCCTCGCCGGTACGGGAGTAGTGCATGGCGGCGTCGACGTGCAGTTCGTGCGGGCCGGCGGTGAGGCCGGTCAGCGGGAGCCGGTCTCCGGTGTGGGACGCGGGGTCGAGGGGCTGTCCGTCGAGCGTGGCGGAGCGCAGCGTTTCGGCTTTGAGCTCGATGAAGGTGTCGCCGTCCGCGGCGGTGGTGAAGTGGATCGCCGTGCGGGAGTCGAAGGTGGCGTCGCCTGTCGTCAGGTCGAGGTGGACCTCGTACCGCTGGACTTCGATGAGCTTGGCTCGTTGTTGCGCTTCGTCGCGCGTGAGTACGGACATGGGGTCATGCTGCACGATGTGTTGCTGTTGGCACAGGGGCACCCTGGGCCGGGGCTGGGCCCTGGGGGCTCCGCCCCCGGACCCCCGCTCCTCAAACGCCGGAGGGGCTGACTTTCGCCCTCCGGGCTCGTCCTCAAACGCCGGACGGGCTGGAATTGCCGGGCGGGCTGGAGTTCACGCCTCGGGCGTGGCCGTACCCGTGCCCGTATTGGCGATCGTCTCGTGGTGGCGGATGACCTCCGCGATGATGAAGTTCAGCAGCTTCTCCGCGAACGCCGGGTCCAGTTTCGCGCTTTCCGCGAGGGTGCGGAGGCGGTCGATCTGGTGGGACTCGCGGTTCGGGTCGGCGGGGGGCAGCTGGTGGGCGGCCTTGAGGAGGCCTACCTGCTGGGTGCACTTGAAGCGTTCCGCGAGCATGTGGACGACTGCGGCGTCGATGTTGTCGATGCTGTCGCGCAGGCGGGCGAGTTCGGCTCGGACATCGGCGTCGACCTCCGCGGGCTGACCGTTGTCGCTGTTCGTGATGCTCATAGGAGCGAGCCTACGTTGCCGGGCGGAGCATGGGCGGGTCGTCCGGGTCGGGTATCTGCTGGGACCAGCCACCCGGTACGGCGCGGCCCTGTTGTTCGCGGAAGCGGACCGGGGCGACGCCGACGCGGCGGGTGAACAGGCGGGAGAAATAGGCCGGATCGTCGTAGCCGACGCGGCGGGCGACGGCGGCTACGGGGAGTTCGGTGGCGGCGAGGAGTTCCTTGGCGCGGCCGAGGCGGATGCCGAGCAGGTAGTCCTTGGGGCTGCAGCCGGCGCCGCGGCGGACGGCGGTGCGCAGCTCGGCGGGGGTCATGCCGTGCCGGGCGGCGTGTTCGGCGACGGAGAGCGGCTGGAACGCGTCGCGGGCGAGGGCCTGGAGGACGGGGTCGCCGTCGGGGGCGATGTCGGCGCGGGCGCGGCGCAGGGCGACGAGGAGTTCGTG
>NZ_JAAAHS010000066.1 GCF_009908195.1 Streptomyces boluensis | reverse complement strand
CGGCCTGCTCCGGGGCCTCTTCCGCCGACACCTCCTCGGGCGGTACGGGCGGGGGCGCGGTGGATGGGAAGGGTTCGCTGACCCTCAATGTCGGGGACCAGAAGGGGGGTTCGCGGGCCGTGCTCGCCGCAGCCGGGGAGTTGAAGGGCCTCGACTACCGGATCAAGTGGTCGACCTTCACCTCGGGCCCGCCGCTGCTCGAAGCGGTGAACGCGCGGGCCGTCGACATCGGCGCGGTCGGCAACACCCCGCCGGTGTTCGCCGCGGGCGCCGGTTCGAAGATCACCGTGGTGGGCGCGACGCACGGCACCGCGTACGGGGAGGCCGTGCTCGTACCGAAGGGCTCAGCGCTGAAGTCGCCCGCGCAGCTCAAGGGCAAGGCGATCGCCGTGGCCCAAGGCAGCTCCGCGCACTACCAGTTGGTGTCGTCGCTGAAGAAGGCCGGCCTGACGCTCGACGACGTGAAGGTGAAGTACCTCCAGCCGGCCGACGCGCTCGCCGCGTTCACCGGCGGCAAGGTGGACGCCTGGGCGGTGTGGGACCCGTACACCTCGCAGGTGCTCGAAACCGGCCAGGCGCGGGTGCTCACCGACGGCGAGGGGCTGGTGAACGGGCTCAACTTCCAGGTGGCGGCGCCGAGTTCACTGAAGGACAAGAAGAAGACCGCGGCGATCGACGACTATCTGGAGCGGCTCGAACGCGCCCAGAACTGGGTGTACGAGCACCCCGGGGCGTGGGCGAAGGTGTGGGCGAAGGACACCGGTCTGCCGTACGAGGTGGCACTCGCCGCGGTGAAGCGGTCCAACGGGACGCGGGTGCCGGTCGCCGTCGACAAGAACGTGGTGGCCTCGGAGCAGAAGATCGTCGACACCTTCGCGGAGCTGAAGCTGATCCCCCGGCGCGTGCAGTTCAAGGACTTCGTGGACGAGCGGTTCAACGGCGACCTGCCGCCGTCCACCACCCCCGCCCGTAGCTACAAGAGCCAGAAGAAGGACTCCTGATGAACGTTCACCTGCACTGGTTCCTGCCGACGGGCGGCGACGGCCGCACCCTGGTCGACCGGCACGCGTACACCGACGGGGGCATCAAGCGGTCCCGGATCACCCCGGTGAGCGGGGTGCGCGCGCCCGACATCGAGTACCTGGCGCAGATCGCGAAGGCGGCCGAACAGCTCGGTTTCGAGGCGGTGTTGACGCCGACGGGCACCTGGTGCGAGGACGCCTGGCTGACGACGGTGGCGCTCGCGCAGCACACCGAGCGGCTGAAGTTCCTGGTGGCGTTCCGGCCGGGGGTGATCTCGCCGGTGCTCGCCGCGCAGATGGCGGCGACGTACCAGCGCATCACGCGCGGGCGGCTGCTCCTGAACGTGGTGACGGGCGGCGACTCGACCGAGCAGCGGCGCTTCGGCGACCACCTGGACCACGACCGCCGGTACGCCCGCACCGACGAGTTCCTGTCGGTGGTGCGCGGGGTGTGGGCCGGTAAGCCGTACGACTTCGACGGGGAGCACTACCGGGTGGAGGGCGGGCTCACCGCGCTGCCGCCGGACCCGCTGCCGGAGATCTTCTTCGGCGGTTCGTCGGCGGCGGCGGGACCGGTCGCGGCCCGGCACAGCGATGTGTATCTGACCTGGGGCGAGCCGCCGTCAGCGGTCAAGGAGAAGATCGACTGGATCCGCGGGCTCGCGGAGGCCGAGGGGCGCACGGTGCGTTTCGGTATCCGGCTGCACACCATCTCGCGGGACTCGTCCAAGGAGGCCTGGGCGACGGCGGACCGGCTCCTCGACGACCTGGACCCGGAGACCGTCGCGGCGGCCCAACAGGCCCTGGGCAAGAGCGAGTCGGTGGGCCAGCAGCGGATGCTCGCCCTGCACGGCGGCTCCCGGGACAAGCTGGAGATCGCGCCGAACCTGTGGGCGGGCGTGGGCCTGGTTCGCGGAGGTGCGGGGACCGCTCTGGTGGGCAGTCACGCCGAGGTGGCGGACCGGATCGAGGAGTACCACGCGCTGGGGGTCGAGCACTTCGTGCTGTCGGGCTACCCGCATCTGGAGGAGGCGTACTGGTTCGGTGAGGGGGTGATCCCGGACCTCGCCGCGCGTGGCCTGCTGCCCACGGTGCCGGCGTCGCCGCTGCTCGGGGTGCCCGCGGCGAACGGCCGCCCGGCCTCGGCGCCGGGCGGTGCGCCGCTGCTCGTGGCGGGCGGCCGCTGAGTCGCCATAGAACCGGCGGGGCTCGTAGAACTGGCGGGGCTCGGGAAGATTCCCGAGCCCCGCCGAGTTAGTAGAAACGTGAACGATATCGGGGTACGTGGCGTAGCCGAGGGAACGCGGAGCGTGCGGGTCGTGGTGGTGGGCGCCGGACAGGCCGGACTGTCCGCCGCCCACCATCTGCGGCGCGCCGGGTTCGAGCCCGACCGGGACTTCGTGGTCCTCGACCACGCCCCGCGCCCCGGCGGCGCCTGGCAGTTCCGCTGGCCGAGCCTGACGTACGGCAAGGTGCACGGCATGCACGCCCTGCCGGGCATGGAGCTGACCGGCGCCGACCCCGGGCGCCCCTCGTCCGAGGTGATCGGCGGGTATTTCAGCACGTACGAGGAGACCTTCGACCTGCGGGTGCACCGGCCCGTCGACGTGACCGCCGTACGGGAGGGCACGGACGGGCGGCTGCTCGTGGAGAGCTCGGAGGGCACGTACGCGACCGAGGCCGTGATCAGCGCGACGGGCACCTGGGACCGGCCGTTCTGGCCGCGCTACCCGGGCCAGGAGCTGTTCCACGGGCGGCAGTTGCACACCGCGCAGTACCCAGGGCCCGAGGAGTTCGCCGGGCAGCGGGTGGTCGTCGTCGGCGGCGGCTCGTCCGGGGTGCAGCACCTCCTTGAGATCGCACCGCTCGCGGCCGCGACGACCTGGGTGACGCGGCGTCAACCGGTGTTCCGTGACGGCGAGTTCGGCCAGGACCAGGGCCGGGCCGCGGTGGCGCTCGTCGAGGAGCGGGTGCGGGAGGGGCTGCCGCCACGGAGTGTGGTGTCGGTGACGGGGCTCGCCCTGACCGAGGCGGTGCGCGAAGGCCTCGCGGCCGGGGTGCTCGACCGGCTCCCGATGTTCGACCGGATCACGGCGGACGGGGTGGCCTGGGACGACGGGCGACACGTCGAGGCCGATGTGATCCTGTGGGCGACCGGGTTCCGCCCGGTGGTGGACCATCTGGCGCCGCTGCGGCTGCGCGAGCCGGGCGGCGGCATCCGCCTCGAAGGAACGCGCGCGGCCCGTGACCCCCGCGTTCATCTGGTGGGGTACGGGCCTTCGGCGAGCACCATCGGGGCGAACCGCGCGGGCCGGGCGGCCGTGCGCGAGATCCGCCGACTCCTGGACGGGGAGCGGGAGTTGACGGCCGACGCCCACTGATCCGGCTTCGGGCCGGCCGGATGCGGAGGTCTACCGCTGCGCTCCGGGTCAGCCGGACGCTGCGGTCTTCTGGCCGTTCTGCTCGGCCTTGCGGACCTTGTTGAACTCGTCGACGTTGCTCTGGTGCTGGCCGTACTCGGCGCTGAAGCGGGTGTCGCCCGGCTTCACGGTGACGAAGTAGAGCCAGTCGCCGGGCGCCGGGTTGAGCGTCGCCTTCAGCGCTTCCGCCCCGGGGTTGGCGATGGGAGTGGGCGGCAGGCCGGTCTTCTCGTACGTGTTGTACGGGCTCTTGAGCTTGGTGTCGGCGTTCTTGGTGTCCAGGGTGGAGCGGTTGAGGGCGTAGTTGATGGTGGAGTCCATCTGCAGGGGCATGCCGCGGTCGAGCCGGTTGTAGACGACCCGCGCCACCCTGGCCATGTCCTGCTGGGTGTCGGCCTCGGCCTGCACGATGCTCGCGATGGTGACGGTCTGGTAGATGGAGACCGCGTTGCGGTCGGCGCCCGCCGTCACATCGCCGCCGCCGAACCTCTTGTTCGCGGTGTCGACCATGTACGCGAGAACGGACTTCGGGGTGGACTTCGCGTCGATCGGGTACGTCGCGGGGAACAGATAGCCCTCGGGGTTACCGGCCGACTCCCCCGGCAGTTTCAGACCGGCCGCGCCGGCCGCCTTCTTCGCGGTGCCCGGCGCGGCACCGAGGGCCTTGTCCACCGCCTCGTACACCTGGCCGGAGCGCCAGCCCTCGGGGACGAGCAGGGTGGTCGGGCGCTCGTTGCGGTCCTGGAGCAGCAGCGGCACCGCGACAGCCGTGCCGACGACGAGGGCGCCGGTGAGGAGGAGGGCGACCCGGCCGCGGCGGGTCAGCCGGATCTTGCCCCGGCGCGGAGTCTTGTTCACCATGCGGGGCACGGTACCCCGAGAGCCACCTCAAACCAGACATATCGGGCATATCTTCAGCCCGGCGTCGGGGTGCTGCCGGCTCGGCGCCCGGCTCAGCCGGTGACGGTCGACGGCGCGAGCCGGGCGTCCCGCTGCACCAGGGCCGCGTACCGCTCGCCGCGCTCCATCAGCGCCTCGTGCGTGCCGCGTTCGGCGATCCGGCCGCCGTCGAGGACGACGATCTGGTCGGCGGAGCGGACGGTGGAGAGGCGGTGCGCGATGGTGAGGGTGGTGCGGTTCGCGGAGAGCGCGTCGATGGCCTGCTGCACCGCGTGCTCGGTACGGGTGTCCAGGGCGCTGGTGGCCTCGTCGAGGATGAGCACGGGCGGGTCCCGCAGGATCGTACGGGCGATGGCGAGGCGCTGCTTCTCGCCGCCGGAGAACCGGTGGCCGCGCTCGCCGACCACGGTGTCGTACCCCTCGGGCAGGGCCGCGATGTGGTCGTGGATCTGGGCCGCGCGGGCCGCCTCGTGCAGCTCCTCGTCGGTGGCGTCGGGCTTGGCGAAGCGGAGGTTGTCGGCGACCGAGGCGTGGAAGAGGTACGTCTCCTGGGAGACCACGCCGACGGCACGGGCCAGGGTGTCGAAGTCGAGGTCGCGTACGTCGACGCCGTCGAGCGTGACCCGGCCCTCGGTCACGTCGTACAGCCGCGGCACCAGATAGCTGAGCGTCGACTTGCCGGAGCCGGTGGGGCCGACGACGGCGAGGCTGCCGCCGGCCGGGACGGTGAGGTCGATGGCGTCGAGCACGGGGGCGCCGACGGCACCCTTGGCCGTCTCCGCGTCGTACCGGAACCGCACGTCCTCGAAGCGGACTTCGCCCTTGACCTGGTCCAGGCGGACCGGGTCCGCGGGCTCCTCGATGTCGACGGTCAGGTCGAGGTACTCGAAGATGCGCTGGAACAGGGCGAGGGAGGTCTGGATCTGGACGCCGGTGGAGAGCAGGCTCACCGTCGGCCGGAACAGGCCCTGTTGGAGCGAGACGAACGCGACGAGCGTGCCGAGCGAGATCGTCGGGCCGCCGATGTGCGGGGCGAGGCCCGCGGCCCAGTAGATGACGGCGGGCATGGCGGCCATCACGATGCCGATGACCGACATCCGCCAGCGGCCCGCCATGCTGGAGCGGACCTCCAGGTCGATGAGGCGCTCGGACTCGGTGGCGAAGGACCGGGTGAGCGAGTCGCTACGGCCCATGGTGCGGCCGAGCAGGATGCCGCTGACGGAGAGCGACTCGGTGACGGTCGCGGCCATCGCGGCCATCTGCTTCTGCCGCTGCGTGGTGATCTTCTTGCGCTCCCGGCCGACGCGGCGGCTGATCCAGACGAACACCGGCAGCAGGAGCAGCGAGACGACGGTCAGGCGCCAGTCGAGCGCGAGCATCGCGACCACGGTCGCGATGACACTCGTGAGGTTGGAGACCAGGGAGGTCGCGGTGGAGGTCACGGTCGCCTGCATGCCGCCGATGTCGTTGGCGATGCGGGACTGGACCTCCCCGGTGCGGGTCCTGGTGAAGAAGGCGAGCGACATGCGCTGGAGCCGGCCGTACACGGCGGTGCGCAGGTCGTGCATGACGCGCTGGCCGACGGTCGTGGAGATCAGGGTCTGCAGCACGCCGAAGACGCTGGTGACGACCGCGCTGAGGATCATGCCGAGGGCGAGCAGGCTGAGCAGCCCGGTACGGCCCTCGGGGATCGCGGTGTCCAGGATCTCCTTGAGCAGGAACGGCGTCGCGACAGAGACCAGCGAGGCGGCGCCGACCAGGAGCCCGACGAGGGCGAGGCGGCCGCGGTAGGGACGGAAGAGGCGCAGGATGCGGCGGAGCTGGCGGGGCTGGTCGGGATCGGGAGGAGGGGGCGTCCAGCCGGATGATTCGGGGTGCATGGGCCTCCTGAAAGGCGGGGACCTCCCGTGCGGAGAGGTGTGGGACCACGATGACCGGAGGAGCATAGCTCATTGTTACCTACACTCACAATGAGCTTGGTCCTGTTACGCTGCCGCCATGACGACGCCCGATCCGGACGGCCTCCTCGCCGACCAGCTGCTCCGCCTGGCCCGCCGACTGCACCGCGTCCAGAAGCACCACCTCGTACCGGTCGGCCTCACCCCCGGCCAGTCCCGGCTGCTCCGCCTGGTCGCGCACCAGGAGTCGCCGCCCCGGATGGCCGACCTGGCCCGCGGCCTGGAGGTGGTGCCGCGCGCCGTGACCACGCTGGTCGACGGTCTGGAGACGGCCGGGTGTGTGCGCCGGGTGCCGGACCCGGCCAACCGCCGGGTGATCCGGATCGAGCTGACCGACGCGGGACGCGAGACCCTGCGGGCGCTGCGCGACGCGCGCCGGGCCGCCGCAGAAGACATCCTGGCTCCACTGACCGCAGGGCAGCGCGAGGTGCTCGGCGGGCTGCTCACCACCCTGGTCGACGACCCGGGCCGGTGCTGAGAAGCGGTACGGCCCGACCACGCCGAGGAGGCACCCATGCCCCTGCTGGAGCCCAACGCGGACGCCCTGCGGCCCGCCGCGCGGGAGTCGGCGCCGTCACCCGACCGGCTGCCGGACCGGCGGGCCCCCGGCACCCCGGAGCCGCTCCGCTCCGACCTGGTCGCGCTGCTCGGCACGGACAAGGTGCTGCACAAGGTCTCCGACCTGGTGCGGTACGCCTCGGACGCCAGCCCCTACCGCTTCGTACCGCAGGTCGTGGTGGTCGCGGAGGACATCGACGACGTCTCCGCGGTCCTCTCGTACGCGCACGGCAAGGGCCGTGAGGTCGTCTTCCGGGCGGCCGGGACCAGCCTCAACGGGCAGGCGCAGGGCGAGGACATCCTGGTCGACGTGCGCAAGCACTGGGCGGGCGTCGAGGTGCTCGACGACGGGGCGCGGGCCCGGATCGCGCCGGGCACCACCGTGGTCCGCGCCAACGCCACGCTCGCCCGGCACGGCCGCGTCCTCGGCCCCGACCCGGCCAGCGCGATCGCCTGCACCCTCGGCGGTGTCGTCGCCAACAACGCCTCGGGCATGACGGCGGGCACCACCCGCAACTCGTACCGCACCCTCGACTCGCTCACCTTCGTGCTGCCGTCCGGCACCGTCGTCGACACGGCCGAGGCGGACGCCGACGAGCAGCTCGCGCACGCCGAACCCGCGCTCTGCCAGGGCCTGTTGGGCATCAAGGCGGAGATCGAGGCGGACCCGGACCTGGTCGCCAGGATCCGCGCCAAGTACGAGATCAAGAACACCAACGGGTACCGACTGGACGCGTTCCTCGACGGCTCGACGCCCGTGCAGATCCTGCGCGGCCTGATGGTGGGGTCCGAGGGCACGTTCGGGTTCATCGCCGAGACCGTCTTCCGCACCTTGCCGCTCGACCGGCTCGTCTCCACGGCGCTGCTGTTCTTCCCGTCGCTGACCGCCGCCGCGGCCGCCGTGCCGGAGTTCAACGCGGCGGGCGCGCTCGCCGTCGAGCTGATGGACGGCAACACGCTGCGCGCCTCGGTCAGCGTCGAGGGCGTGCCGCAGGACTGGGCGGAGCTGCCCAAGGAGACCACGGCACTCCTCGTCGAGTTCCGCGCCCCCGACGAGGAGCGGCAGCGGGCGTACGAGGAGCGGGCCGCCGCGGTCCTCAACGGTCTCCAACTCGTCGCGCCCGTCGCCTCGGTGACCAACGAGTTCACCCGCGACCCGAAGACCATCGGCGGTTACTGGAAGGCCCGCAAGGCGTTCGTGACCGCCGTCGGCGGCTCCCGCCCCTCCGGCACGACGCTGATCACCGAGGACTTCGCGGTGCCGCCCGGCAGGCTCGCCGACGCCTGCTCCGCGCTGCTCGGCCTGCAGACCCGGCACGGCTTCGACGCGGCCGTCGCCGGGCACGCCGCCCACGGCAACCTGCACTTCCTGCTCGCCTTCGACGCCGCCAAGGCGGAGGACGTGGCACGGTACGCGGCGTTCATGGACGACTTCTGCACGCTGACCGTGGAGCGGTTCGACGGCTCCCTGAAGGCCGAGCACGCCACCGGCCGCAACATCGCGCCCTTCCTTGAGCTCGAATGGGGCCCGAAGGCAACCGAGTTGATGTGGCGCACCAAGCAAGTCATCGACCCGGACGGGGTGTTGGCCCCGCGTATCGTCCTGGACCGCGACCCCGAGGCCCATCTGCGCGGCCTCAAGACCATCCCGAAGGTGGAGGCCATCGCCGACCCGTGCATCGAGTGCGGCTTCTGCGAGCCGACCTGCCCCAGCCGCGACCTGACCACCACCCCGCGCCAACGCATCGTGCTGCGCCGGGAGATGATGCGCCAGCCCGCCGGATCCCCGGTCGAGGACGGCCTTGTGGAGGCGTACGGGTACGACGCGGTGGACACCTGCGCGGGCGACTCGACCTGCAAGCTGGCCTGCCCGGTCGGCATCGACACCGGCATGATGATGAAGAACCTCCGGCACGCCCGGCACACCCCGCGCGAGGAGCGGGTCGCCGCGCTCGCCGCCCGGAACTTCAAGCTGGTGGAGGCGTCCGCGCGGCTCGCCGTGGCCGCCGCCGACAAGATCGGTGACCGGCTGCTGACCACGGTGACGCGCGCCGCGCGCAAGGCGGTTCGCCCCGATCTCGTACCGGAGTGGCTGCCGGAGATCCCCGGCGCCGCCGCCCGCAAGCTGCCGCGCACCGCACGCGTCGGCGCCGCCGCCGTGTACTACCCGGCGTGCGTCAACCGCATCTTCGGCGGCCCCGATGAGGGCTTCTCGCTCGCGCGGTCCGTCGTCGCCGTGTCCGCGCGCGCGGGCAAGCCGGTGTGGATCCCCGACGACGTGGCGGGCACGTGCTGCGCGACGATCTGGCACTCCAAGGGGTACGACGAGGGCAACGCGCTGATGGCCAACCGCATCGTCGAGGCCGCCTGGGGCTGGACGGCGGGCGGGCGGCTTCCGCTGGTCGTCGACGCCTCGTCCTGCACGCTTGGCATCGCGCACGAGGTGGTGCCGTATCTCTCCGACAACAACCGGGAGTTGCACGCCGAGATGAAGGTCGTCGACTCCCTGGTCTGGGCCGCCGACGAGCTGTTGCCGCACCTGACCGTCCTGCGCACCGTCGGCTCCGCGGTCCTGCACACCACCTGCTCGATGCGGCACCTCGGCGACGGCGCGCACCTGCGTACGGTCGCCGAGGCGTGCGCCGACGAGGTGGTCACCCCCGACGACGAGGCGTGCTGCGGCTTCGCGGGCGACCGGGGCATGCTGCACGAGGAACTCACCCGCTCCGCCACGGCCCACGAGGCCGCCGAGGTCACGTCCCGGCCGTACGACGCCCACCTGTCCGCCAACCGCATGTGCGAAGTGGGCATGGACCGTGCCACGGGCCGTAGTTACCACTCGGCGCTGATCGAGCTGGAGCGCGCCACCCGGCCGGGGCCGAGGGCGCGCGGGCGCACCTGACACACCTGACGCGGGTACAGGGAACCCGGGGCGGGGCGGTCGGCGCAGTTGAGCCGACCGCCCCGCCCTTCGCTGTGCTCCGGGAGTCCAACCCCGGCGCGATAAGTCCAATTCCCCGTCCGTTCCCGTCCCTTGCGCCGCATGTGATCTTCCCGCCAGGGTGGCTGCGCCGTTGCTCACCGCACGTACACCTACGCGTACGGAGGTCCCATGCACGACGACACGTCCATGCCGCAGTCCGACGGTGCTCCCCAGGAGGTCGCCGGCGATCCCGGCCAGGACGGCTCCGGGGTCTCCCGCAGAGCCATGATGCGCAATGCCGGTATCGCCGGTGTGGGCCTCGGGCTCGCCGGTCTCGGCGGCGGGACCGCGCACGCGCACCCGTCCGCCGGGACCACGCCCGCGCAGGCCTCCGCGGCCGCCGAGGCTCCGCCCCGCCAGGGCGAGACCATGATCGGGGTGCCGTTCGAGAAGCGCTCCACGGTACGGGTCGGGATCGTCGGACTCGGCAACCGCGGCGGCAGCATGATCGACCTGTTCCTCGCCCTGCCGCAGGTCAGAGTGGTGGCGCTGTGCGACCCGGTGAAGGAGAAGACCGCCGCGGCCGCGAAGAAGGTCACGGACGCGGGCCAGCCAGCCCCGGCGACGTACACCAAGGGCGACAGCGACTACGAGAACCTCTGCAAGCGCTCCGACCTGGACTTCGTGTACGTCGCGACGCCGTGGGACTTCCACTTCGAGATGGCGAAGACGGCGATGCTGAACGGCAAGCACGTCGGCGTGGAGTGTCCGATCGCGCTCCAACTCGACCAGCTGTGGGAGCTGGTGGACCTCTCCGAGCGCACCCGCAAGCACTGTATGCAGCTGGAGAACTGCTGCTACGGCAAGAACGAGATGCGGGTCCTGCGCATGGCGCACGCCGGGCTTTTCGGTGACCTGCTGCACGGCGCGGGCGCGTACAACCACGACCTGCGCGGCCTGATGTTCGACCCGGACTACTACGAGGGTCCGTGGCGCCGCCTCTGGCACACCCGGCTGCGCGGCGACCTGTACCCGAACCACGGCTTCGGCCCGGTCGGCAACTACATGGACGTGAACCGCGGGGACCGGGTCACGCACATCTCCAGCTTCGGCACCCCGGCGCTCGGACTCGCCGAGTACCGCAAGGCCAACATGCCGCCGGGCGACCCGAGTTGGAAGGAGACGTACATCGAGTCCGACCGCACCATCAGCCTGGTACAGACGGAGAAGGGCCGGGTCATCCGGCTCGAGCACGATGTGTCGACGCCACACCCGTACTCGCGGATCAACAGCCTCGGCGGCACGAAGGGTGTCTTCGAGGACTACCCGACGCGGATCTACCTGGAGCCCGGCCACACCGACGACAAGTGGCACGACTTCGCCGAGTTCGCGGACTGGGACCACTGGCTGTGGAAGGAACACGCCAACCCGCCCGGCGGGCACGGCGGCATGGACTACATGATGGTGTTCCGCCTGATGCAGTGCATGCAGCTCGGACTCGTACCGGACTTCGACGTGTACGACGCCGTGACCTGGACGGCGCCGGTGCCGCTCAGCCACGCCTCGATCAAGGCGAAGGGCGCGCCGCAGGCGATACCCGACTTCACCCGCGGGCTCTGGAACAAGGCCCGTCCGGGCGTCGACTCGGAGAAGCCGCAGGGCTGATCCGAGCGCGACACCCGGTGCGGTCCGGCCCCGCGCCGACGGGACCGGACCGCACGGGATTCACGTCAACTCGCGGTGGGATCAGGGTCCTTGGCGGTCCTTGAGGCGGAGGCGGCGAGTGCCTTCTCGCCCTTGTCACCCTGGTCGCCCTTGTCGGCCTCACCGGTCAGGTCCGGCTGCTCGGAACGCTCAGCCTCCTGCGCGGGACGCTCCTGCTCCTGCTCCGACTCCTGCTCCGGTACGAACGCGATCTCGCCCGAAAGCACCTTCTTCGCCCTGCGGGTGTCGAGCGCGCCCTCCCAGCGGGACACGGCGAAGACGGCCACGCAGTTGCCGAGCAGGTTGGTGGCGACGCGCATGGCGTCCATGATGCGGTCGACGCCGAGCAGCAGGGCGACTGCACCCGCCGGGATGACGCCGAGCGCGGACGCGGTTGCCGAGAGGGCGAGGAAGGCGGAGCCGGGAACTCCGGCCATGCCCTTGCTCGTCAGCATCAACACCAGGACCACGGTGACCTGTTGACCGAGCGTCAGGTCGACGCCGACGGCCTGGGCGATGAAGAGGGTGCCGATGGAGAGGTAGATCGAGGCGCCGTCGAGGTTGAAGGAGTAGCCCGTGGGCAGCACCAGGCCGACGGCGTCGTCACGGCAGCCCGCCTGGCGGAGCTTCTGCATCATCCGCGGCATGACGGTCTCGCTGGACGCGGTGCCGAGCGCGAGCAGCATCTCCTCGCGGGTGTAGCGGATGAACTTCCAGAGGCTGATCCCGCTGACCACCTTGAGCGCGATGCCGAGCAGCACGAGGAACATCAGGGCGACCGCGTAACAGACGCCGATGAGCTTGCCGTACGTGGAGAGCGCGCCGAGGCCGTACTCCCCCACGAGGTGGGCGGTGGCGCCGAAGACGGCGAGCGGGGCGAGCTTCATGATGAAGCCGACGACCGCGAAGACGACCTCCTGGGCCTGCTCGATGGCGGGCAGGATCGCGGGCACCTTGGTGTTGCCGAGGTGCAGCAGCGCGGCGCCCACGAGGCAGGACAGGACGAGGACTTGGAGCAGGGAGTTCTCGGCGAAGGCGCCGACCGCGCTGTCCGGCAGCGAGTGCAGCAGGAACTCCGAGGTGGACGGCAGTTCGCCGCCACCGGTCTTCTCGTCGACGGCGGACGCGTCCAGGGACGCGGGGTCGACGTTCATGCCGTCGCCGGGCCGTACGAGGTTGCCGGCGAGCAGGCCGACGACGAGCGCGACAGTGGTGGCGACCTCGAACCAGATGAGGGCCTTGAGCCCGATCCGGCCGAAGGCCTTCAGGTCGCCCGCCTTGGTGATGCCGGCGACGACGACACAGAAGACGAGCGGCGCGATCATCGCCTTGATGAGCCGTACGAAGCCGTCGCCGAGCGGTTGGACAGCGGTGGCGACCTCCGGCCACAGCCGTCCGACGAGGACTCCGAGTACGAGAGCACAGGCGACCTGCGCGAACAATGAGGTACGCAGCAAGCGGGTGGCGCGGCGCGGTATGGACGGTACCGACTGGGACACGGACACTCCTCCCAAATAACTTCTGGCATACGGAAGATGGTTTCCGCAGTGCGCACTATTTCGGAGGTGTTGTTTCCGCAAAAGACATGCGTGTCAGATCCAGGTAAATCTTGGATCTTGCTACAACGATGCAGGTCCTGGTATACGAAGTGGTCCCACTCCGTGAGATCAACCCGCCCTCAGATGCCCCTGGTCGCCCATCACGATCACCGGGTGCCGCTCCGGGTCGAGGCGGCGCAGCAGGTACTCCATCGCGGACCTGCTCACGCTCACACAGCCCGAGGTGCCGCTGCCGTGGTCCATGTGCAGCCAGATGTAGCCGCCCTTGGACTGCCCCTGAGGACGGTTGGGGTCGTTGGGCGAGGTGCCCTTGACGCGGTTGTAATCGATGGCGATGACGAGGTCGAAGTCGTGCCAGTGCGTCTTGGGCCAGGACCGGGACGCGGTGAACGCCGACGAGCGGGTGTACGGCAGCCGGGACCCCGGGTCCGCGAGCACTCCGCCCGCGTCGCTGAGCGTGAACACCCCGACGGGGCTGCGCTTGTCGCCCTCGCGGTGGTCGGTGCTCCAGCCGCGCTTGCCGTTGTGCGCGGGCCAGGCGCGGGCCCGGTCCCAGGTCGCACCGTGCTTCTCGTACAGGGCGACCGTCGACCGCGCCGAGTCCTCGCCCGCGCCCTCGACCACGACGACCTGCCGGGCCGCGGCGGGGATACGGCCACCCATCTCGGCACCCACGTGCGGGAGGCGGTCGAGGTTCCGGGTGCCGTGATCCGCCCCGCTCCGCCCGGACTTGTCGGCGCCGGGCCCGGACTTGCCGCTGCGGGACGACGCGGTGGCGGTGGACTTCGCGGCCCCGTCGCCCGAACTCCCGCTGCCCGCCGTGGAAGCCGTGGAACAGGACGCGAGCGCCGAGAGACACACCATCGCCGCGAGGGCCGTCCGCACCGTGCCGGATGTACGCATACGGCCCATCGTCGCACCCGGATTCCCGGCGGCCGGACCGTGCGCCCGCTCCCCCGACAGGAATGACCGGTTCTTTGCCCGACCCCAGAAAATCGTTTGCCTCAGCGGCCGTTCCGGCGTCAGCCTTGCACGGTTTCCGCCGATTCACCCGGCCCATGCTCCGCATCGCCGGGCCCGCCACAGCGCCGCGCCGTTCGACCCCTGGGACGCCATGCAGATCAGTGATCTTCCGTATACCGATCCGGGTGTGCCCGACGCACGCTCGGGTCCTCGATTCCTCTGGTGGCTCGGGCGGAACCAGGCGGGTGGTCAACTCAAGTCGCTCGCCTGGGGTCTGCTGCACTTCGGTGGCGTGATGGCCCTGCCGTACGGCGTCGGCTTCGCCGTGCAGGCCGTCGTCGACCGCTCCGGCGGCCGGCTCGCGTTCGCCGGTCTGCTGCTCGTACTCGCCGGAGTGTGCCTCGCGTTCGGCGACACCATGCTGCACCGCACCGCGGTCACCAACTGGATCACCGCCGCGGCCCGCGTCCAGCAGCTTCTGGCCCGCAGGACCGCGCACCTCGGCTCCGCGCTGACCCGCCGGGTCGCCGCGGGTGAGGTGGTCGCGGTGTCGACCGGCGACGTGGAGAAGATCGGCTGGTTCGTGGAGGCCGTCTCCCGCTTCACCGCGGCGGCCGTCACCGTCGCAGCGGTGTGCGTGGCGCTCCTGATCCACCAGCCGGACCTCGGCCTTGTGGTGGCCCTCGGCGTTCCCCTGGTCGCCCTCGGCGTGCTGCCGCTGCTGCCCCGCGCCACCCGGCTCGCCGACGTACAGCGTGAGAAGGCGGGCAAGGCGACCGAGTTGGCTTCCGACACGGTCGCCGGTCTCCGGGTGCTGCGCGGCATCGGCGGCGAGGAGCTGTTCCTCGACCGCTACCGCAGGGCCTCCCAGGACGTGCGCCACGCCGCCGTACGCAGTGCCCGGATGTGGTCGGCGATCAGCGCCCTCCAGGTGCTGCTGCCCGGAGCGCTGCTCATCGTCGTGGTCTGGCACGGCCTCGGCCTGGTCCGCGACGGCCGGATCGAGGTCGGTGAACTCGTCACCGTCTACAGCGCGGTCATGCTCCTCACCTATCCCTTGCGGCACTTCGAGGAGATCGCCATGGCGTACTCCTTCTCCCGGCCGTCGGCGAAACGCGCCGCGCGCGTGCTGTCCCTGGAGCGGACGACGACCGGCGGACCTGATGCCGGACCCGTCGCTGACCCGGCCGGTGGCGCCGACGACCCGCGGACCCCGCCCAGCGGTGACCTCTTCGACCCGGTGACCGGGCTGCTCGCCCCCGAGGGCCGGCTGACCGCCGTGGTGTGCGGCGACCCGGACGAGGCGGGCCGGCTCGCCGAACGCCTCGGCGGGCACGCCGCGCTCGACGAGGGCGACGTGCCCGGCCCCTCGGTCCGGCTCGGCGAAGCTCCGCTCGACGCGCTGCCCCTGGACGCGGCCCGAGCCGTGGTCCTCGTCCAGGACAAGGACCCGGTGCTGCTGTCCGGCACGCTCAGCGAACTGCTCGACGTACCCGCGTCCGGGAACGTCACCGTCGACGACGCGCTGACCGCCGCCGAGTGCGGGGACGTCCTCGACGCGCTCGCGCAGGCCTCGGTGGACGAGGACCCGATGGCGGCGCCGATCACCGAGCGCGGCCGGTCCCTCTCCGGTGGCCAGCGCCAACGGCTCGCCCTGGCACGGTCGTTGGTGACCGACCCGGAGGTCCTCGTCCTCGACGAGCCGACCTCCGCGGTCGACTCGCACACCGAGGCCCGGATCGCGGACGGCCTGCGCACCGTCCGCAAGGGCCGTACGACCGTCGTGTGCACCTCGTCGCCGCTGCTCCTCGACCGGGCCGAGCGCGTGGTGTTCGTGCACGAGGGCGAGGTCGCCGCGGTCGGGGTGCACCGGGTACTCGTGCGCACCGACCCGCGCTACCGCGCCGTCGTGACCCGCGAGACCGAGGAGGAGCAGCGCCGGAGCGGCTCCACCGCGAACAGCACGGACGCCGCGTCCCCGAACGGGTCCGGCCCCGTCATCGAGATCGAGGAGACCGCATGATCGGCCTGGCACCGCCGGAGTACGACCCGGCGGTCCCCCGCACCACGGAGACGCTGCCGGTGGGCGGCCCGGCGACGGTACGCGCGTACGTACGCGAACTGTTCGGCCGGCACCGGAATGCCTTCGCCCTGCTGATCGGCGTGAACGCGGTCGCGGTGATCGCCTCGATGGTCGGCCCGACGCTCCTCGGCGACCTGGTGCAGGGTGCCGCCGACGGTGCCCGCGACCTCCGACTCGGGCACGCCGCCGCCGTGTTCGCGGTCGCCCTCGTGCTGCAGGCGGTGTTCGTCCGGCTCGTCCGGCTGCGCGGCGCGATGCTCGGCGAACGGATGCTGGCGGATCTGCGCGAGGACTTCCTCGTACGGTCCGTGGGTCTGCCGCCTGGCGTGCTCGAGCGTGCCGGGACGGGCGATCTGCTGTCCCGGATCACCACCGACATCGACCGGCTCGCCAACGCGATGCGGGAGGCGGTGCCGCAGGTCACCATCGGCGTCGTGTGGATCGCGCTGCTGCTCGGCGGTCTCGCCGTCACCGCTCCGGCGCTCGCCCCTGCCGTGCTGCTCGCGGTGCCCGTCCTCCTCATCGGCTGCCGCTGGTACTTCCGGCGGGCACCGGCCGCGTACCGCTCGGAGGCCGCCGGGTACGCGGCCGTCGCCGCCGCGCTCACCGAGACCGTCGACGCGGGCCGCACCGTCGAGGCGCACCGGCTCGGCGCCCGCCGCGTCGCGCTCTCCGACCAGCGGGTCGCGGAGTGGACGGCGTGGGAGCGGTACACGCTCTATCTGCGGTCCGTCCTCTTCCCGGTGGTCAGCGCGACCCACGTCACGGTGCTCGCCTCGGTCCTGATGGTCGGCGGCGTCTTCGTCCTGCAGGGCTGGATCGACGTCGGCCAGCTCACCACGGGCGCCCTGATCGCCCAGATGATGGTCGACCCGGTGAACCTGATCCTGCGCTGGTACGACGAGCTGCAGGTGGCCCAGGTGTCCCTTGCCCGGCTCGTGGGCGTACGGGAGATCGAGCCGGGCGCGGGCGACGCGGAGCTGGCCCCCGACGGGCGTGAAGTCGCCGCGGACCAGGTGCACTTCGGGTACCGGCCGGGTGTCGACGTACTGCGTCAGGTGACCCTCGACGTGCGGCCGGGCAGCCGGGTCGCGCTCGTCGGGCCGTCCGGCGCCGGCAAGTCCACCCTCGGCAGGCTGCTCGCCGGGATCTACGGGCCGCGCACCGGCACGGTCACGCTCGGCGGCGCGGAGCTGTCCCGGATGGCCGCGGAGCGGGTGCGCGAGCATGTCGCGCTGGTCAACCAGGAGCACCATGTGTTCGTCGGTTCGCTGCGGGACAACCTGCTGCTCGCCCGGTCGGACGCGGGGGACGCCGAGCTGTGGGCGGCGCTCGGCGCGGTCGACGCGGACACCTGGGCGCGCGGGCTCGACGCCGAGCTCGACACCGAGGTCGGCTCCGGCGGCTTCGCGCTCACCCCGGCGCAGGCCCAGCAGATCGCGCTGGCCCGGCTCGTACTCGCCGATCCGCACACGCTGGTCCTGGATGAGGCGACGTCGCTGCTCGACCCGCGCGCGGCCCGGCACCTGGAGCGCTCGCTCGCCCGGGTCCTGGACGGCCGCACCGTGGTGGCCATCGCGCACCGGCTGCACACCGCGCACGACGCGGATGTGATCGCGGTGGTCGAGCGGGGCCGGATCAGCGAACTGGGCAGCCACGACGAACTCGTCGCGGCGGACGGGGCGTACGCGGCGCTGTGGCGGTCCTGGCACGGGTAGCGGCGCCGGTGGCCGGGACGGGGCGGCGGAGGTACAGCCTCAGCCGATCCCGCCCGTGGCCCGGATGTTCTGCCCTGTGATCCAGCGGCCGTCAGGGCCCGCGAGGAACGCCACCACGTCGGCCACGTCGGCGGGCTCGCCGAGTCGGCGCAGCGGCGTCATCCCTGCCACCGTCTCCAGGACCTCGGGCGGGTTGGTGCCGCGCAGCAGCTCGGTGTCGGTCGCGCCCGGCGACACCGTGTTCACGGTGATGCCGCGCGGCCCGAGCTCCTGCGCCGCGACCAGCGTCAGCTGCTCGACGGCGCCCTTGCTCGCGGCGTACGGGGCGTTGCCCGGCGCGGGGCGGACGGTGTTGAGGCTGGAGATGCTCACGATCCGACCGTCGTCGCGCATGTGCCGGGCCGCATACCGGAGGGTCAGGAACGTGGTCCTGGCGTTGACCGTCATGACCCTGTCGAAGGTGTCGTCGTCGGTCTCCGCGAGCGGCGTCACGGTGAAGTTCAGCGCGGCGTTGTTCACCAGGATGTCGAGGTCACCGAAGTGCTGGGCGGCGACGTCCATGAGCTGCTCCGCGGCTCCGTGCTCGGCCAGGTCGAGGCGTACGGCCCGGACGCTGCCGCCCGCCTCCTCGACGCTGCGGACGACGTCCTGCGCCGCCTCCGTACGCTGCGCGTAGTTGAACACCACGTTCGCCCCGTCGCGGGCGAGGCGCTCCACGACGGCCCGGCCGATGCCCCGTGAACCCCCGGTGACGACTGCCGTTCTGCCCTTCAGCACTGCCACTGTGCCCTCCCGGATCGTGAACAGACGATCGAGTGAACCCTCACCCTAAGGTCGAAGCTGAGGCTCGGGTGCCCGAAGCCCTGAAACCCGGGTGCCCGAAGCCCTAAGAGACGTGAAGCCCTAAAAGACGTTCAGCGCCGCCGCCCCGCCCACGCCGCCGAGCAGCATGAACACCGGCATCAGCACCTTCAGCTCCACCCAGCTCCCGGCCCGGAAGCGCATGAACTTGGGCGGACCCATCGGGTACCAGCGCTTGCCCGCGATCGGCAGCGGCCACAGGATCGGGCAGCCCGAGACGGTCAGGGCGTCGCCGATGTCGTGCACCAGGGCGCCGAGGACGATGGGCAGGCCCAGCCACAGGTACTCCTGACCGGCGCCGGTGAACAGCCAGTTCGCGCCGTTGCCCGGCTCGTCGAGGACGCCCGCGAGGATCCACGCGCTGGTCGCGCCGAGCAGCCACACCAGTACGTCACTGGAGACCCGGGCCGCCCGCCAGAGCAGCCCCTCCACCGCGAGGACCAGGTGCACGAAGAGGATCGCGAGCACCGCCCAGCGCCCGCCGGTGACCGCGGCGACGGACGCGCCGGCACCGATCAGGACCGCCCACAGCCAGGTGTGCGTCAGCGTCCGGTGGCCACCGGAGCGGCGCGGGTCGTGCCGGCTCCGGGTCGCCTTGTAGACGGCGTACGAGAGTTTGTCGACGATCTCGCACAGGCCGCGCGACACGGGTCCGAAGGCGCGGGAGATCGTGGCCGACTTGTGGTCCAGGTCGGGGGCGAGTGCCGCGCCCGCGCAGATCAGCGCGCCGACGACGAGGACCGGCCAGGGCATCGGATGCCCGGCGGCCGCGGCCGCCGCTCCCACCCCCAGCCAGGCCGCCGCTCCCGACAGTGAGTGTGCTGGACCCATCATGGCCGTTGCCCGCCCCATTCCCGTTGTGCTGACGCCCAGTTGACGCATGGTCGGGCGCCCGGTCGACGGCACAGCGTAACGTCCGTGATCTTCCCGCCGACCTCCGGTTCCCTGATCGGGGGTACGGGCAGGCAAGATGGGGGTGTGACCCTTATCGATCAGCTGCCGCCGGACGCCGACCCAGATGCCCTCTTCGACGCCTTCTCGTCATGGACCGAGGAGCAGGGGATCACTCTCTATCCGGCTCAGGAGGAGGCGCTGATCGAGGTGGTCTCCGGCGCCAACGTGATCCTCTCCACCCCGACCGGCTCCGGGAAGAGCCTGGTCGCCGCGGGCGCGCACTTCGCCGCGCTTGCCGCCGACAAGGTCACCTTCTACACCGCGCCGATCAAGGCGCTGGTGAGCGAGAAGTTCTTCGACCTGTGCAAGCTGTTCGGCACCGAGAACGTCGGCATGCTCACCGGCGACGCGTCCGTGAACGCCGACGCCCCGGTGATCTGCTGCACCGCCGAGGTCCTCGCCTCCATCGCGCTGCGCGACGGCAAGGACGCGGACATCGGCCAGGTCGTGATGGACGAGTTCCACTTCTACGCCGAGGCGGACCGCGGCTGGGCCTGGCAGATCCCGATCCTCGAACTGCCGCAGGCCCAGTTCGTCCTGATGTCGGCGACGCTCGGCGACGTGGCGATGTTCGAGGAGGACCTCACCCGCCGCACCGGCCGCCCCACCACCGTGGTGCGCTCCGCGACCCGGCCGGTCCCGCTCTCGTACGAATACCGCCTGACGCCCATCACGGAGACCCTCACGGAGCTCCTGGAGACCAAGCAGTCCCCCGTCTACATCGTGCACTTCACGCAGGCACAGGCCGTCGAGCGCGCCCAGTCCCTGATGAGCATCAACATGTGCACGAAGGCGGAGAAGGAACAGATCGCCGACCTGATCGGCAGCTTCCGCTTCACCACCAAGTTCGGCCGCAACCTCTCGCGTTACGTGCGCCACGGCATCGGCGTCCACCACGCGGGCATGCTGCCCAAGTACCGACGCCTGGTGGAGAAGCTGGCACAGGCCGGTCTCCTCAAGGTGATCTGCGGTACGGACACACTGGGCGTGGGTGTCAACGTCCCCATCCGCACCGTCCTGTTCACCGCCCTCGCCAAGTACGACGGCACCCGGGTGCGGGTGCTGCGCGCCCGCGAGTTCCACCAGATCGCGGGCCGCGCCGGGCGGGCCGGGTTCGACACGGCGGGCTTCGTCGTCGCCCAGGCGCCCGAGCACGTCATCGAGAACGAGAAGGCGCTCGCCAAGGCCGGCGACGACCCGAAGAAGCGCCGCAAGGTCGTACGGAAGAAGGCCCCGGAGGGCTTCGTCGGCTGGACCGAGAACACCTTCGACAAGCTGATCGGCTCCGACCCGGAGCCGCTGACCTCCCGCTTCCGTGTCACCCACACCATGCTGCTCGCGGTGATCGCCCGGCCGGGCAACGCCTTCGAGGCGATGCGCCGGCTCCTGGAGGACAACCACGAGCCGCGCAGGAACCAGCTGCGGCACATCCGTCGCGCCATCGCGATCTACCGTTCGCTGCTCGACGGCGGCATCGTCGAGAAGCTGGACGAGCCGGACGCCTCCGGCCGTATCGTGCGCCTCACCGTCGACCTGCAGCAGGACTTCGCGCTCAACCAGCCGCTGTCCACGTTCGCGCTCGCCGCGTTCGAACTCCTCGACCCCGAATCCCCTTCGTACGCCCTCGACATGGTGTCGGTCGTCGAGTCCACCCTCGACGACCCGCGGCAGATCCTCGCCGCCCAGCAGAACAAGGCACGCGGCGAGGCGGTCGGCCAGATGAAGGCGGACGGCGTCGAGTACGAGGAGCGGATGGAGCGGCTCCAGGACATCGCGTACCCGAAGCCGCTCGAAGAGTTGCTCTGGCACGCGTACGGGATCTACAAGCGCAGCCACCCCTGGGTCGGTGACCACCCGGTGTCGCCGAAGTCCGTGATCCGCGACATGTACGAACGCGCCCTGACCTTCACGGAGTTCACGTCGTTCTACGAGCTCGCCCGCACCGAGGGCATCGTGCTCCGCTATCTCGCGAGCGCCTACAAGGCCCTCGATCACACCGTCCCCGACGACCTGAAGTCCGAGGACCTGGAGGATCTGATCGCCTGGCTGGGCGAGATGGTCCGGCAGGTCGACTCCTCGCTCCTCGACGAGTGGGAGCAGCTCGCCAACCCCGAGGTGGAGACCGCCGAGCAGGCCCAGGAGAAGGCCGACCAGGTCAAGCCGGTCACCGCCAACGCCCGCGCCTTCCGCGTCCTGGTCCGCAACGCGATGTTCCGCCGGGTCGAGCTGGCCGCCCTGGACAACGCCCGCGAACTGGGCGAGCTCGACGCCGAATCGGGCTGGGACGCCGACGCGTGGGGCGAGGCCCTGGACGCGTACTGGGACGAGTACGAGGACCTCGGCACCGGGCCGGACGCGCGCGGCCCGAAGCTCCTGTCCATCGAGGAGGACCCCGCGCACGGCCTGTGGCGGGTCCGGCAGACCTTCGCCGACCCGAACGGCGACCACGACTGGGGCATCAGCGCCGAGGTCGACCTCGCGGCCTCCGACGAGGAGGGTCGCGCGATCGTGCGGGTGACGGATGTGGGCCAGCTCTGAGTTCGTTTTTTCTCTTTTCTTCTCTGACACCAGTGATCACCGGAGCACCTCGATGACCAACCCCGCCGAGAGCCTTGTCGACCTGCTCGACCTGGAGCAGATCGAGGTCAACATCTTCCGCGGCCGCAGCCCGCAGGAGTCCCTGCAGCGGGTCTTCGGCGGCCAGGTCGCAGGGCAGGCCCTGGTCGCCGCGGGCCGCACCACGGACGGCGACCGCCCGGTGCACTCGCTGCACGCCTACTTCCTGCGACCCGGCCGTCCTGGCGTGCCGATCGTGTACCAGGTGGAGCGGGTCAGGGACGGGCGTTCGTTCACCACCCGGCGGGTCACCGCGGTGCAGCAGGGCCGCACGATCTTCAACCTGACGGCCTCCTTCCACCGGGCCGAGGAGGGCGGCTTCGAGCATCAGCTGCCGCCGCGCGTCGACGCCCCGGACCCGGAGACCCTGCCGACGGTCAGCGAGGAGATCCGGGCCCATCTGGGCGCGCTGCCCGAGCAGTTGGAGCGGATGGCCCGGCGTCAGCCCTTCGACATCCGGTACGTCGACCGGCTCCGCTGGACCCAGGACGAGGTCGAGGGGGCGGAGCCGCGCAGCGCCGTGTGGATGCGCGCCGTGGGACCGCTCGGCGACGATCCGCTGGTGCACACCTGCGCGTTGACGTACGCGTCCGACATGACGCTCCTCGACGCCGTACGCATCCCGGTGGAACCCCTCTGGGGCCCGCGCGGCTTCGACATGGCCTCGCTCGACCACGCCATGTGGTTCCACCGCCCGTTCCGCGCCGACGAGTGGTTCCTGTACGACCAGGAGTCCCCGATCGCGACGGGCGGCCGCGGCCTGGCCCGTGGCCGGATCTACGATCGGGAGGGACGGCTGCTCGTATCGGTCGTACAGGAAGGGCTGTTCCGGCGGAACGCGGAGTGAGCGGCGCGGCGGCGGAGCGGAAGCAACGGGGGAACGGAGCGACATGACCGAGCGGGACACACGCCTTGCGGAGGCCGTACGGCTGCGGGAGAGCGGGCGGCCGGAGGAGGCCAGGGTGCGACTCGTCGCCCTCGCCGAGGAGTTGCCCACGGACGCGCAGGTCGCGTACCAGACCGCGTGGGTGCACGACACGCTCGGTCTTGAGGCGCAGGCGGTGCCGCACTACCGCCGGGCGCTCTCGCTGCCCGGCGGTCTTTCGGCGCACGAGCGGGAGAACGCGGTACTGGGGCTCGGCTCCACGTATCGCGTCCTGGGCGAGTACCAGCAGGCCGTCGACACCCTGACCACGGCGTCGGCGGAGTTCCCGGAGAACGGCGCGCTCAAGGCGTTCCTGGCGATGGCGCTGTTCAACGTCGGCCGCCACCATGACGCGATGGAGCTGCTTCTCACGCTGGTCGCGACGACCAGCGACGATCCGAACGTGGCTGAGTACCGGCCGGCTATCGAGCATTACGCGCGTGATCTGAACGAGACGGTGGGGGAGGGTGCTGTCGTGGACGGGGCGGAGCCGGAGGCGGCTGTTTGAGTTCCGGCCCCGCCACCGGCGGGTCGGTCGGACGGTCGGACGTGTGGCGGGCGGTCAGACCGCGAAGACCTGGGAGTCGTCCGCGAACGCCTTGAACTCAAGGGCGTTGCCCGCCGGGTCGAGCAGGAACATCGTCCACTGCTCGCCCGCCTGCCCCTCGAACCGGACATACGGCTCGATGACGAACTCGACGCCCGCCGCGCGCAGTCGGCCCGCGAGCTCCTGGAAACCCGGAACGGTGAGCAGCAGGCCGAAGTGCGGCACCGGTACGTCGTGGCCGTCGACCGGGTTGTGGACGCGGGGCGCGCGCCCGGGGGCGAGGTGGGTGACGAACTGGTGGCCGTGCAGATTCCAGTCCACCCAGGTGTCGGCGCTGCGCCCCTGATCGAGCCCGAGCACCTCACCGTAGAAGCGGCGGGCGGCGGCCAAGTCGTCGACGGGCATGGCGAGATGGAAGCGCGGGAGCGGGGCCTCCGGTTTGGGGTCGGTGCCGGTGTCGGGGTCGGTCATGGTGCTGCCTTCCTTTGAACGGGCTCTGCGGCCATGCCTACCCGCGCAAGCAGCGCTTTCTCGGTCGGCGTCGCAGCGCTTTCTCGGTCGGCGTCGCAGCGCTTTCTCAGTCGGCGTCGTCGAACCAGCGCACCACCTGCGGCAGCGCCTTACGCACCGAGGTGTTGTGGTCGAACTCGCCTATGTCGGTGAGCTGTTGCTCGGCGCCGTTGTCGATCAGCTGGCCGCGGCAGTGCTCGGCGTGCGTGATCGCCACGTCGCCGTCACCGCGCGCGTGGAAGAGGTGTACCGGCACGTCGGGCCGCCAGTCGCAGGTGGTGTCCAGCGCCTTGAGCTTCTGCCGCAGCACGCCGGTGGGGTGGCGCACCTGGTCGAGGAACTCTTCCGTGAACAGTTCCGCCGAGGTCCCGGGCAGCGCCGCCGCGATCTGCTCCCCTGTGTGGTCGCCGTCGAAAAGCGTCTCGACCTCCTGGGCGTACGGGGCACGGAACGCGTCCTCCGGCGCGTCGTACAGGCCGTACATGCGGTTCCACGCGGTCACGAAGTAGGCGAGGTAGAGCGAGGACTTGGCGAGCTTGTCGTCCGCCGCGTCGGCCTCGAAACCGCTCAGGTCGAACGGTCCGGCGACCGGCGCGAGGGCGCCGAGGCGGAAGTACGGGTCGTCGCCCTCCTGGAGCGCCCGGCCCACCATCATCGTCGCGGGCCCGCCCTGCGAGAACCCACTGACGTGGACGCTCCGTCGCAGGTCACGACCGTCCCGCCGGGCGAACGTACGCGCCGCCCGCAACGCGTCCACCGAGGCAGTCACGGTCGCCCCCGGATGTCCGTACGGATGGATGCCGGGGCCTTCGCCGAGGCCGAGGTAGTCCGGAACAGAGGCGGCACGGCCGGTCGCGGCGAAGAGTAACGCCGCCTCGCGGTCGGTCGACTCGTCGTTCACCGAGGCCACTTCGCCGCGGTGGACCTGGGTGCCGTGCAGCCAGGACACCGTGCGCAGTCGACGGTCGCGGTTCTTGGGCAGGGTCACCAACTCGCTGGCGGTGGTGGGCTTCTGGTCCGTGTCGACGGTGCGGTACACGATCCGATGGGCCCGTACGCCGTACCTGACCTGGGCCGCGTCGATCCCGGCCTTCTCAAGGCGGGCCGCGACCTGCTCGGCGTCGAGGTCGAGGACGGGGGTCACGGAGACGATTTCGCCTCGAGGAGCGTTGTTCTTCGCTGCGGTGGCGTTCGCGGCGGTGGCGTTCGCGGCGGTGGTCGTGGCCTTGCCGGTCTCGGCGGTCTCGCCGCAGCCGGTCGCCGTCAGCACGGTCAGCGCGCAGATCAGGCCCAGCGCGGCGGACTTGCCCGGTAATCCGTTGAAGATCATGCCTGCACTCTGCCGTCGCGGGGGCGCGTGGCGCATTGGGGTGCGCACCCGAGGTGTGGCGGGGGTTTGCCCTACCGGCCCGCCCCACACCCTCGCGAGTAGACACTGTCTACGGCGAGTGGTAGACAGTGTCTATGCAGACTTCCCCGGAGAGTGAACGCTCCCTGCGCGAGCGGTTGATCGACGTCGGCGTGGAACTCGTGACGACCGAGGGCACCGCGTCCCTCGGCCTGCGCGAGATCGCCCGCCGCGCCGGGGTGTCCCACGGGGCGCCGCGTCGCTACTTCCCCACCCACCAGGCCCTGTTGTCCGCCATCGCGCGGCGCGGCTTCGAGGAACTGGCCACCCGCGTCGCGACGGCGGTCACCGATGCGGCATCGGCTCGGGGCCAACTGCGGGCTGTCGCCGGGGTGTACGTCGGGTACGCGCTGGAGCGGCGCGGGATGTTCGAGCTGATGTTCCGGCACGATCTGCTGGACAGTGCGGGGGCGGGGTTGCTGTCTCTTATACACA
>NZ_JAAAHS010000659.1 GCF_009908195.1 Streptomyces boluensis | reverse complement strand
CGCCCCAGTACCCGCCCCCGTACCCGTGCCCGTGCCCGTGCCGTGACACACCTGCACGATGCCCCGGCGGGCGCACCGGTGCCAAAGGGTTCACCGCGCGTGGCGTGTCGTACGCGCACCGCCGCACCCGTCGTGCCCCCACCCCGCGTCGCGCCCTCGCCTCAGGCCTCCCGCGGCGCGGGCGTCAGCACCGCGAAGCGCGCCCCGAACGGGTCCGCGAGCTTGGCCACCCGGCCGACGCCCTCCAGGTCCATGGGCCCGAACCGGACCGTGCCGCCGCGTCGGCGCGCGACGTCGGCCGCCGCGTCGCAGTCGGCCACCTCGAAGTACGGCAGCCAGTACGGCTCGCCCTCCGCCTCCAGCGGGTCGGACGCCTTCGGCACCACACCGCCGAACATCGCGTCCTCGTCCTTGCCGTCCGGGTACACCGTCACGTAACTCCCCCCGGGGAAAGGCACGTCGAAGGTGCGCAGGCCGAGCGCCTCGCCGTAGAACGCCGTGGCCGCGGGGACGTCTCCCGTGTACAGCTCGGCCCAGCAGAGCGTGCCAGGGCGGTCCACCGCCTCGAAGCCCGGCATGGTGCCGGCCTGCCAGAGGCTGAAGCCCGCGCCCGTCGGGTCGGTGCAGACCACCATCCGCCCGAGGTCGCCGACGTCCATGGGTTCCATGACGACCTCACCTCCGGCCTGCCGCACCGCCTTGGCGGTGGCTTCGGCGTCGGGCGTGCGGAAGTACAGCGACCAGGAAGGGGCGGCGTCGCTCTCCGGGACCTCCATCCCGCCGGCGACCGACTGGCCGTCGCTGCGGTACGTCACGTACCCGCCGAACTTCTCGCTGGCGCCCTCGGCCGTCCAGCCCAGGACTCCGGCGTAGAAGGCGTTGGCTCTGCCGATGTCGGGGGTGCCGACGTCCGTCCAGGTCAGCGAGCCGGCGACGAAACGGGTGGTGAGCATGACCGCTCCTTCGGGTGTCCCGTTTGTTCTGCCGCTACGAGTCTGGCACCGGGCACTGACAAGCGCGCCCTGGATCCCCGGCCGCGGACCGGGGGTTCAGGGCGCGTGGGATGCCGTCGGCGGCGGTCACTCGGCGGGGCGTGCCCGTACCGCCGTGATCACGATCCACAGGATCGAGGTGAAGCGGCCGAGCGGCAGCAGCAGCATGACCGCCTCGGTGGCGAAGGAGACGAGCGACAGCACGGCAAGCCCTGCCGCGACCGCACCCAGAACCGTGGTCCAGCGTGGCGCCCTCCGCGCGTGGGCGCGGGTGGCCGCGGCGACCATCAGGCCGAGCAGCGGGACGTGGATCTGGCCACCGGCGAGGAAGCCCAGATAGTGCAGCGTGTGCAGGGTGTCGCCGGTGGCACCCAGGACCGGGACCGCCACGTTGAGCAGGCCCGACACGGCGAGCGCGGCCGCGGCCGCCCAACCCGCCAACCGCGCCTGCCGGTTGCCGAGCGAGCCCGCGAAGAGTGCCAGCGGGAGGGCCGCCAGGGTGTGCAGGATGCCTTGGGCCAGGACCGTGCCCTGGTTGGCGGCGAAGTAGGACGCGGCCGCCGCCTCGGAGTCGAGGGGTGACGGGTAGGTGCCCGTGCCGATCAGGCCGGACAGGACCATCCCGCCGATGAAGAGTGCGGCGAAGCCGGCTCCGCCGAGAAGTACCTTGCGGGCCTCCGTGGTTGCCGTGCGGGGCACGGCTGCGGTGTGGGCGGGTACAGCGTCGGGGCTCATGGCTTGCTCCTCGTCGTCGGGCGGTCCGGTGCGTCGTGCAGGACGCTACGGATCCGGGCCCGCGCGTTCGTCCTCCCGTCAGCGGCAGTTGCGCTACTCCGCCGGGAGTACGCCGCCCCGGCCGACCGCATCCGACCAGCACCCGGGCACCGGTCGAGCGCTGGTCGCCGGCAGCCGGAAACCCCTCCACGAAGATCGCCGACTTATGAAGGATCCTTCCGGAAGAGAGCGCTCTCAGCCACAACTCTTGACGCCAGTACGGGACTTGGCCAAGGTGGTCGCCACGCGGGCGCCCCCACCCCCCCCCGCTGTCTCTTATACACAA
>NZ_JAAAHS010000658.1 GCF_009908195.1 Streptomyces boluensis | reverse complement strand
TCCCCGTACCCCTCCCCGTACCCCTCCTCGTGCGCCTCCGACTGTGGGCGGCGCAGCAGGGCGATCGCGCCCGAGACGGTGGTGGCCTTGAGGGTGCCGGTGCCCGCGCCGAGCCGGCCCGTGATGCGCTTGGTGCCCCAGTCGCCGCCGACCCGCAGGTCCTCGAACGCGTTGGAGACGGTGCCGCTCGTCGTGTCCGCCTCGACCACCGCGTCCGCCGGGTGCGGGAGGCGGATGGCGATCTCACCGGAGACGCTGGCGAGCCGGACGTCCGTGGCGCCGCGCGCCGGGTCGTCCCCCGCCGGGTCCAGGTCCACGATCATGTCGCCGCTGACGGAGTCCGCGCGTACCGACGAACCGGCCGCGATCACGGTCAGGTCGCCGGAGACCGAGTTGAACCGCAGATCGCCGGTGACGGCCTGACCCTCGACGCTGCCGCTGACGGTCTCCGTGCGCACGCTGCCGGAGAGGCCGACCAGCGTGGTGCTTCCGCTGACGCCCCGGATGACGGTCCGGCCGTCGATCCCGGAGACCGTCGTAGTGGCGCCGACCGTGCCGATCTCGACCTTCGTACCGGACGGCACCGCGAGCGAGACCACCGCGTTCCGCCGCCAGCGCTTGGGGCCCACCCGCTGGAGGAAGCCCTTCCAGGGCAGGTCGTCGTACGCGACGCTCAGCGCGCCGCCCTCGTGCGTCACCCGCAGCGGCGCCCCCTCGATCAGGGACACCTCGAGGCGGGCGGCGCTCCCGTCGGTGCCGACCACGTTCACCGTGCCGTTGACGATGCGCACCCGCAGCGAACTCACCGGCTCGTCGAAGGCGAACTTCTGCGGCTCAGCGATCTCCCAGCTGCCCTGTGCCATGGTGCTGACCTCCCTCGGCCGGTGCCGTACGACACGCCATATCGCGTTCTCGTAATTTACGATATATCGCGGCTGTGGCACGTCAAGGCTGTCGGGCCGCCGGGGCTCCGCACGCCCGGACATACCCGAGCCGATGCGGATGAATTGCCCTAGCGTGGATCTGTGTCGACCCCGCGCGAACCAGACTCCGACTTCGACTCCGGATCCGACGTACCGGCTTTCGGTGCGCTGCTGTTCTGCCGCGCCGCGCCCGCCGAGGTCCGCCCCGTCGCCGGGCTCCTCGGTGTACCGCTGCTGCTCGCCCCCGCCGGTCCCGAGTGGAGCGTCCTCGTTCCCGAGGGCGCGCCCTGGCAGCGCGCCGGGGAGCCCGTCGACCGGGTTCTCTCCGGCTGGGCCGGCGCTCTCGCCGTCTCAGCGCCCTGGCCGGTGCTCGCCGTGTGGTGGGACGCCGACCGGAGCGGCTTCGCCCTCGCGTCCGGCTTCCGGCGCGGTGTCGGTTACGTGTGGCTGGCCGACGGGACGCCGGTCGGCGAGGACGAGGCGATGGTCTCCTTCGCGTCCCGGCTCGGCCTCGACCCGGTCCTCGACGTACAGGCCCTCGAACCGCTCACCCGGGACGACCCGGCGGCCGATGCGCCCGCCCGGCTGCGCTCGCTGCTCGCGCTGCTCACCCGTGCCGGGCTGACCGCGCCACCGGGGCTCACGCCCGGCGCGGGCCCGCTGAGTGTGGCCGCTGCGGCGCTGCCCGGTGCGGAGCGGGTGGAGTGGCCCGGTCTGCGCGCGGCCGTACGCTCCGAACTCGCCCCCGGCGGCAGCCGCTTGGTGCCGCGCGTTCTCGCCGTTGGGCAGTGCGCGGTCGGCGTACCGCTCACGCTGTGGGGGGTACGGCGGCGCAGTGCGGGGTGGGCGGCGGCGGGGGTGCTGCTCCTCGCCTATGGGGCGTTCGGTCTGGCCTACGAGGCGTGGCGGGTCCCCGACTGAGCGCGCGTCTCGCGTACGCGGGTTACTCGTCCTCGTCCTCGTCGTCGTCCAGGCGGGCCAGCCAGGTGGCGAGGCGCTCGACCGGCACCTCGAAGTCCGGGTTCAGATCGACGAACGTGCGCAGCTGGTCGGCGAGCCACTCGAAGGTGATCTCCTCCTCGCCGCGTCGCTTTGCCAGTTCCTCGATGCCACGGTCTGTGAAGTACATG
>NZ_JAAAHS010000657.1 GCF_009908195.1 Streptomyces boluensis | reverse complement strand
GGGTAGGGGGCGGGGCGAGGTCGTGCCATGCGCATGGCGAATGTGAGATGCGCCCTATGCGACTAATGACCGAATATGGGTTACTTGCTCGGTTGTCCTGTACACCGCACGGTTCTGTTACACCGCACGGTTCTGTACACCGCACGGTCGTTCTGTCCGCCGCCGTCTGCAAGGGAGTCCCATGCCCCGCCGAATACGTCCCGCGCACCTGCACCCCGCCGCACTCGCGGGAGGTGCGCTCGCGGTCGGTGTGGGAGGGCTCTACCTGGCGGGCACGCTGGTCAACGGCGACGGGATCGACCCCGGCACCCACATACGCGGCGTCGACGTGGGCGGCCTCAGCCGGGCCGACGCCGAGCGGAAACTCCAGCGCGAGCTGGTCGCGGGCGAAGGCGCGAAGCCCCTGGCGATACGCGTCGGCGACCGCACCGGCACCGTCGACCCGGCCGCCGCGGGGCTCACCGTCGACACCGAGGCCAGTGTCGACAAGGCCGCCCGCGACGGCGCCGACCCCCTCACCGTGATCGGCGGACTCTTCCGCTCCGGCGGCGAGGTCGAACCCGTCGTGCACGTCGACGAGGACAAGGCCCGCGCCACCCTCCAGCAGGTCGGCGAGAAGCACCGGCAGAAGGCCCGCGACGGCGCCGTCACCTTCAAGGACGGCAAGGCCGAGGTGCGCGCCGCCCGCACCGGCCACACCCTCGACGTGGACGGGGCGCTCACCGCACTGCGCGGCGCGTACCTCCCCGAGCGGCCCGCCGACGGGACGAAGGCCGCCGGTACCGGTGCCGTCCGGACCGCCGGCGCCGAGACGGAGCTGCCGACCCACGAGACCCGCCCGAAGGTCACCGCCGACGAGACCGCGCGCGCCCTGCGGGAGTTCGCCAGGCCCGCCATGTCCGGGCCCGTCACCCTCGACATCGGCGGTGAGAAACTCACCATCGGGCAGGGCACGCTCGGCAAGCACCTGAAGCTGAAGGCCGACGACAAGGGCCGCCTCGAACCCCGCCTCGACAGCAAGGGCCTGATCGAGGACCCCGAGGTCGCACGCCCCCTCGCCGGGCTCACCGGCACCGCGGAGAACGCCACGTTCCGCCTCGACGGCGACCGCGTCGTGCCCACCAGCGACGGCCGGGCCGGACTCGAAGTCACCGGCAAGGCCCTCGGCAAGGCCGTACTGCCGCTGCTCACCGAGTCCGGCGCCGCCGCACGTACCGGCAAGGTCGCCGCCGTCACCACGCAGCCCGAGGTCACCAGCGCGAACGCCGCCGAGCTCGGACTGACCGAGAAGATGTCGTCGTTCACGGTCAACTTCGAGCCCGCCGCGTACCGCAGCACCAACATCGGCCGCGCCGTCGAGCTCATCAACGGCTCCGTCGTCATGCCGGACGAGTCGTGGAGTTTCAACCGCACCGTCGGCGAACGCACCGAGGCCAACGGCTTCGTGGACGGCACGATCATCCTCAACGACCAGTTCACCAAGGCGGCCGGAGGCGGCGTCTCGTCGGTCGCCACGACCATGTACAACGCGCTGTTCTTCGCCGGCGTGAAGCCCCTCGAACACGGCGCGCACTCCTTCTACATCGAGCGCTACCCCGAGGGCCGCGAGGCCACCGTCGCCTGGGGCAGCCTCGACCTGCGCTTCCTCAACGACTCCGGCAAGGCCATCTACATCCAGGCCGAGTCCACCGACACCTCCGTGACCGTCACCTTCCTCGGTACGAAGAAGTACGACGAGGTCCTCGCCACGAAGGGCCCGCGCGAGAACGTCAAGGAGCCCACGGAGCGCGTGAACACCTCCGAGCAGTGCGAGCCGCAGACCCCGCTCGAAGGATTCGACGTGACCGTGGAGCGCATCCTCAAGAACAACGGCGCCGAAGTGAAGCGCGAGCCGTTCCACACCCACTACACGCCCCGCGACAAGGTGACGTGCGAGCAGCCGAAGCCGGACGCGTCCCAGGAGCAGCAGCCGAAGCCGGAGCAGGACCCGGCGGGCAACTGACCTTCCCCCGACGGAAGTTCACCGCAACCATGAAGCCCCGGCCGCACCCCGGCGCACACCCGCACGAGCC
>NZ_JAAAHS010000656.1 GCF_009908195.1 Streptomyces boluensis | reverse complement strand
GGCGGAGCCCCCTGGGGGTACTGGGGCCCCGGTAGGATTCCCAGGTGAACGCCCCCACCACATCCGCCGAAACCCTGCGCAGCGCCCTCGCAGCCCTGCTCGACGGACTCCCGCCCAAGCAGGCCGCCCAGGCCGTGGACCGGCTGATCGCCAACTACCGCGGCCGCACCCCGACCGACGCCCCGGTCCTCCGCGACCGCTCGGACGTCGCGGCCTACGCGGCGTACCGGATGCCGGCCACCTTCGAGGCGGTACGCGCCGCCCTGGCCGCCTTCGCGGACGCGGCGCCCGAGGGCTGGGCGCCGGACAGTCACACCGACATCGGCGGCGGCACCGGGGCGGCGACCTGGGCGGTCACCTCGACCTGGCCCGCGCAGCGCCCCGTGACGGTCCTCGACTGGGCCGAGCCCGCCCTGCACCTGGGGCGTGAACTGGCCGCGGCCAACCCCCTGTTGGACGACGCGCGCTGGCAGCGCTCTCGTATCGGAGCAGCGCTCACCGTCGAGAGCACTGATCTCGTCACCATCTCGTACGTGCTCGGCGAGCTGACCGCGGCGGACCGCGGCTCGGTCGTCGAGGCCGCCGCCCGCGCCGCGCAGACCGTCGTGGTGATCGAACCCGGCACCCCCGACGGGTACACCCGGATCATCGAGGCCAGGGACCGCCTGATCGCCGCGGGCCTGCGCGTCGCGGCCCCCTGCCCGCACAGCGCCGCCTGCCCCATCGAACCCGGCAAGGACTGGTGCCACTTCTCCGCCCGCGTCAGCCGCTCCTCCCTGCACCGCAAGGTCAAGGGCGGCTCCCTGCCGTACGAGGACGAGAAGTTCAGCTACGTCGCCGCCACCCGCCTCCCCGCCGAACCGGCCACGGCACGGATCGTCCGGCGGCCGCAGATCCGCAAGGGCCAGGTGCTCCTCGACCTGTGTGTGGCCGACGGCGCCCTGGAACGCACCACGGTCACCAAGCGCCACGGACCGCTGTACAAGGCGGCCCGTGACGCGGACTGGGGCGACGCGTGGCAGTGACGCCGGACCGGGGTGCTGTCAGATCGCGGTGTGCAGCGGCACCGTGATCTGCTTGATCCAGGCCGAGCCGGCGAAGTCGCGGGCCCGCACGACCACCTTGTCGCGGTACACCTCGACCTGAAGCCCCTGGTTGAACGTGCCGGGCACCTCCACCTCGCCGCCGGCGCCGTTGTCGGTCCAACCGACCTGGACGGCACCGGTGTTGACGACGTTGAAGCCCTCGGGGTTGGCCGTACCGGGCACCACGCGCCGTACGTACCAGTCGGACAGGCCGAGGTCCCAGTGGGTGTGGCCGCAGAACAGGAAAGCGTCGCGGTGGCGCCCGAGGATGCCGAGGAGCCGGTCGGCCTGGAGGTAGTCCTTCATGTACAGCTTGTTGCGGCTGCCGGAGACGGTGTTCGGCAGCGGGTGATGCGTGACGACCATGACCGGCTTGCGCTTGCCCTGCCAGTACCGGAGCCGGTCCTCCAGCCAGGCGAACTGCTCGTCGCTCATCCACACCTCGTCCCACAGGGCCGAGTCGTGGAAGTGCATGTACTTCTCGGTGCCGATGGTCAGCACGGGGATGCCGCCGAAGGACTGCTCGTTGTAGACCTTGTCGCGGCCGGCGAACTTGTAGAAGCTCTTGAACAGCGAGTCCTCGGTGGTGCCGTTCGGCCAGGTCGACTGGGACAGGGTGTCGGGGTCGGCCCACTTCGGCACGTAGAACTCGTGGTTGCCGATCGCCCACGCGGCCTTGGGCAGCGTGTGCTTGCCGAAGGCCCTGGTGACCTCCGCGTACTCGAAGTCGTAGCCGCGCGGCGTGATGTCACCGGCGATGGCGATGCCCGTGCTGGCCGGGTTGATGCCGGTCATGTCCTTGAGGGCGACGTCCAGGTCGCGCAGATCGCCCTGGATGTCGCTGATGACGTTGAACGCGCTGACGAGGCCGGCCCCCGGCGCGGCCGCCGTGGCGGCGCGGGCGGGTATCTGGGCGGCGGCGCCGAGGGCGACCGCGCCGGTGGCGGCGGTCAGGAGGGATCTACGGTCCACGGGGACGTCCTTCCGGGACGGGATGTGGG
>NZ_JAAAHS010000655.1 GCF_009908195.1 Streptomyces boluensis | reverse complement strand
GGGTTGGGGGGTGCTTTGGTCGGCTTGGGCTTCGGCTTGGGCTTGGCTTTCGCTTGGGCCGTCGCTTGGGCCTTCGCCCCGGTCTTCGCTTTGGTCTTCGCCTTGGCTTTCTGTGGGCTCGCCTTCCGCGGGTTCGCCTTCCGCGGGCTCGCCCTCCGGTGCCGCTTCCGCCTTCGCTTCCGCCTTCGCTTCCGTTTCCGTTTCCGCCTCCGCCGGTACGCCCTCCGCCGGTACGTCCTCCGCCTCAGGCCCGTCGTCGGCCGGCTGATCCGGTTCGGCGGGGGTGCCTGCGGTGTCGGTCACGTCTGGGTCCACCCCTCGTGGCGTTGGCAGTGCGGCGGCGCTCCGCGAAGCGCTCCTACGACCATGGCCCGGCGCGGGCCCCCGGCGCCTGCGGGCCGGGTGCCCACCTGCGCCGGACGGGTGGACTTTCACGACGCGGCGCCGGTGCCGCGACGAGTCGTACGAGAGGGGTGTGGCCTCGTACGGAAGCGGAAGCGGAACCGGAACCGGTGTCGAGCAGGGGCTAGCGCGCTGTGGCCGTGACCCGCTCGCTCTCGACCCGCTTCTCCAGGCCGTCCGGCGTGAGCTGGTCGAGGTGGCGGCAGAGGACCACGGAACCTCCGGCCGCGAGCGGCGCGTAGAGCCCCGAGGACAGCCCCTCCCACGTACCGAAGGAGTGGCCCGAGAGCAGCCGGGAGCCGCGGCCGAGTCCCAGCGCGGCGGCGTCGGACCGGGCGCGCTCCACGAGTTCGGCCCCCGTGAACCGGGCCCCGTCGACGGCGAGCGCGGGCTCGTCCGGGTCGACCGGCGCGTACGGCGCGAAGCGGTCGCCCTGGCTCGGGACCTCGACCGCGTAGTCCACGAACCCGGCGGGCGGCTGCGGGAAGCGGCCGCCGAGCGGGCGCAGCGCGAGCGCCACCCGCTCGCCCGAGCAGGCGAGCGCGGCGTCCAGGGAGTCGGGCCCGCTGACGACGAGGTCGGCGTCCGCCGCGGCGCCGCCCACCTCGGCGACGACGCCCACCGAGGAACAGGCGAGCAGCCATACGGCGGTCTGCCAGTGCGCGGGCAGCAGCAGCGCGAGCCGGTCGCCGGGCTCGGCGTTCAGCTCGTCCTGGAGCAGGTTGGCGGTCTTGGCCACCCAATTGGCGAAGGTGGCGACGGACAGTTCGACGCGTTCGCCGGTGGCGTCGTCGTAGAAGGTCACCAGAGGGCGGGCCGGATCCTCGGCGAGCGCGGATCGCAGCAGGTCGGCGGGGGTGCGGTCGGTCGCGTTCACGGGCGCAAGGGTACGCGTCGACGGGCCGCCGCGTCCGCCCGGCCGGGGGAGCGGCGCGGGCCGTACGAGCCGACGCGGCGTCAGTTCCCTTACGGGCGAGAACATCCCGTTGCCACACAGAACATGCGGGTATGTCATGGCTGGCGCACAGTCGACGGCATGCGTGGATACCTTGCTTCCTCGATCGGCGTCGCCTGCGCGGCGGCCCTGGCCCTGCCGCTCGTCGTGCCGCAGGACGTACGGGCCGCTGTCCCCTCCGCCCCCGCGGCGGAGTCGGCCGGGGCGGTCCCCGGCTCCACCCAGTCCCTCCCTCTGACCTCGCTCGCCACCGACCGGGCCGGCGGCGGTGCCACGGCGCAGGGCCTGACCCGTCGTGAGGTCCGGCCGTTCTCGCTCGTCGGCGTGGTCTGGGACGACCCGGCCGCCGTGCTGAACGGCCGGGTCCAGGTCCGCACCCGTGCCGCCGGCACCGGCACCTGGTCGGGCTGGCAGGACGTCGACACCCACAACCAGGAGCACGCCGCCGACACGGGCACGCCCGAGCGCGCGGCCGCCGAAGTGCGCGGCTCCACGGCGCCGTTGTGGGTGGGCAACTCGGACGCGGTGGAGATCCGGGTGGAGAGCGCGCCGCCGGAGACGCCCGAGACCTCGGGGCACGACCAGTCCGCACCGTCCGGGGACGACTCCGCCCGAGGGGCGGGTCCCGAAGCCGGTACGACGGTCGACTTCGGTACGACGGCGGCGACGACCGCGACCCAGGTGATGGCCCGTCAAACAGCCACCGCCACCGGCAACCAGACCGCCGCCCACTCCCACCC
>NZ_JAAAHS010000654.1 GCF_009908195.1 Streptomyces boluensis | reverse complement strand
GCGGATGGGAATGCTGGAGGGGTCGGGGGTCTGGGAGGAGCGCGACCTGGACGCGCACGACTACGCGCTGCTCTGCGCGTACACGCACCCCGACTGTGACGCGGACACGTTGGCGCTCGTCACCGACTGGTACGTGTGGGTCTTCTTCTTCGACGACCACTTCCTGGAGCTGTTCAAACGGACGCAGGACCGGCAGGGCGCCAAGGCGTATCTGGACCGGCTGCCCGCGCTCATGCCGATGGACCTGGCCCAGGGATTTCCGGAGCCACAGAATCCGGTCGAGGCGGGCCTCGCCGATCTATGGGCGCGCACGGTGCCGAGCATGTCGGCGGGCTGGCGGTCCCGGTTCGCGGAGGCCACCGAGAACCTCCTGAACGAATCCCTGTGGGAGCTGTCCAACATCAACGAGGGGCGGATCGCCAACCCCGTCGAGTACATCGAGATGCGCCGCAAGGTCGGCGGCGCCCCCTGGTCAGCCGGGCTCGTCGAGTACGCGGCACGTGCCGAACTCCCGGAGTCCGTCGCCGGGTCGAGGCCGCTGCGGGTGCTCAGGGACGCGTTCTCGGATGCGGTGCACCTGCGCAACGACCTGTTCTCGTACCAGCGCGAGGTCGAGGACGAGGGCGAGAACAGTAACGGCGTCCTGGTGATGGAGACGTTCCTCGGCTGTACGACGCAGGAGGCGGCTGACGCGGTCAACGACCTGCTGACCTCGCGCCTCCAGCAGTTCGAGAACACCGCGCTCACCGAGGTGCCGGGGCTGTGCGCGGAGCAGGGCCTCGACCTGGCGCAGACGGCCGCGGTCGCCGCGTACGCGAAGGGGCTGCAGGACTGGCAGTCCGGCGGGCACGAGTGGCATCTGCGCTCCAGCCGGTACATGAACGCGGAGGCGGCCGGGCGTGAGCCGGGCGGACTGACCCTGCCCGGCACCGGCATGCGCTTCACCCCGCGCGCGGAGCGGGCCCGGCAGCGCGGCCAGACGCATCGGCCGCACCGGCACGTGGGCCCGTCCCTGCTGCCGGAGTTCCAGCTTCCGTACCCGGTCTCGCTGAGCCCGCACCTGGGTGGGGCGCGGCCGCGCTGTGTGGAGTGGGGCGAGCGGATGGGCATGCTCCGGGTGCAGCCGGGCCAGCCGCTCTCCGACATCTGGGACGAACACCGGCTCGCCGGGTACGACTTCCCGCTCTGCTCGGCGGGCCTCGACCCGGATGCCACCCCCGAGGAGCTGGACCTGTCGGCGAACTGGCTGACGTGGGGGACGTACGGCGACGACCTGTACCCCGCGCTCTACGGCCGCACCCGGGACCTGGCGGGCGCCCGCGCGGCCACCGAGCGGCTCGCGCTGTTCATGCCGCTCGACGACGCCGCCGCGCCGGAGCCGGCGAACGCCCTGGAGCGCGGGCTCGCCGACCTGTGGGCGCGGACGGCCGGGCCGATGTCCGCCAAGGACCGGGCCGCGTTCCGCCGCACCGTCGAGGACATGACGGCGAGTTGGGTGTGGGAGCTGGTCAACCAGGCGCAGCACCGCATCCCGGACCCGGTGGACTACATCGAGATGCGGCGCCTCACCTTCGGCGCCGACATGACGATGCGCCTGTGCCGCATCAAGCACGGCGAGCGGGTGCCGGACGCGGTGTACCGCAGCGGCCCGGTCCGCTCCCTGGAGAACTCCGCCGTCGACTACGCCTCGCTGCTCAACGACCTGTTCTCGTACCAGAAGGAGATCGAGTACGAGGGCGAGGTGCACAACGGCGTCCTGATCGTGCAGAACTTCTTCGACGTCGACTACGCCACGGGCGTCGCCCTTGTCGACGACCTGATGAACGCGCGACTGCGCCAGTTCCAGCACGTCGTACGGCATGAACTGCCCGTGCTCTACGAGGACATGGAGCTGGACGCGCCGACCAGGGAGATTCTCGACGGGTACGTGCGGGAGCTGCGGGACTGGATGGCGGGCATCCTGCACTGGCACCGGGAGTGCAGGCGCTATCGCGAGCAGGACCTTCGGGCGGGCACGGGTGCGAGGCCTTGGCGGCTGGGTGGGCCTACGGGGCTCGGCACGTCCTCCGCAAGGATCACGCGGGTGCTGGCGGGGTAGTTC
>NZ_JAAAHS010000653.1 GCF_009908195.1 Streptomyces boluensis | reverse complement strand
CCTTCGGGGCGGTGCGGGGCGGCGGCGGGCGGCGGCGCGGTGCTCTCGCGGGGTTCCAGGTGCGGGAGTTCGGCCTGGATGCTGCGGACCGGGCCGCCGTCGAGCCGGTCGAGCAGTTCCTGGGCGGCGAGTCGGCCGAAGCCCGAGGTGTCGCGGACGAGGGCGGTCAGGCGGGGGTGCGTGACCCGGCACAGGGCCGAGTCGTCCCAGGCCACGATGGAGAGTTCGGCGGGTACGGCGATGCCGCGCTCGGAGGCGACGGAGGCGCCCGCGACGGCCATCACGTCGTTGTCGTAGACGATCGCGGTGGGCGGTTCGGGGGCGTCGAGGATGTGCCGGGTGGCCTCGGCGCCCTCCGCGTCGGAGTAGTCGGTGGTGACGGAGCGGGCGTCGTCGAGGCCGAGGGCCGCCGCCTCCGTACGCAGCGAACTGATCCGGCGCTCGGTGTGGGCGAGCCCCGGCAGGCCCGCGACGTGCACGACGCGGCGGTGGCCGAGGCCGTGCAGATGGGCCAGTACGGAGGCCATGGCGGCGGAGTCGTCGGCCCAGACCGTGGAGAGGGCCGCGGCCTCCTCGCCGGTGGCGGGGGCGCCGATGACGACGGCGGGCAGGCCGAGCGAGGCGAGCAGTTCGGGGCGCGGGTCGTGCGCGCGCGGGTCCACGACGAGGACGCCGTCGACGCGCTTCTCGGCCCACCAGCGGCGGTGCAGTTCGCACTCGGCGTCGATGTCCTCGACGACCTGGAACAGGAGCGCCACCTTCCGGGAGGCGAGCACTTCCTGTACGCCGGAGACCAGTTGGAGGAAGAACGACTCGACGCCGAGCGTGTGCGCGGGCCTGGCCAGGACGAGTCCGACGCAGCCCGCGCGCTCCCCCGACAGGGCGCGGGCGGCGCTGTTGGGCTGCCAGCCGAGCTCCTCGGCGACGCGGTGGATGCGGTCCCTGGTGCCCTGGGAGACGCCCGGCCTGCCGTTGAGCGCGAAGGAGACGGCACTCTCCGAGACCCCGGCACGGCGCGCGATGTCCTTGATGGTGGGGCGGCGCGCCGGAGTGGTCCTGGCGGTGTCACCGGGCGGCGTCATGGCGTGGGCTCCTCGTGCGGTGGGTTCGGTACGGGGGCGGGCTCGGGTACGGCCTGTGGTGCGGGACGGGCCGGCTCCGTGCGGGGTGCGCGGACGTGCACGGCGACGGCCGGACCGTACGCGATGTGGCCCTGGGCCACGGCCTTGAGCAGCACCCAGTAGACCCCGGCCGGGGTGCCGGCGGGTGGGTGCACCTGGAAGACCGTGTCGGTCTCGCCCTCGGCGGGCACGGTGAAGGCGGCGGCGCGCGGGGTGACCGTCTGCCAGCTGCCGTACGGAGAAGCGGCGATGACCTCGCCGTGCACCGGGCCGAGCAAAGTGTTGCGCACGCGCGCGTGGTGTCCCCCGCCGTGATGGTGAGGGGCACCATGCGCGTGCAGCTCGATTCCGGGTAGACCTCTCGAGCGAACCGGCACTGTGCCGGTGTTGTGCAGCCATTGACGCCCTCGCCCACGTGAACGCAGACGATTCTGGTCAGCACCGCTACGCGGCGCCCCCTCGGGTTCCTGCTTCACCGGCCCTTGCCACCCGAGGGTGGTCTTACAAGGCCTCCACAGGCCTGACTTCCCGCCCGCCCGGCGGTAGGTCCCCACAACTTCGTTGTCAGACAAGGCGACTTTAACAATGTCGCTGCACTCCTGCAGACCTCCAGCGGCAGGATGCCCCTCCCCTCCACCCTGAGGAGTGGAGCACTGAACATGTGTCCGACAGCGGCTGAACCCGGGCGTGACGGCCTCGTGCCGGGGTGCCGTGCCGGGCAGGTCGGCCGTGCCGAGGCGGAGGGTGGTGTAGGCGTTGCCGTCGAGGTGGCCGGTGAAGGGGCCGGTGGGCGCGTCCAGGAGGTCGGCCCCGAGCGCGTCCCCGGTGGCGGGCAGGGCGGTGTCCCAGGTGACGTGTACGGGACGGCCCTGCGTCTCGCGGAGCCGTACCGCCAGGGCGTCGGGGCCCGCGCGCTTCACCGTCTCGACGTGCACCTGCGCGGCGGGCTCCACCGTGAGCAACGCGCGCGTGGCGGGGGCC
>NZ_JAAAHS010000652.1 GCF_009908195.1 Streptomyces boluensis | reverse complement strand
ACCTCGTACGACGGTCCCTGCAGGTCCGGGGCCTGCCCATGCACGTTCCGCGCCCACGGGCCGTGGCCGTCCGTGCCGGTGAGGGCTGGCCAAACGGATGTGAATTCACCCTCTGCAGCGTGCTAATCTTCTGGATGTCGGCAGGCGCCCGCAGCAAGCGGGAGCCGGGCGACACACCCAATGCGCGGGTGGCGGAATAGGCAGACGCGCTGGATTCAGGTTCCAGTGCCCGAAAGGGCGTGGGGGTTCAACTCCCCCCTCGCGCACAAGCTGAAAGCCCCGCAGGTCATCGACCTGCGGGGCTTTTGCTATGCCCGCAGGATCTGGTGGTGCTCCGGCCGCGGTCCCGTCGCGGTCCGATCGCGGTCCGGTCCGTTCAGGCGGGGTCGCTGCGGTGGCCTTCGCGGTGGGCCGGAGTGCGGAAGCTCACACTCGGCTTCGGGTGGATGTGAGGCAGATCTGAGGTGGATGCGGGGTCGCGATCTTCTCTCTATGCGTGACCGGGGTCACGTGGAGGAGGGGGTCGAGTCTCGGTACGAGCAGCCCCGTCCGGCCCCGTCCAGAGTTATCCACAGGCCCTGACCGTCCCCGCCCCCCCGCCGGTAACGTCGATCCCAGTCAAAGCCACACCGCCCGACAACGGCGGCGAACCACGGGGGAGGCGGTCCACGTGACCGAGCTGGACACCGCAGTACCGGGACAACCCACACCTGGCGACCGACCCCGACCCACACCCCAGCGCCTCCCCCACGTACCAGGCTTCGCGCCCACAGCCGGCGAAGACACCCCGAAACGCACCGGCAAGAACCTCCGCACCCACGTACCGCGCTCCGCACACGCCCAGAGCGCCCCCACCGACGACCGCCCCGACGCCGCCACCGCCGTCGAAGAGTCCAACCACGGCAGGCTCCCCGAACTCGCCCCCATACGCGTCGGCAGGATGGCCGCCACCCCCTTCGCCTTCCTCCGCGGCTCCGCCGGACTCATGGCGTACGACCTGGCCCGCACCCCCATCACCGGCATCGGCGCCCAGATCTGCGGCGACGCCCACGCCGCCAACTTCGGCCTGTACGGCGACGCCCGCGGCGAACTCGTCATCGACCTCAACGACTTCGACGAAACCGTCCACGGCCCCTGGGAATGGGACCTCAAACGGCTCGCCACCTCACTCGTCCTCGCCGGCCGCGAAGCAGGCGCCAGCGAAGACAACTGCCGCACCGCAGCCCACGACGCCGCCGGCGCCTACCGGCGCACCATGCGGCTGCTCGCCAAACTCCCCGTCCTCGACGCCTGGAACGCCATCGCAGACGAAGAACTCGTCTCCCACACCGACGCCCACGACCTACTCGGCACCCTCGAGCGCGTCTCCGAAAAGGCACGCAACAACACCAGCGGACGCTTCGCTGCCAAATCCACCGAAGTCCAAACCGACGGCAGCCGACGCTTCGTCGACGCCCCACCCGTACTGCGCCGCATACCCGACGCCGAAGCCACAGCCGTCGCCCAAGCACTCGGCACGTACCTCACCACGCTCCCCGAAGACCGACTGCCGCTCCTCGCCCGGTACGCGATCCAGGACGTCGCCTTCCGCGTGGTCGGCACCGGCAGCGTGGGCACCCGGTCCTACGTCGTACTGCTCCAGGACCACCGCGGCGAACCGCTCATACTCCAAGTCAAGGAAGCCAGGCCCTCCACGCTGCTGCCGCACCTGCCCGCCACCGGCTTCAAGGCCCCCGACGTCCCCCACGAAGGACGACGCGTGGTCCTCGGACAGAAACGCATGCAAGTCGTCAGCGACATACTCCTCGGCTGGACAACCGTCTCCGGACTGCCGTTCCAGGTACGACAGTTCAGAAACCGCAAGGGCAGCGTCGACCCCGCCGCCCTCGCAGCCGACCAGATCGACGACTACGGCCGCATGACCGGCGCGCTCCTCGCCCGCGCCCACGCACACAGCGCCGACCCGCGCCTCATCGCCGGGTACTGCGGCAAGAGCGAGGAACTCGACGAAGCGATCGCCGCCTTCGCGGTGACGTACGCCGACCGCACCGAAGCCGACCACGCGCGGCTCGTTGCGGAGATCCGGGGTGGACGGATCGGGGC
>NZ_JAAAHS010000651.1 GCF_009908195.1 Streptomyces boluensis | reverse complement strand
GCCGCACCCCGTGCGCGGTCACGCCGCTCGTCGCGGGCCTCCTCGCGGCGGCCCTCTGCCTGTCCCTGACCAGTTGCTCCGACAGCTCCGAAGCGGCGCCCGCGCCCGCCGCCGAGCTCGTGGCCCCGCGCGGCCTCACCGCCCAGGCGTCGAGCGCCACTTCGGTGCATGTGATGTGGAACAAGAGCGCGGCGGGCGACATCGCGGAGTACGAGATCTACCGAGGCAGGACAAGGGTCAAGACGGTCCCCGCCGATCGGTACATGGTGGACATCGCCGGCCTTCAGCCCTCCGCCGAGTACTCCTTCACGGTCCGCGCCAAGGGCCGCGACGGCAACGCGTCCCCGCTCAGCCGGGCCGTTTCCGTCACCACGCGCGCCCGCGCGAGTGCCGACCACGAACCGCCCACCGCGCCCGCGCGCCTCCGCGCCCACCCCTCGGGACCGCGCGCGGCCACCCTGTCCTGGAGTGCGGCGAAGGACGACAAGGAGGTCACCTCGTACGAGATCCATCAGCGCGGATCGAAGATCCACAGTGTCGACGGTGACTCGACTGCCGCCCTGGTCACGGGACTTCGGCCCGGTACCGACTACACCTTCACGGTCGTCGCGCGGGACGCCGCCGACAACACGTCCCGGCCGAGCGGCGCCGTGGGCCTCAGTACGGCAGCGGCCCCGGACGGCGCGAAGGACTCCGCGCGGGGCACCGCGCCCACCGGCTTCGAGGTCGCCACGCACCTCGACGACCACGCGCACTACCTCGACCTGAAGTGGACACCACCCGACACAGGCGGCGACGTCAGCGAGTACCAGATCCACCTCAACGGCAAGCAGGCCACCACCCTCATGTGGGGCGCCAAGGCGCCGAAGGGGCAGGCGAAGCACAGCTTCTTCATCACGCGGGAGGCCGGCCTGACGTACCGGGTGAAACTGCGGGCCAAGCTCCCCGACGGCAACTGGGGGGCGTTCTCCGCGGAGCGGACGGTGACCACGGGCCCGGCCGGGCGGTAGCCTCGCCGCGCCACCCCGCCGGTGCCCTGTCGGTGCCCCGCCAATGCCCCGCCGACCCTCGGCCCCGGACGACCCGGCCGCCGTCCCCGAAGGGTACTCCCCGTGACCGTAGCCCTGTTCACCCTCGGCGGGACCATCGCGATGGCGGGTGCCAGGGCGGACGGGAGCGGCGGCACCGTCGTGACCCGCCTCACCGGCGCCGACCTGACCGCAGCCGTGCCCGGCCTCGACGTACCGCTCGACGTGCACGACACCCAGGCGGTACCCAGCGCGAACCTCACGTTCCGGCACCTGCTCGACCTGGTCGACGCCGCGTCACGGGCGGTACGCGCGGGCGCGCGTGGTGTCGTAGTCACCCAGGGCACCGACACCCTGGAGGAGAGCGCGTACCTGATCGACCTCGTGTGGCCGCACCCCGAGCCGCTCGTCGTCACGGGTGCCATGCGCAACCCCACCCTCGCGAGCCCGGACGGCCCCGGGAACCTCCTTGCCGCCGCCCGCGTCGCCGCCGCCGACCAGGCCCGCGACCTCGGTGCCCTGGTCGTCCTCAACGACGAGATCCACGCGGCCCGTCGGGTACGCAAGACGCACGCCACCAGCACGGCCGCGTTCACGTCCCCCGACACGGGTCCGCTCGGCCATGTCATCGAGGGCGAGGTGCGCGTCCTGAACCGACCGCCGCGCCGCCCCGCCCTCGCCGTGCCCACCGGACCGCCCGCGCGCGTCGCCCTGCACACGGTCACGCTCGACGACGACGGCAGCACCCTCGCCGCGCTCGCCGACACCCATCAGGGCCTGGTCGTCGCGGGCTTCGGCGTCGGCCACGTCCCCTCGGACCTCGCCCCCGTCCTCGGCACGCTCGCCACCCGCATCCCCGTGGTCCTCACCTCCCGCACCGGCGCGGGCTCCGTCCTCACCCACACGTACGGCGCCATCGGCTCCGAGACCGACCTGCGCCGCCGCGGCCTCATCAACGGCGGGCTCCTGGACCCGTACAAGGCACGGGTGTTGCTGCGGCTGCTGCTCGCGGGCGGCGAGGCCGACAAGACGGACATCGCGGAAGCGTTCGCGCAGCACGCCTGAACGCCGACCGACCCGAGACGTCCGGAGCGCCCCCCCCAC
>NZ_JAAAHS010000650.1 GCF_009908195.1 Streptomyces boluensis | reverse complement strand
GGTCTGGTCGGCGGGTGGGGTGAGCTGGCAGGATCGCGGCCATGTCGCAGGCACTCCCCCGGATCAGCAGGCGCCGCGCGCTTCAGGGTTCCGCGGCCGCCCTCGTGGTCTTCGGGCTGCTTGTGTGGTGGCTGCTGCCGCTCGACGAGAGCTCGCCGGGCGGGAAGGTCGTCTTCAGTACGGGCGTGCAGTCGGGCGTCTACCAGCGGTACGGGCAGCTGCTGCAGACCGCCGCCGCCAGCGACCTGCCGGATCTCGACATCGCGCTGCGGCAGAGCGAGGGCTCGCAGACGAACGTGCAGCGGGTCGCCACCGGGAAGGCCGACTTCACCATCGCCGCGGCCGACGCGGTGGAGAAGTACCAGCTGGAGGAGGGCGCGGGCTGGGAGCGGCTGCGCGGCTGCGCCCGGCTCTACGACGACTACGTACAGCTCGTCGTGAAGCACGACTCCACGGTGCAGGACGCCGCCGACCTGCGGGGCAAGAAGGTGGCCGTCGGCCAGCCGGGCTCCGGCGTGCGGCTGATCGCGGAGCGGGTGCTGAGAGCGGCGGGGCTCGACCCGGAGCGGGACGTTCATGCGGAGCCCAGCGGGATCGACAAGGCGCCGCGGCAGTTGGAGGACGGCGAGATCGAGGCGTTCTTCTGGTCCGGCGGGCTGCCCACGACCAGCATCCGGGAGCTGTCGCAGCGCACCGATGTCCGGTTGGTGCGGCTCGGCGGCCTGGTCAAGAAGCTGCACGCGCAGGGCGGCGCCTCGCGCTACTACCGGGCGGCCGTGATGCCCGCCGACGCCTATCCGGACGCCCGCGACAACGCCGCGGTGCCGACGCTCGCCGTCGCCAACCTCCTGGTCACCACGGACCGCGCGGACCCGGAGCTGACCGAGCGGCTGACCCGTACGGTCATCGACAGCCGCGACCACATCGGCAAGCAGGTGCACGCGGCGCAGCTGGTGGACCTGCGGACCGCGATCTACACGGATCCGCTGGCGCTGCACGACGGCGCTCGGCGCTACTACCGGTCGGTCAAGCCGTAGGGCCCGGTCAGGCCGTAGGGCCCGGTCAGGCCGTAGCCCCAGTCAAGCCGTAGGGCCCGTCGTCAGCGGGATCAGCCTTTCGGCGGCCGCCCAGGCGCCGACCAGGCCCGCGTCCGTGCCGAGGGCGGCGGGGGCGACCCGCAGGTGGCGTACGAAGTCCAGGGCCGCGTAGGTCTCCAGGTGCCGGCGGAGCGGGGTGAGGAGCAGCTCGCCCGCCGCGGCGACGCCGCCGCCGATCACCACGATGTCGATCTCCACGAGGGTCGCGGTGGCCGCGATGCCCGCGGCGAGGGCGCGGCCCGCGCGGTCGAAGGCGGCGAGCGCGTCGGCGTCGCCCGCGCGGGCGGCCTCGGCCGCGGCCTGAGCATCCGCCACGCGCGCGTGGCGGGCGATGGCGGTGCCGGAGGCGAGGCCCTCGACGCAACCGCGGCTGCCGCAGGGGCACTTCTCGCCGTCGAGGTCGACGCTGATGTGGCCGATATGGCCCGCGTTGCCGGTGGGGCCGGTGTGCAGGCGGCCGTCGAGGACGAGTCCGCCGCCGACGCCGGTGGAGACGACCATGCACAGGGCGTTGCGGTGGCCGCGCGCGGCGCCGAGCCGGTGTTCCGCCGCCGTCATCGCGACGCCGTCGCCGACGAGGACGGCCGGGACGTGCGCGCCGTTGCGGGCGAGGGCGTCCCGCACGCGCGCGTGCACGGGAAAACCGCGCCACGCGGGGATGTTGACCGGGCTGACGGTGCCGTGCGCCGCGTCCACGGGGCCCGCGCTGCCGATGCCGCAGCGGCGTACCTCGGACCACGCGGGCGTGCCGGCGAGTTCGTCGACGACCTCGTCCAGGGCGGCCATCACGGTGTCCGGGTCCGTCGAACGGGGCGTGGGGCGACGGGAGTCGGCGACCAGGGTGCCGTCGGACCGTACGAGCGCGCCGGCGATCTTGGTGCCGCCGATGTCGACGGCCACGGTGAGCCCGGCGCCCTCAGAGCCGCTGTCACCGGCTCCGCGCCGCCCCGCGGGCACGGAGGGCGCACGGCTCGGCGCGAGCGGGGCAGCGGCGGCTGTGGCGGTGCTCGGGGCGGTCACGGGGTGGCTCCTTCGGGGC
>NZ_JAAAHS010000065.1 GCF_009908195.1 Streptomyces boluensis | reverse complement strand
GTCGGGGTCCGCTCCCGGTTCGGCGTCCGGGTCGGTGGGGGCGCCCGTGCCTGCGCCCGTTCCCGTACCCGTGCCCGCTTGTGTCTCGTCGAACGTGCCGCCGGAGTCCCTGGAGCTCTCTTGCTGGTCGGTCGTGGATCCCATCGGTACCTCCGCACCTCCGCCGTGCTGACTGCTCGCCGTGCTGACTGCTGGCCGTGCTGAGCGCTGCCGTACGTACGCGCCGGCGCCTCGCGGAAGTGCTGCCCGCGGCGGCGTGAACGTTCCGTCAGGAGAAGAGTCGTCGCCAGGTCTCCGGGCCCGGGTAGCCGTCCGCCGCGCCGCCGCGCCAGCCCTGGGCGCGCTGGAACGCCTCGACGTTGCGCCGGTCGCTCTCGCCCCAGACCGGTCCTGGCCCCTGGCGGTAGTGCGCGCCGAAGCCCTTCTTCACCAGTTGCCGGCCGAGCCGCTCGACCGCCGCGTTCACCTGTCCGGGCCGGAACGCTCCCCGGCCGGGGTACGCGGGCACCGCGCCCACGGACCGGCCCGCCGCGGCGCCACCCGCGGGCTTGCCCTCCGGCGGGATGTCCCGGCCCTTGCCGCCGACCAGGTACTCCCAGGTCAGCGGCCCCGGCAGCCCGTCGGCGGCGCGGCCCGTCCAGCCCTGGGCACGTTGGAACGCCTGGGTCGCCCTGCGGTCCGCCTCGCCCCAGACCGGCGAGGGCCCGGAGCGGTAGAAGCGGCCGCCGCCGCGCTGGACGAGGAGCCGCCCCAGCTGGGTGACGTACGGGCTGCGGACGCCGGGGCCGAACGCCGCGGCGCCCGGGAAGCGCCGCGCGGGCGCCGCGGCCGGACCCTGCGCGGCCGCCCGCAGGTTCTTGTACCGATAGGCCGTATAGCCCTTGGAATGGTTCCAGTAGGCGTACGGCGTGGCCTGTTTGCGGGCGTGTGGGCGGGCCTGTTCATAAGCGAAGTAGTGGGAGTGCGTGTAGTCGGTCCAGCCGCCGAAAATTGTCACGTGCGACCCCTTCTCCGGGTCGGCCTGATTGTGGAAGAGGAGAATGTCTCCGGGCTGAAGTTGTTCACGTCCGATGCGTACCGCGAATGCGTCCAGACTCCCCGTCCATTCATTGCGGCCGAGATTCCACGCCATCGAGACGAATCCCGAACAGTCCTGCCGGTATCCGTCGGTGAAGTACTTGTCCATGCTGTACGGGACTTGGGCACCCACCCACTGCTTGGCCCGGTTGATGATCTCGGCGCGGGTGATCGCCTGGGCTCCCGCCGCGGGCACGCCCGGCGGGCCCTGCGAGCCTTCCGGGGCGCCGTGCAGCGCGCTCGATCCGCCCTGCGGCGTACTCGCCGGATCATCCGCCGTCGTACGGGACGGGCTGCTCGGGCTGGTCAGCGCGGCTTGTCCGGCGGCGGCCTGGGGCACCGCGTGCGGGGCGGCGAGCACGCTGCCCGCGGCGGCCGCGAGCACCAGGGCGCGGCGCGCGCCGTGCGCGGCGGGGCGGCCGCCGAGCCGGGGCGGAAGAAGCCGGGCGTTCTCCCTGCGGAGCTGAATACAGCCGGGGCAGTCACAGTCCGGTGCGCGCTCGAATTCCTCGAATACCGGAGCCCCCGAGTCGGTCTCCATGCGATTCCCCTCACATTCCGGCACTGAATGTTCGCGTCCTTGCCCGCCGGTCAGTTTCTCAACTGTCCACCGGAATCGCATGCTGACGGTCCGAATGCTGTACGGCACCCCCGCGCACGGCCGGGCCCGCCCGCGGGCTGGTCCTGAGCACCCTCGGGCGTCCGGTAGAGTTCTCCGGGTCAGCAGGCGCCGCTAGCTCAGTTGGTTAGAGCAGCTGACTCTTAATCAGCGGGTCCGGGGTTCGAGTCCCTGGCGGCGCACCGACAGTCGAAGGCCCTCCGCAGTACGCGGGGGGCCTTCGTCGTGCCCGCACCCCGCCCCGTACCGACCGCCCCTCAACTCCACCCCGTGGACACCCGCCGGATACCTTTGGCCCATGGCGCGCGACATACAGGAGCGGATCAAGAGGCTCATCATCGACGGGCGGCTCGCCTCCGGCGCCCCGTTGCCCACCGAGCCCGAGTTGATGGAGCTGCTCGGCGTGAGCCGTAACTCCGTGCGGGAGGCGCTCAAGGCGCTGCAGGCGATGGGCATTGTGGAGATCCGGCATGGTTTCGGCACCTATGTGGGGCCGATGTCGGTGGCGCCGATGATCGAGGGCCTGACGTTCCGCACGGTCGCGGGGCACTACCGGGGCGAGGACAGCCTGCTCCAACTCCTCGAGCTGCGCGAGGCCGTGGAGACCGGCCTGATCGCGCGGCTCGTCGGCCGGGTGCCGGACACCGACCTGGCCGAACTCGACGCGCTCGTCCAGAAGATGGAGCGCGAGGCCGCCGCCGGCGCGGTGGCCGCCGACACCGACCGGACCTTCCACGCGACCCTCTACCGCGGCCTGCGCAACCCGCTGCTCGGCGAGGTGCTCGAAGCGTTCTGGGACGCCTTCCACCGCGTACGCACCGGCCTCGTGGACGTGCCGCCCGACCCGCGCGTGACCTTGCGTCAGCACCGGGAGATCCTCGACGCGGTCCGATCCGGCGACGCGATCGGGGCAGAGCGGGCGGTACGTGAGCACTTCGGGAACATCCGGGCACGGCTCGGGTCGACCGTGGCGGTGAGTGAAGTCGAGCATGGCGGTCAGTGAGGTCGACCGTGGCGGTCGGTGAATCGGAGGCCTCAACTCCCGCCCCTATGCACACAAATGATCAGTAACGACCACTTTCCCGCCTTGCGATCATGCTCCTGACGTAGAACCCTTGCGTGAACCGTGAACACCATGTGAGGGAAGGCGCGCGGCAGTTGAGCGCGCGCCGGGGGCGGTTGCGAAGGAGCGCGAGGCGGGGGCCCCGTTCATGACGGGGCGCCGGGGCGGGCATCATGCAACCGGCGGGGCGCCGGCTGAGTCTTAACGACGGCGGCCCGCCACTGCTGCGACCGCGGGGTTCAGGGGGGACCGCGCGGTGACAAGGACCGACGACCACGCGGGGAATCCGCGTGCGGGGGGATGACTCATGACGTCGACGCCTACGGGCGCCGGACCCGACTCCGACCCGTCCCGGACGGCCCAGTTGCGGGTGCCTTCGCACCGCACGGGCGGCTTCCGGCGCCTGAAGAAGTCGCTGCCGCGCTACGACTACGAGCACTACAGCCGGCTCGCCGGGCCCCTCACCCAGCCCGACCCGACGAAGCCGTACAAGGTGCGTTACCGCTCGCTGCTCTCCCAGGAGCCGCACCGCGTCCGGGCCGCGCTGATGCTGGGCGCCGCCCCGCTGCTCTCGCTCGTGCTGCTCGCCTGGCTGCTCCAGCCCGAGCACTGGACCAAGCGGGACTACGTACCCAACGCCTACCTGGAGCACCTCGACGTCGTCATGCTCGTCTCGATCGGCCTGATCGAGTTCTTCCGCTGCATGAACGTGCTGTCCAACGCGCACGCCACCCTCGTCGCCCGCGACCCCGTGCCGGTGGTGCCCGAGACCGGCACCCGCGTCGCGTTCCTCACCTCCTTCGTGCCGGGCAAGGAGCCCCTGGAGATGGTGACCAAGACCCTGGAGGCCGCGGTCAAGCTGCGCCACCGGGGCCTGCTTCACATCTGGCTGCTCGACGAGGGTGACGACCCCGAGGTGAAGGAGGTCTGCGCGCGGCTCGGCGTCCACCACTTCTCCCGCAAGGGCGTCGCCAAGTGGAACCAGGCCAAGGGCCCGCACCGCGCCAAGACCAAGCACGGCAACTACAACGCCTGGCTGGACGCGCACGGCGACGACTACGACTACTTCGCCTCCGTCGACACCGACCACGTGCCGATGGCCAACTACCTGGAGCGGATGCTCGGCTTCTTCCGCGACCCGGACGTCGGCTTCGTCATCGGCCCGCAGGTGTACGGCAACTACGACACGTTCGTCACCAAGGCCGCCGAGTCCCAGCAGTTCCTCTTCCACGCGCTGATCCAGCGGGCCGGGAACGCCTACGGGGGGCCGATGTTCGTCGGCACCTCCAACGCCGTACGCATCAGGGCGCTCAAGCAGATCGGCGGTCTGTACGACTCGATCACCGAGGACATGGCGACCGGCTTCGAGATCCACCGGCACAAGAACCCGGTGACCGGCAAGAAGTGGAAGTCGGTCTACACCCCGGACGTGCTCGCCGTCGGCGAGGGCCCGAACGCCTGGACCGACTTCTTCACGCAGCAACTGCGCTGGTCCCGTGGCACCTACGAGACGATCCTCAAGCAGTACTGGAAGGGCTGGTACTCCCTGCCCCCGGGCAAACTCTTCAACTACACGATGATGATCATCTTCTACCCGATGTCGGCCCTCAACTGGATCCTCGCGGCGCTGAGTTGTGCGCTGTTCCTGGGCCTGGGCGCCTCGGGTGTGAACATCGACCCGACGATCTGGCTGATGCTGTACGGCAACGCCTCGGCGCTGCAGATCGGCCTGTACGTGTGGAACCGGCGGCACAACGTCTCCCCGCACGAACCGGAGGGCTCCGGTGGTGTCGCGGGCATGGTGATGTCGGCGCTCTCCGCGCCGATCTACGCCCGCTCCCTGCTCGACGCGGTGCTGCGCCGCAAGTCCAAGTTCGTGGTGACCCCGAAGGGCGAGTCGGCCAGCCCGGACACGCTGTTCGGGACGTTCAGGATCCACCTGTTCTTCATCCTGGTCTTCGCCGGTTCGATCGCGGCGGCCTTCGTGTACGACCACGCCCACCCGGCGATGATCACCTGGGCCTCGTTCGCGCTGCTGATCACGGCGGCGCCGATCTTCGCCTGGCGGTACATGTGGCGGCAGGAGAAGAAGCGCCGCAAGGCGGCCGCGTCGGCCCCGGCAGGCCCGGCGGCCCCGGCAACCTCGGCTTCCGGCGAGGTCGGCGACACCCTGCAGCAGCCGCTCTCCGTGCCGTACATGCCGAACCCCGCAGCGCGGCAGCAGCCGAGCGCACCGCAGCCGACCGCACCGGGACAGCAGCAGCCCGCGCCGGAACCGGAACCGCAGCCCGCCCCGCAGCCGACCGACCCTCGGCTGCCCGGCGCGCACACCCCTCACCGCAAGCCGAGTTGGGCGGCCGCCGAACCGGCAACGGCCGCCGACGAGACCGTACAGATATCTCTTGGGGGACGTAAGAAATGAACGACCGCTCCACCGGCCGCCGCCGGGCCCGCCGCTTCGCGATAGGCACGGCGGTGGTCGTGGCCCTCGGCGCGATGAACGGCCCGTGGCTCTGGCGGTTCGGCTCCGAGCAGTACCACCAGTACAAGATCAACAGGCCTGAGTACAAAGCGGAGAACGGGCACTGGGACCTGGTCGACGTGCCCAAGGAGTTCCGGCTCAACACCATTCACGCGGCGGTTCTGCACACCGGCAAGGTGCTGCTCGTCGCGGGCTCCGGGAACGACCAGAAGAACTTCGACGCGAAGAAGTTCGACACCGTCCTCTGGGACCCGGTCAAGAACACCTTCAAGAAGATCTCCACGCCCAACGACCTGTTCTGCACCGGGCACACCCAACTCCCGGACGGCAAGCTCCTGGTGGCGGGCGGCACCAAGCGGTACGAGAAGCTCAAGGGTGACGTCTCCAAGGCCGGCGGCCTGATGATCGTGCACAACGAGAACCCGGACGAGCCGATCACCCTGCCCGCGGGCACCCGCTTCACCGGCAAGAAGAACGGCAAGACGTTCGTCTCCAAGGACCCGGTGGTGGTGGAGCGCGCCAAGAAGGTCTTCGACAAGGTCACCGGCGCGTTCGTGCGCAACGACCCGGGGCTCGGCCGGGTGTACGTCGAGGCGGAGAAAAGCGGCAAGAAGCACGAGACCGGCACCCAGGACAACTACCGGGTGCAGGGCCTCAAGGGCGCCGACGCCCGCAACACGTACGGCATCGCCCAGAAGCTCGCCCTCGACAAGAAGGACTTCCAGGGCATCAAGGACGCCTACGAGTTCGACCCGGTCGCCGAGAAGTACATCAAGGTCGACCCGATGAACGAGGCGCGCTGGTACCCGACGCTCACCACGCTCTCCGACGGCAAGATCCTCGCCCTGTCCGGCCTGGACGACATCGGCCAGATCGTGCCGGGCGACCGCAACGAGGTGTACGACCCGGACACCAAGGAGTGGGAGTACGTCCCGCAGGAGCGGCAGTTCCCCACGTACCCCGCGGTGTTCGTGCTGCCGAACGGCAAGCTGTTCTACTCCGGCGCCAACGCCGGGTACGGCCCGGACGACGTGGGCCGCGACCCCGGGGTCTGGGACTTCGACACCAACCGGTTCACCAAGGTGAAGGGCCTCAGCGACCCGAAGCTGATGGAGACCGCGGGCACCGTGATGCTGCCGCCCGCGCAGGACGAGAAGTTCATGGTGATCGGCGGCGGTGGCGTCGGCGAGTCCGAGAAGTCCAGCGAGAAGACCCGGATCATCGACCTCAAGGCCGACAACCCGGTGTTCAAGGACGGCCCGTCCCTCGACAGGGGCACCCGCTACCCGCAGTCCTCGATCCTCCCGGACGACAGCGTGCTGATCACCGGCGGCTCCGAGGACTACCGCGGCCGCGGCGGCTCCGACATCCTTCAGGCCAGGATGTACGAGAAGGGCGGCAAGGAACTGCGGCGCGTGGCCGACCCGTTGGTGGGCCGCAACTACCACTCGGGGTCGATGCTGCTGCCCGACGGGCGGGTCGTGGTCTTCGGCTCCGACTCGCTGTACTCGGACGCGGCGAACACCAAGCCCGGCAAGTTCGACCAGCGCATCGAGATCTACACGCCGCCGTACCTCTACCAGGGCTCCAAGCCCACGCTCAGCGGCGGCCCCGAGACCGTCGAGCGGGGCGGCTCGGCGACGTTCACGTCCCGGCAGGCGGCGTCCCTGAAGAACGCCCGCCTGATGAAGCCGAGCGCGTCCACGCACGTCACCGACATCGACCAGCGCTCCATCGAGCTGGACCTGAAGAAGTCCGGCGACAAGGTGACGGTCACCGTGCCGAGGAACAAGAACCTGGTGCAGCCCGGCCGTTACATGCTGTTCGTGACCGACACCAAGGGCACCCCGAGCGACGCGGTCTGGGTCGAGGTACCCGAGTAGCACGTACGCATACGCAGAGGGCGCCCCCGTCAACGTGCTCCACGGGACGGGGGCGCCCTCAACTCATCGGCTGTGCTGGCTACTTGGCGCCCTTGGCGAGGTCAAGGGCGTACTCGGGCCACCACTGTCCGGCCGCGGGGCCGCCCTTGCACTCGCCGTCGGACTCGCCGGGACGCTTGATCCACAGGTAGGCGTCCACGGCCTTGTCGGCGGTCTTCGTGGTCGGCACCTCACCGAGGGCGCGGCCCGGCGGGTTGCACCAGCGTTCGTCCGGATCGCCGCCCGTGTAGGGCCCGTTGCCGTTGCGGCTGGTGTCGATGACGAACGGCTTGTTGCCGAACTTCTGCGAGAGCTCCTTGCCGAAAGTCGTGGACTCCTCGGTGCGGTAGAAGTTCGAGACGTTCACCGCGAAGCCGTCGGCCTGGTCGATGCCCGCCGACTTCAGCGGCTGGTACAGGTCGTCCGGCTTGGGCCCGCCGGGGTTGCCGCCGTCGAGGTACACCTTGGTGTTCTTCAGCGACTTGAGCTTCTCGATGGCCCCCTTGAGCAGCCCGAACCGCTCCCCGTGGAACTCGCCGGGGGTGCAGCCGTCGACGACGTGCAGCAGCGCGTCCGGCTCCAGGATGACCGTGGTCCTGCGGTCACCGATGCCCTTGGCCACGCTGTCGATCCACGAGCGGTACGCGTTGCCGTCGGCGGCGCCGCCCTTGGAGTACTGGCCGCAGTCGCGGTGCGGGATGTGGTACAGGACGATCAGCGCGTCCCGGTCGGCCTCCGTGGCCGCCTCCGTGTACTGCCGGGCCTGGCCCTCGGCCGCCGCGCTGTCCGGGTCGACGATCCACTCCGCGACGGGCTGGCCCGCGATCTTCTGGATCTGCTTCGCGTCGGCGTCGTTCCCGTCCTGCCGGTACGTGGCGACCTGCTTGGCCGCGTTCCCCTCCGGGTCGACCCAGTACGGGTCGCTGGCTTTGGGCTGCTGGCCGACCGGCTCGCCGCTCGGTGCCGGGTCCTTGCCGCCGTCCGAGGAACACCCCGCGATCAGCAGCGCCACCCCCAGAGACACCGCTGAAGCCTTCCACCTCCGCCCCGCAGACCTGCGCCTCGGGCGGTCGTTCGTGCCGTACATCCACTCCCCCTTGGGTGCAACGTCCGGCTCCCAATCCTGACATACGTGCCTGTGCGGGCCGGGTGGTTCAGGATCCGGTGCCCGTCAGGTACGCGGAGACCACCACGTTGGCCGCGTAGCTGCGGGTTCCCGGGTCGTAGGTGCCGCCGCAGGTGATCAGGCGCAACTCGGCGCGGCCCGCCCGGCGTTCGCCGTACGCCTCGACCGCGTCGAAGCTCTCCCGTCGCAGCACCCGTACGTCCTCGACGGTGAACTCGGCGAGCGTGTCGTCGGCGCGGGACACCCGTATCTTCTGGCCCGGCTTCAGGGCGCTCAGGTCGTAGAACACCGCGGGCTCCGACTCGGTGTCGACATGGCCGACGAAGATCGCGGTGCCCTCGGCGCCGGGCCGGGTGCCGCCCGCGTACCAGCCGACGACGCCCGCCTGTTCGTACGGCGGCGGGTCGATGGCCCACTCGGCGTCGAGGCCGCGCTTGACCACGGGGGCACGCACGCCTATGGCCGGTATGTCCACGCGGTGCGGTCGGGCGGCGGGCAACGGGTCGTGGGCGGGCGGCAGTTGGATACCGGCGGCCGACACGTCACCGGTGGCGGGGCCGCCCGGCAGGTCGGCGAGTTCGCGGCCTCCCAGCGACAGGCCGACGAGGAGGAGCAGCCAGGCGGCCACGGTGAGCAGCCGGGCGGAGCGGGGTGAACGCGCCTCGGACACGGCGTCCTCGCCTGCGTCGGCTACCGGTTGCCACGGCGGCGGCGCAGGATCCGGCCGGTCACGGCGAGCACGGCCGCGGCGGCGAGGACCGTGCCGATGACGGCGTGCCGGGCGCCGGGCCCCTCGTCCTCCTGCCCGTCGGCGGCGAGCGAGGCGGTGCCGCCGCCTCCGGCACGGATCGGCGCGGTCGGTGACGGGGAGGGGGACGGCTTCTGCTTCTGCTTCTGCTTCTGCTTCTGCTCGACGACGGTGAGGCTGCCCTTGACCTTGCCGTCCTCGCCGTCACAGGTCACGGCGACCTCGTAGGTGCCGGGGGTGACGGTGGTGCGGATCATCGCCTTGCCGGCCAGCGGCGACTTCCCGCCGTCCCTGCCGGTGAGCGAGCCGTCCGCGACGAAGGCCTCGGACTTGGCCGCGCCGGTGGTGCCGTCACATCCGGAGACCAGCATCTCGACCTCGTCGCCCGGGGCGGCACTGGCCGGGGAGACGTTGATGCCCGTGGGGTCGCCGGCGATTGCTGGGGCCGCGGGGGTGAGGGTGAGGAGGGTGGCGGCGCAGAGGGTTGGTCCGAGTCGGCGCATGCTTCGAGGCTCCGCCTGGGGTTGCCGGGTCGCCATCGGGTGTGGGCCAGTCGGGTGTTCTCTCCCCTACCCGCCCCTTCCCGAAAGTCCTGCCGGACGGGCCTCCTCAATCGCCGGAGGGGCTCAAATTGAGCCCCTCCGGCGGGGAGAAGATCGGCCCCCGCGGCGGGAGCTCAGACCAGGTCCACCAGGTCCGCGATCGAGTTCACGATCTGTGAAGGCCGGAACGGGTAGCGGTCGACCTCCGACTCCTGGGTCAGGCCCGTCAGGACCAGGAAGGTCTCCATCCCGGCTTCCAGTCCGGCCAGGACATCCGTGTCCATCCGGTCACCGATCATCGCGCTGCTCTCGGAGTGCGCACCGATCGCGTTGAGACCGGTACGCATCATCAGCGGATTCGGCTTGCCCGCGAAGTACGGGTCCTTGCCGGTGGCCTTGGTGATCAGCGCGGCCACCGCACCGGTCGCGGGCAGCGGGCCCTCCAGGCTGGGGCCGGTCTCGTCGGGGTTGGTGCAGATGAACCGGGCGCCGTTGTTGATCAGGCGGACCGCCTTCGTCATCGCCTCGAAGCTGTACGTACGGGTCTCGCCGAGGACCACATAGTCCGGGTCGGAGTCGGTGAGGATGTAGCCGATGTCGTGCAGGGCCGTGGTGAGTCCGGCCTCGCCGATGACGTACGCGGTGCCGCCGGGGCGCTGGACGTCGAGGAACTTCGCGGTGGCGAGCGCGGAGGTCCAGATGTTCTCGACCGGGACTTCGAGGCCCATGCGCTTGAGGCGGGCGTGCAGGTCACGGGCGGTGTAGATGGAGTTGTTGGTGAGCACAAGGAAGGGCTTGCCGGACTCCTGCAGCCGCTTGATGAACGCGTCGGCTCCGGGGATGGGGACACCCTCGTGGATGAGGACCCCGTCCATGTCGGTGAGCCAGGATTCGATCGGCTTGCGCTCTGCCACGGGACTGATCTCCGCTCTACCGGTGGGCCGGACACTGTCAGCCTAACGGGGCGGGCCCGGCCGGGCCCGCCCCGTTCCGACCTGCGGACATCGGGAGCGGTACGGGGCTCAGCTGCCCGTCGCCGTCTTCCAGGCGTCGACGTACGACGGAAGGTTCTTCTCGACGTCCGCCCAGTCCGGCTGGAACACCTCGACGCCGTCCATGAGCTTGGTGAGCGCGATGGCGTTGGCGTCGGTGGCCTTGATGTCCTTGCGGGCCGAGAAGCCGCCGCCGACCGAGCTGACCTGCTTCTGGGCGCCCTCGCTGAGCATGAAGTCGAGGAGCTTCTTGCCGTTCTCGGTGTGCGGGGCGCCCTTGACCAGGCCCGCGGCGTATGGAAGGGCGAAGGTGGTGGGCTCGGCGCCGGGCTTCGCCGAGGTCTTCGGGAACCAGATGCCCAGGTTCGGCATGGACTTGGACTGGGCGTAGTTCATCTGTACGTCGCCGTTGGCCACGAGGAGTTCGCCCTTGTCCGTCTTCGGGGCGAGCTTCGAGGTGGACGAGGACGGGCCGACGTTGTTGGCCTGCAGCTTCTTCAGGTAGGCCATGGCCTTGTCCTTCGAGCCGAAGTCGTGCATGGCCTTGATGAGGACGGCGGTGCCGTCACCGGCGACGCCGGGCGTGGAGTACTGGAGCTTGTTCTTGTACTTCGCGTCGAGCAGCTCCTCCCAGGTGGCCGGGGGCTGCTTCAGCTCCTTCTTGTTATGGATGAAGGAGAAGTAGTTGTTGACGACGGCGGTCCAGCTGCCGTCGGCGTCCTTGTCACCGCCGTCGACCTGGTCCGCGCCCTTGGGCCGGTACGTGTCCAACAGGCCCTTGCTGTCGGCCTGTTGGATGAACGGGGGCAGGGTGACCATGACGTCGGCCTGGGTGTTGGACTTCTCGCGCAGGGCACGCTGCACCATCTCGCCGGAGCCGCCCTCGACGTACTCGACCTTGATGCCGGTCTTCTTCTCGAAGTCCTTGAAGACCTGGTCGTACCAGCCGTCGCCGTTCTCGCCCTTGAGGCCGTCGGCGCTGTAGACGGTGACGACCTTCTCGTCGGCGGAGGCGGTGCCGCCGCAGGCGGTGAGCGAACCGGCGAGGACGAGGCAGCCGGCGGCGGCCGCTATGGCTTTGATGCGCATGACGTTTCGACTCTCTCTACGGGGGATTCAGCGGTACGGGGGCTGTACGGGGATTCAGCGGTACGAGGCACGGGTGCGGATGCGGGAGACCGCGAGCAGCACGAGCAGCGTCGCGCCCATCAGGACGACGGCGACGGCCGAGCCGGTGAACAGGGAGCCGCGGTCGGTGGCCGTGAAGATCCGTACGGGCAGCGGCATCCAGTCCGGCGGGTAGAGCATCATCGTGGCGCTCAACTCGCCCATGGACAGGGCGAAGCAGAGCCCCGCGGCGGCGTTCAGGGACGGCAGGAGCAGCGGCAGCCTCACCCGCCACAGGACGTACGAGGGCCGGGCGCCGAGGGAGGCGGCGGCCTGTTCGTAGGCCGGGTCGAGGCGTACGACGGCCGCGGAGACGGACTGGTACGCGAAGGCCGTGACCAGGACGGTGTGGGCGAGGATCACGATCCAGCGGGTGCCGTTGAGCAGGAACGGCGGCTGCGAGAACGCGACGAGCACGGCAAGGCCGACCACCACCGACGGCACGGCGACGGGCAGCATGAACAGCGCGTCCATGAGCCGTTTGCCCTTCTTCGACAGGGCGTGGGCGGCGAGCGCGGCCCAGGTGCCCACGACGAGGGCGAGCACGCTCGCGGTGAGCGCCGTGACGAGGCTGGTGGTGAGCGCCCGCAGCGCATCGCCACGGGTGGCGGCGGCGTAGTGCCCGAGGGTCGGCCCGGAGGGGAAGGCGCCGGACCAGTTGGTCGAGAACGACGCGGCGACGATCACGAGCAGGGGCAGCGCGAACAGCGGCACGAAGAACAGCAGGAACAGCGCCCAGAGCGCCCACCTGCCCTTGCGGCTATGCACCAACACGACGGCTCACCACCCGGTAGAGGCCGTAGAGGCCCACGGAGATCACGACGTTGACGACGGCGACGACGCAGGCGGCGGTCCAGTCCGACTCCAGGATCGCCTTGCTGTAGACGAGCGTCGGCAGTGTGGTGACGCCCTTCGCCCCGGTGAACAGGACGATCCCGAACTCGTTGAGGCACATGATCAGTACGAGGCTGCCGCCGGCGGCGAGCGCGGGCAGCGCCTCGGGCAGGATCACCTGCCGCACGATCCGCGGGGCCTTCGCGCCGAGCGAGGACGCGGCCTCGATCTGCGCGGTGTCGAGCTGCGAGAACGCGGCGAGCAGCGGCCGCATCACGAACGGCGTGAAGTACGTGATCTCCGCGAGCAGTACGCCCCAGGGGGTGGTCAGAAACTGGAAGGGCCCGCTCGCCGCGCCCGTCACATCCGTCCACAGCCCGTTGGCCATGCCGACCGTCCCGTACACAAAGAGCAGCGCGAGCGTGATCAGGAAGGACGGGAAGGACAGGAACACGTCGACGAACCGCGCGACCCCCTTCGCCCCGGGAAACGGCACAAACGCGATGACCAGCGCAAGCACGAACCCGAGCACGAGACACCCCACGGTCGCCCCGACGGCCAGCCACACGGTCGTCCCGAGCGCCTCCCGGAACGCGGGGTCTTCGAAGACGTCGACGTAGGGCTGGACGGAGGTGCCGCCTTCGAGCGGGGTGAACGACTGCTGGACGAGGAGGGCGAGGGGGTAGAGGAAGGTGAGCACGAGGGCCAGCACGGGCGGGATGACCCAGAAGGCCCGCTGCGTGCGGGGCCGTTCCGGCGGCTTGCCCGCCCCTTTCCCCTCCCGCTGTGGGCAGATGTTCCGCAGGGCGGAACGGGTGGGCACAGCCCCCGGTGCCGGGTGCGATTCGGTCAAGGTCCCAGGTGGACTACTCATCGGCAGCCACCCCGGCAGAGAGCAACACCGCGTCCTCCGGCGCAAAGTGCAGAGCAACCGACTCCCCCAGCCCCGGCGGCTGCCGCAACTCCCGCACATCCGCCTTCACCCGCTGCCCAGCAACATCCACGTACAGCCGATGCGTGGCCCCCCGCCACTGAACCTCGGCAACGGTCCCGCGCAACGCATTGGTGCCCTCACCGAGCCCGACCAAATGGGGCCGTACGCACAGGGTGGCCGTAACCCCGGAAGCGACGCCCGCCGTGTCGACCTTCAACTCCGCCTCGCCAAGCCGCACTTGGCCATCCCCGACCCGCACCGGCAACAAATTCGCGTTCCCCACAAACGAAGCCGTGAACTCCGTACGCGGAGACCGGTACAGCTCCTGCGGCGTCCCACAGTCCTGGAGGCGGGCCTTGTCCATGACGGCGATCCGGTCGGCCAGAGTGAGCGCCTCGACCTGGTCATGGGTGACGTACAGGATCGACACCTCGGGCAACTCCCGGTGCAGCCGGGCGAGTTCGGCCAGCATCCCGGACCTGAGCTGGGCGTCGAGCGCCGACAGCGGCTCGTCGAGAAGAAGCACCCCGGGCCGGATCGCAAGCGCGCGGGCGATCGCGACGCGCTGCTGCTGCCCGCCGGACAGCTCACGCGGGTACCGCCGCGCGTACGCGGCCATCCCGGTCATCTCCAGGGCCTCGGAGACACGGCCCGGAATCTCGGACTTGGCGACCTTCTGCGCCTTCATCCCGAAGGCCACGTTGTCCGCCACGCGCAGGTGCGGAAAGAGCGCGTACTGCTGGACGACCATGCCGATGCCGCGCCGGTGCGGCGGCAGCTCCGTCACGTCGCGGTCGCCGATGAACACCCGGCCGCGTACCGGCCGCACGAACCCGGCGACCGCCCGCAGCGCGGTGGTCTTGCCCGAGCCTGACGGGCCGAGCAGCGCCATGACCTCGCCGGGCTCGACGGTCAGGTCGAGCGAGTCGAGCACGGTGGCGGAGCCGTACGCCACGCTCACACCGTCGAACCGGATGCCGCTGCTCATCGGTCGAACTCCCCGAGCAGCGGCGGCAGTTCGGCCACGGAACCGAGTACGTGGGTGGCACCGGCGGCGCGCAGCGCCTCGCGGTCGTGGGCGCCGGTGAGCACACCCGCCACCACCCCCGCACCCGCGCGGACACCGCTCAGCATGTCGTACGCGGTGTCCCCGGCGACCGCGATCTCGCGTACGTCGTCGGCGGCGCCGGTGCGGAGCAGCGCGGCGAGGACCATGTCGGGGTGGGGCCGTCCGCGCCCGCCCGCGTCGGCCGGGCAGAGGGTCAGCTCGACCAGGTCGCGCCAGCCGAGTGCGTCGAGGATGGCGTCCTGGGTGACGCGGGCGAAGCCGGTGGTGAGGACGACGGTGCGGCCCTGCGCGCGCAGTTCCTCGACGGCCTCGCGGGCGCCGGGGACCGGCGCGATGCGGCCGCCGTCGACGAGTTCGCCGTACGCGGCCTCGAAGGCGGTGTTGGCGCGGTGGGCGAGTTCCTCGTCACCGAAGAGGGCCCGGAAGACGGTGATCTTCGATTCGCCCATGGTGTCGCGGACGTACTGGAGCTTCTTCTCGTGGTCGGCGGAGCCGGGTTCGACGCCGAGCTGTCCGGCGGCGCGGGAGAAGGCCTGCTCGACGAGGCCGCCGTCGGCGACGGTGGTTCCGGCCATGTCGAGGACGACGAGGCGGATGTTCTTCACGTTGTTCTTCACGTTCTTCGGTGCGGTCAACTCGCTCACCATCCCAGTTCGTTCGCGGTGGTCTCGGCGATGGCCGGGGAGCAGGTCATGCCGCGCCCGCCGGGCCCGGTGACCAGCCACACCCCGTCGCGCACCCGCTGGCGGTGCACGACGCGCGCGGTGTCGACGCACTGCGCGTACACCCCGGCCCAGCGGTGCCGGACACGGGGCAGCGGCCGGCCGAGGAAGCCTTCGACGACTTCCTTGAGGTGCTCGTACGGCTCCTCGACGACGTCGAAGGAGAAGGGGTGCTCGTACTCGTGGGTGTCACCGATGGTCAGTCCGCCGTCGGCGCGCTGCACCATGAGCAGCTGCATCTTGTGCGCGGCGGCGGTGGGCGTCTGCGCCTGCCCGGCGTTGAGCGCGTCAAGGGCCTCGGAGCGGTACGCCGGGTAGTAGCGGAAGCTGTCGGCGTCCGCGATCGAGGTGGTGAGGGCTTCGCCGAGCGGGTCGGTCTGCATCATCTGCAGCCGTACGCGGCGCACCGGCAGGTCGGGGACGAGTTCGCGGACGAGCCCGCCGAGCCAGGCCCCGGTGCACAGTACGACGGCGTCGCCGGTGTGCACGTCGCCGTGGTCGTCGCGGACGGCGTGCTCCCCGATGACCTCGCGCACCTCACGGCCACCGAGGAAGGTGTACCGGCCGGAGGCCAACAGGGCTTCCTTGAGGGCGAGTTGGGCGGTACGGGGCTCGACGGCGGCGTCCCGCTCGCAGTACAGGGCGGCCTCGAACGCGCCGCGCAGGGCCGGATTGACCGCGCGGGCCTCGGCCGGAGTGAGCAGCTTGTAGCCGCGCGCCGCCGCGTCGTCACGGGCCAACGCGGCCTCGGCTACGGCCAGTTCGGAGGCGGTGCGCACCGGGGTGAGCGAGCCGTTGGCGCGGAAGCCGAGCTTCGGCACGCGGGCGCCGATGCCCTCCCACAGCTCGCGGGCGCGCAGCGCGGTGTCGAGTTCCTCGCCGCCCGCGCGTCCGCTGACCCATATCTGCCCGAAGTTGCGCAGCGACGCCCCGCGGGCCTCGGTCTCGCGCTCGATCTGTACGACCTCATGGCCGCGCTCCACTGCCTGCCAGGCGTGCATGGTGCCCACCACGCCGGCCCCTACGACTACGACTCTCATGCCGATGACGTTCCTGGGACCCGGTGACCCGCGCCGGACGCGAGGGCGACGGGACGGTGAACGGCCACCCAAGCTTGGCCTAGACCCGTTATGTTTCCGTGATCAAAACGGGTCGGTCGACCGCGCGCGGCGCAGCCTCAGTTACGGCTCGGCAGATGTGTGGTGAAGCTGAAGCGATCCCCCCGGAACAGCGTCCGCACCCGTTCGAGGCGGCGCCCTTCGGTGTCCCGCGAGACCCGGTGGATCAGCAGCATCGGCAGCGCGGGCGGGGTCCCGATGAGCAGCGCCTCGCGCGGGGTGGCGAGTACGGTCTCGATGCGCTCGTCGGCGGCGCCGAAGCCGATGCCCAACTCCTCGTGCAGATAGGCGTAGAAGGACGAGTCGGGGTCGAAGTCGGCGTCGAGCCGCGGCACTCGCGCCACGGTGACGTACGTACTCTCCAGGCCGACCCGCTCGTCGTCGGCGAGCAGCACCCGCTCCAGGTGCCAGACCGGCTCACCGCGCTCGGCCCCGAGCTCGACGGCAAGCGGCTCGGGGCACGGGAAGCGGTCCAGGGAGATCAGCGTCCGCCCCGGGGTGCGGCCCTGCCGCCGTACGCCCTCGGTGTAGCTGGCCAGGGCGAGCGGCTGCTCCAGCTTGGGTCCCGCGACGACCGTGCCGCGCCCGGCCCGCCGCAGCCGCCCTTCGAGCAGCAGCTCCCGCAGCGCCTGCCGCACGGTCTCGCGCGCGACCCCGTACCGCGCACACAGCTCCCGCTCGGTCGGCAGCGGCTCCCCTTCGCCCAACTCGTCGAGCAGCGCCGCTATTTGCGTCTTCACCGCGTAGTACTTGGGGATCCGTCCATGCTCGGGAACACCCGCCTTGACGGGGGCGCCGGGGTGCTGATCGTTGGGGTAGTCCACGGAGGAACTCTAGATCCGCTACGGAGACGAGGTGACCGGACCGGGTGACGTGACGGGGTGACGGGACGGGGCCCGCGTCGCCGGTGGATCGGCTGGCGCGACGCGGGCACCGTACTGCCGGGCGGGGCCGGGCGGTTCAGCGCCGTGCGCGGCGCAGTCGCCGGGCTCCCGCCACGAGGGCCGCGCCGCCGAGGAGGAGTACGCCGGTGGCGGCCCCGAGCCCGAGCAGCGCGTCGTCGCGCTTCGGGCCCGTCTCGGCCAGCTCCGCCGCGGTCGACCGGTGCTCGCGCCGCTCGCCGGGCTCGGAGCCGGCCCTGATCGTGAACGTGTGGTCGCCGGACTGCCCGACCCAGTCGCCGTCGTCGTCGCGCCGCTGGACCACCGCGACCGTGGCGGTGACCTCGTTGTCCCGCGCGTCGGACGTCACGGCGAGCCGCACGGGCACGGTGACGGAGCTGCCCGGCGCGATCGAGAACCCGGTGAAGCCGTCTTCGAAGACGCCGACGTTCTCGTCCCGGTCGGTCCGCTCGAAGCGGACGGGATGCCAGTGCCCGTCCGGGTCCTGGAAGTCGAGCTTCAGCTGCTCGGGGCGCAACTCCCGGTCGCGGTCCAGGAGTACGACGACGGGGTGGATGGTCCCGCAGGTCACGTCGGAGGTGTTGACGAGGTCGAGGCTCCACGCCTGTGGCTCGGCGCCGGGCCGGTAGCTGTCGGGCCCGCCGTGCAGCCGGCTCTCCACCGGAAAGTCCCCGGTGCCCTCGTCACACGTCGGCCTCGCCACGGCGACGCGGCTGCTCACGGCGGCCCGCTCCTGCGCCGCGGCGGGCGCGACCACGGACACGGCGGCGAGGGCTACGGCGGTGGCGCCGAGGGCGAAAGCGCTGCGCAGTCGCATCAGGGATGACCCTTCGCTGGTCACGGAACCGGTCGGGCCCCGCACCCGGTGCGGGGCGGGAGCACGTCCACGGCCCCGGGGATACGGGACGTGCCGGACGGGCGGCCGAAATCAGCCGTTCGTGGTCGGTGACCCTGCCATGCGCGCGCGACTCCTCTGCGGCGCCACGGCACCGTACGGCCGATCGGCCGCCCGAAGCCCCTCCTTCAGCTCAGCGCGACCCGCCTTCAGTGCGGCCCGCCTTCAGCGCGACCTGCCTTCAGTGCGACCCGTGGTGGGCGACGGACGCGGCGTCGGCCCGGCCGAACAGCGGGGCGAGCAGCAGTTGTGCAGCCCCGTCGGCCACCGCCCGGTCCCCGCCCCGGGCCGCCCGCACCTCCGCCGGGGGCGCGCCCGCGCGCCGGGCGCGCTCCCGGACGACGGCGCCGACCCCGCGTACGTACCGCTCCGGGTCCTCGTCGACGGTGCGGCCGCCGAGCAGCACCAGGTCGACGTCGAGCAGGCCCACCAGGTTGGCGGCGCCCTCGCCGAGCACGCGCGCGGCCTCGTCGGGGGCGCCCGCGGCGACGGCGGCCAGGCAGAGCGCCTCGACACAGCCACGATTGCCGCAGCCGCACCGGGGCCCGTCCAACTGCACGACCTGGTGGCCGAATTCACCCGCCCCGGTGCGCGCCCCGCGGTGCAGCGCGCCGCCGAGCACGAGCCCCGCGCCGAGTCCCGTACCGAGGTGCAGATACGCGAAGGAGTCGCGCGCGGACGCGGTGGCTCCGGCGAGGGCGAGGCCGAGGGCTGCGGCGTTGGTGTCCTTGTCGACGACGACCGGCACCCCGAGCCGCCGGGCAAGCACGTCCCGCAGCGCGAACCCGTCCCACTCGGGGAATCCGGTGACCCGGTGCAGTAGGCCGGTGGCGTGGTCGAGGGGCCCCGGCAGGGCCACGCCGACGCCGAGCGGGTCGACGCCGAGCGTGGTGCGCAGCGCGGTGACCTCGCGTACCGCCGTGTCGACCACCGCTTCGGCGCCGGACGCGAAGTCCAGCGGGGCCCGGCGCTCGGCGAGCGGGGCGCCGGCGAGGTCCACGGCGACGGCGATGAGGGCGTCCCGGTCCAGGTGCAGGCCGACGGCGCTGCCCGCGCCGGGCACCAGGCGCAGCACGGTGCGCGGCTTGCCGCCGGTCGACGCGCGCCGGCCCGCCTCGGCCGCGAGCCCCTCGGCCCGAAGGCGGGCGGTGATCTTGCTGACCGCCTGCGGGGTGAGGCCGGTGCGCTCGGCGAGTTCGAGCCGGCTGATGCCGTCGGCGCCCGACGTACGCAGCAGGTCGAGCACGAGCGCGGCGTTGTGCGTACGCAGGGCGGGCAGGCCGGCCGCGGGGCGCGCCGGGAAGGGGCCGGAGGAGGGGCCGGACGAAGGGCTTTCGGTGCTGCTCACAGGGCCATTGTCCCCTCCGCTTGCACTTTGGCAACACCGTTGCTTAAGTGGTCGGCATGACCTCCCAGGACTCCCCCCAGGGCTCCCCCACGTCCTCGGCCGCGGCCCCGCTGCGCGTCGGCCTCGTGGGGTACGGACTCGCGGGTTCCGTCTTCCACGCCCCGCTGATCGCCGCCACCGAGGGGCTCGTGCTCGACACCGTCGTCACGTCGAACCCCGAGCGCCAGGAGCAGGCCCGCGCCGAGTTCGGCCCCGGACTGCGCTGCGTGGACTCGGCGGATGCGCTCTGGGAGCGGTCCGGCGAGCTCGACCTGATCGTCGTCGCATCGCCGAACAAGACCCACGTGTCGATCGCCACCGCCGCCCTGGAGGCGGGCCTGCCGGTCGTCGTGGACAAGCCGCTCGCGGGCACGGCCGCCGAGGCGCGCGAGCTCGCCGCCCTCGCCGAGGCGCGCGGACTGCTGCTCTCGGTCTTCCAGAACCGCCGCTGGGACAACGACTTCCGCACCCTGCGCAAGCTGCTCGCCGACGGTGAACTCGGTGACGTACAGCGCTTCGAGTCCCGCTTCGAGCGCTGGCGCCCGCAGCCCAAGGGCGGCTGGCGCGAGTCCGGCGCCCCTGAGGAGATCGGCGGCCTCCTGTACGACCTGGGCAGCCATGTCGTCGACCAGGCGCTGGTGCTGTTCGGCCCGGTGGCCTCGGTGTACGCGGAGTCCGACGTGCGCCGCCCCGGCGCCGAGGCCGACGACGACACGTTCCTCGCGCTCACGCACACGAACGGCGTCCGCTCGCACCTGTACGTCTCCGCGACGACCGCCCAACTCGGCCCGCGCTTCCGGGTGTTGGGCTCCAGCGCCGGGTACGTGAAGTACGGCCTCGACCCGCAGGAGGCCGCCCTGCGCCAGGGCCTGCGCCCCGGCGGGGACGAGGCCTGGGGTGTGGAGGGCGAGTCGATGTGGGGCCGCGTGGGCTCAGGGGAGTCCCCGCACACCGGCGGCGGCCGCCCCGAGCCGACCCTGCCGGGCGACTACCCCGCGTACTACGCGGCTGTCGCCGCCGCTCTGCGCGACGGCGCCCCGAACCCGGTCCCGGCGACGGAGGCCGCGGCCGCCCTCGACGTACTGGAAGCGGCACGGCGCTCGGCGCGCGACGGTGTGACGGTGACCCTGTGAACCGCGACATCGCCATGCTGGAGGAGCAGGAACACCGCCTCGTCCTCGGGCAGTTCACGTACGACGACGCCTGGGCTCTCGGCTCGCTGCTCGTCGAGCTGGCGCGGGAGCGGAACGCGCCGGTGGCCATCGACATCCGGCGCGGCGGACAGCAGCTCTTTCACGCCGCACTGCCGGGGTCGAGCCCGGACAACGACGCCTGGATCGACCGCAAGCGCCGTGTCGTGGAACGGTACGGCTGCTCCTCGTACCTGGTCGGCAGCCGTTTCCGGGCCAAGGGCACGACCTTCGAGGACTCCTCCCGCCTCGACCCGGACCGCTTCGCGGCGCACGGCGGATCGTTCCCGATCGCCGTCACGGGCGCGGGCGTCATCGGCTCGGTGACGGTGTCGGGCCTGCCGCAGCGGGACGACCACGCGCTGGTCGTGGCGGCGCTGGAGCGGTTCGCCGGTCGCTGAACGACGATCGCCCCGGCCCTTCGCAGGGCCGGGGCGATCGGTCACGTACACCGGGTACGGCTTATCGCGTACTGCTTACGCGTCAGCGAACTCCTGCCGCTGCCGCCCGAGCCCCGCGATCTCCAGTTCCACGACATCGCCCGACCGCAGATACGGCTTCGGCTCGGCCGCGCCCATCGCGACGCCCGCCGGGGTGCCCGTGTTGATCACGTCGCCCGGGTACAGGGTCATGAACTGGCTGACGTACCGGACCACTTCGGCGACCGGGAAGATCTGCTCGGCGGTCGTGCCGTCCTGCTTCAGCTCGCCGTTGACCCAGAGCTTCAGCGACAGCGCCTGCGGGTCGGGGACCTCGTCGGCGGTCACGAGCCACGGGCCGAGCGGGTTGAACGTCTCGCAGTTCTTGCCCTTGTCCCAGGTGCCGCCGCGCTCGATCTGGAACTCGCGCTCCGACACGTCGTTCGCCACCGCGTACCCCGCGACGTGCGCGAGGGCCTCCTCCGCGGTGTCGACGTAGCGCGCGGTGCGGCCGATGACGACGGCCAGCTCGACCTCCCAGTCGGTCTTCTCCGACTTGCGCGGTACGAGCACGGTGTCGTCCGGGCCGACCACCGTGTCCGCCGCCTTGAAGAAGATGATCGGCTCCGCGGGTATCGCGGCGCCGGTCTCCCGCGCGTGATCGTGGTAGTTCAGGCCGATGCACACGACCTTGCCGATCCGGCCGAGCGGCGGCCCGATCCGCAGGCCCTCGGCGTCGAGCGCGGGCAGCGTGCCCGTCTCGGCGGCCTCGCGCACCCGGGCGAGCGCCGAACCGTCGGCGAGCAGCTCGCCGTCGATGTCGTTCACAAGGCCGGACAGGTCACGCAGTACGCCGGACTCGTCGAGCAGCGCCGGGCGCTCCGCGCCGACGGTTCCGACTCGCAGCAGCTTCATCTTTCACACTCCCCTGGTCAACCACTTGGCGAGCCGATGGGTAGCGGCCATCGGAAGCGCTTGGCCGATCCTCCAAGAGTCGCGTCCACTCCGCAATACCGCGTTCACATGACGGACCGGTAACCACGCTGACAGGACGCTCGGCCGGCGGATCGACCGCACGCTCGGCCGCGCGCCGAGCCCCGCCGCCGGTCACATCGCGGGCGCGACCGCCCCCGCACCGCCCGGTACGTCCCGGTACAGCACGGCGCGCTCCACGGCGCTCCAGGTCGTGGACGTCACCACGTACAGCGCGGCGGCGAGCGGCACGACCGCCACGGTGAACAGCGTCATGAAGGACATCAGCGGCATGAACTTCGTCATCGCGCCCATGCCGGGCATCGTCTGCCCGTCCGCGCCGCCCGGCGCGGGCAGCGGGTTGGCGGCCATCTGCCGCTTCGTACGCCGGTAGTTGAACGTCGCCACGGCGGTGACGAGTGCGAAAAGCGCGAGGTAGACCAGGCCCGCCGGGCCGAACACGCCGCCGTCGCCGAGCGCGTCGTGCCAGCGGCCGTCGAGCGGCGCGGCAAGCAGGCTGTGGCCGAGCAGCGCGTTGGCCTCACCGCCCAGCTCCGTGGTGGAGAACAGGTGGTACATCAGGAAGAAGGCGGGCAGCTGGAACAGGCTCGGCAGGCAGCCGGAGAGCGGCGACACCTTCTCCTTCGCGTGCAGCTCCATGACGGCCTTCTGCATCCGCTCCGGGTTCTTGGCGTGCTTCTTGCGCAACGCGGCCACCTGCGGCGCGAGCCGCGCCCGCTCCTTCTGGCCGCGCGCCGCCGCCCGCGACAGGGGGTGCACGGCAAGCCGTACGACCATGGTGAACAGGACGATCGCCGCGGCCGTCGCGGTGGTGTGGAAGACGGGCTGCAGCACCTCGGCGAGGCGCGCGACCAGGTCGGCGAAGCCGCTGAAGAAGCCGCTGAAGATGTCGGACATGGGTGAGGAGCCCTCCGGGGGTCTCGTCGTGCCGGGGGTCCCGGGAGCGCGCGGCGCCTCCAGCGCAGCGGCTCGTACCGGAACAGGTCAGAACGGCGTGACGGCCCACGGAAGGGCACAGAAGAACACGGAAGGTGAAGTGCGCGCCCCTACGCGGCCGTCAGGACGAGGCGTCCCGGGGCTCGGGGTCTGGTCCGCCCGGCGGCGTCGGGATCGCGCTGCGGCAGGAACGCGGTTCTCTGCTCCCGGTCCCGCATCGCCGTACGCACCCGCGCGGGCGCCACCACGGGCGCGACCCGCGCCGAGAGCAGCGAGCAGAGCGTGAGCGCCGACCCGGCCGCGGCGGTGGCGGCGAGCGCCACGGCGGCGGAGAGGCTGCCGTTGTCCACGAGCAGCACCTGGACGAGGAGGACGAGGAGCGCGCCGACGGGCCGCAGGGCCTTGAAGCCTTCGGTCATGGGACGCAACGCCGCCCTCCTCTCACGTTCAGGTCGTCAGTCGATGCTACTTGCACTTACGCGGAAGCGGTCCCGGAAGTTCCCGAGGTCACTTCGGCGGGCTCCGGGTCCGGGTCCGAGGCGAGCACCTCCGTGTCAGGGCGCGGGTCGGCGTCCGCGGGCCGCGCCCAGGTGACCGCCAGAGCGACGGCGAGGTTCGCGGCGAGGGCGACTATCCCGGCGTTCACCCCGAACACCGGGTCGTTCTCGGTGAACACCAGCGCACAGACGATGCCCACGCCGACGACGAGCCCACTGGCCGCGCCGACCAGGCTCAGCCGCCGCCACACCAGGCCGAGCAGCAGCATCGGCAGCAGCTGCGCCATCCCCTCGTACGAGATGAGGGAGAGCCTGACCAGGGTGTTCGGGGCCGTGTACGTCATGATCAGCGCGAGTGTGCCGGCGATCACGACGACCGTCTGCGAGGCCGCCTTCTGCCGTGACTGGCTGTGCAGCCGGGGCACGAGGGAGAGCACGCTGCGCCCCCACATCGTGCCGATGACCAGCATGAACACCGCCATCGGCACGATCGACGAGAGTGCCGCCGCGACCCCGATGACGCCGACGGCCCAGGCCGGCAGCGAGTCGGTGACCAGCTTGAACAGCGCCAGGTTGGAGTCCGCGCCGGTCAGCCCAGGCACCACGAAGAGGGCCGCCATACCGAGCAGCATCGGCACGAAAAGGAGGACGTTGTACGCGGGCAGCCAGATGGCGTTGCGGCGCAGCGCGTCGGCGTTCCTGGCGCCCAGGTACCCGGCCACGGTGGTCGGGAAGATCACCACGGTCAGGGCGTTGAGCAGCGAGGTCGTCGCGAACCAGGCCGTGCCGTACGCGCTCCCGCCGCTGCCCGGCAGCGTCAGCCAGTCCCGCTTCTCGGCGACGATCCGGTCGAAGAAGTGCCCGTAGCCGTCGAAGTAGTGCAGCGGCACATAGATCGCGAGGAAGGCGAGCGTCGCGATGACGAGCACGTCCTTGAGCACGGACACCCAGGCACTCCCGCGCAGCCCGCTCACCACCACGAACCCGGTGGTCACGGCGAAGGCAAGGAAATAGGCCCAGTTGAGGCTGATGGAGCCGTACGAGATGGTCGAGACCACGACGCCCATGCCGGTGATCTGCAGCTGGATGTACGGCAGCAGGAACACCGTCGCGAGCACCGCGACGACCGCGCCCAGCCAGGGCTTTCCGTACCGGTGGGCGATCATGTCGGTGATCCCGACGAGCCCGTGCTCCCGCGCGTACGCCCACAGCATCGGCCCGACGACATAGCCGACCGCGTATCCGCAGGACATGTACGCGACGACGTAGAGCACTGGAGCACCGAAGTTGTAGCCCCACCCGGCCGCGCCCAGATAACTGAAGCTGGTGTAGCTCTCGCCCGCCATCAGCACCCAGATGAAGACGGCCCCGAGGCTGCGCCCGCCCACCGACCACTCCGTGAGCCCGCCCTGCCCGCCGCGGCCGCGGACCGCGAACAGTCCGAGCGCGACGGTGGCCACCATGAAGACCCCGAAGATCGAGGTGGCGACGGCCGCGGCGCTCACCGGCCCGCCCTCATCCGCTGGTCGCCCCGCCAGGTGAGATACGCGGCGACGGGGGTGAGCACCGTCGCCGCCAGCATCCAGGCGAAGAAGAACGGCAGACCGAACACGACCGGCTCGACCCGGTTCACGAACGGCAGCGCGCCGATGTACAGCACGAACGGCACGAGCAGCCAGAGCAGGTGGGGGCGGCGTCTGATCACGGGCAGCGAGCCTAGCTCGTGGGGTTCACCTGACCGCCACGGACGTGAGTTTCCCCCACACCACGAGCCGGTACTTCGAGCTGAACTCGGGCGTGCACGTGGTCAGCGTCAGGTAGTACCCGCGCTCGTCGTACCCCGCCCCCGGCCGCACCGCGCTCCGCGGCACCGGGTCGATCACCCCGCCGTCGCTGGGCAGGGTCTGCGCGAGCCGGCGGTCCACGGTGTACGTGTACGTCGCGTTCCGGGTCCGCACCTCGACGCGGTCGCCGTCCCGCAGCCGGTTCACATACCGGAACGGCTCGCCGTGCGTGTTGCGGTGCCCGGCCACCGCGAAGTTCCCGGCCCGCCCCGGCTGCGCGGTCCGCGGATAGTGCCCGACGTACCCCTTGTCGAGCACGCCCGCCTTCCCGACCCCTTCGGCCACGGGCACGCGCACGCCGAGCCGCGGGATGGACAGCACGGCGTACGCCTGGTCCCAGCGGGGCGCGGCGGGCTTGTCGGCGGCGGGCTTCTGCTCGTGGTCGGCGGCGGGCTGCTCGCGGTCGCGCTCCCCGTCCTCCGGCCGGGGGGCCGGGGCGACGGTGGGCCCGCCCCCTGCCGCTCCGCTCTCCCACTCCTGCTCCAGGGCCTGCACCTGCCGCTCGGCGCCGTCGCGGGCCTGCCGGTTGGTCCACCACAGCTGGTGCACGACGAGGAGCAGCAACAGCACGCCGACGGTGACGGCGACCTCGCCCCCGCACCACACGGCCCGCCCGAC
>NZ_JAAAHS010000649.1 GCF_009908195.1 Streptomyces boluensis | reverse complement strand
CGCGTGGCGGGGGCGTCTGAGCGCCCGAAGCACCTGCACCTGGTGCACCTCAAGCACCTCAAGCACCTCAAGCACCTGAAACTTCTACTGAAAAGAGCACTCACCATGGATCAGGCCACAACCCCCTCGACCATGCGCGCCGTCTCCCAGGACGCCGCCGGAACCCCGGAGGTCCTCAAGGTCGTCGAGACGCGGCGTCCGGTCCTGGGCTGGGGCGAGATCCTGGTCCGGGTGCACGCGGCGGGCGTGAACCCCGCCGACTGGAAGACCCGGGAGCGGGGCATGTTCGCCAACGGCGCCACGCCGCCGTTCACGCTCGGGTTCGACGTCGCCGGGGTGGTCGAGGCGGTCGGCGCCGGGGTGGCCCTCTTCGAGGTCGGCGACGAGGTGTTCGGAATGCCGCGCTTCCCGCATCCGGCGGGCGCCTACGCCGAGTACGTCGCTGCCCCGGCCCGGCACTTCGCCCCGTACCCCAAGGGCCTCACCCACGTCGAGGCCGCCGCCTTGCCGCTGGCCGCGCTCACCGCCTGGCAGGCGCTGGTGGACACCGCGAACGTCCAGCCGGGCCAACGCGTCCTGATCCACGCGGCCGCCGGAGGGGTCGGCCACCTGGCCGTGCAGATCGCGAAGGCCCGTGGCGCGTACGTCATCGGCACCGCCAGCGCGGCCAAGCACGAGCTGCTGCGCTCGCTGGGCTGCGATGAACTGATCGACTACCGCACCGAGGACTTCGCCGAGCGCCTCCGCGCGCCGAGCGACGTCGATGTCGTCCTGGACGCCCTCGGCGGCCCCCAATTGGCCCGGTCCCTGCGGACGTTGCGGCCGGGCGGCACGCTGATCTCGCTTCTGCCGCTGGACGACGACTTTCCGGCTGCGGAGGCCGAAGTGGCGGGAGTGCGGGCGGTGTTCATGCTCGTCGAGCCCGACCACGCGGGTCTGCGCGAGGTCACTTCGCTGGTCGAGGGCGGGCGCCTGCGCGTGATCGTCGAGGAGGTGTTCCCCCTCGACGAGGCGGCCAAGGCCCACACTCTGGGCGAGGGCGGCCGCACCACCGGCAAGATCGTCCTCTCCGTCAGCTCTTGAGCCGCCTACTGCCCCGCTCCCGGGGCTCGCGCCCTGCTGCGGCCACGCCACCAACCTTCCCGGTTGCGTCAGGCGGGACCCGCGTACGTGATCGCAGATGTGCAACTTACGGTTGCCACAACGGAGTTGGCTGAGCGCTGGACCCGGTTCCGGCGACCCTGGAACCGTACGGTGGGCGGTAGCTCGTACGCGGAGGGTCGTTCGACGTCGTCAAAGGTGACTGGCAGGCCGGCCGGGTAGTCATCGGTCCCGAACATCGAGTTTCTTCGACGTCATCGCCCCCGCCCTCAGCGGGCGCAAGGCCAAGTTGAGCAGGGCGCGGGGGTTGTCGTCGGCGGCGGTTCTGTTGGCGCTCAACTTCTCGCAGGACACGCACTGGTGGATGATCAGCCACTCGCCGTCCGGGCGTACGGACAGGCTCAGTGGTTCCATGCGGCCGTGGCAGGGGGACGCGCGGTCGCCCGGGATGCGGTGGTCCAGGTGCCGGCTGGTCAGACAGTTCGGGCAGTGGTTGCGGTGGGCCGTGCCCGGGGCGCTCGCCGGGACGTCCAGGCGGCAGCCGACGCAGCGGAAGTCGTTGGACCGGTGGCCGCCCTGGGTGTGGAGGACGTCCTTCCGGCGCTGTCGGCGGGTCTGCGGAGGTCGGGTTCTACGCCGTGGCATCGGGCACCGCCCCGTGAACCGCTCGCGTCGCGTGAACCGTGTGATCCCCGAACGCTTCGAGAGGGAAGGGGGGTTGGGCCAGTGGCCGGACCGCCATGCGCATCAGGATCAGCTGGTTGTCGTCCGCGCTGACCGGGTGCGAGGTGAGTTCGTCGCACTGGACGCAGCGGTGGATGACCGTCCAGTCGCCGTTGCGCAGTACCGCTATCGAGATCGGCGTCATCCGCGCACGGCACGCGCTGGGGCTGCCGTCGGCGTGGTCGCGTAGATGCTGGGAGTGCAGGCACGACGGGCAATGGTTGCGCCGACTGCCGTCCCCTGCACGGGTGTTGACCGTGTGGCGACACCACACACAGACGAACTTATGGAGGGAAAGGGGAGGAGGGGTGGGGG
>NZ_JAAAHS010000648.1 GCF_009908195.1 Streptomyces boluensis | reverse complement strand
GCGGAGACCGCACCGAAGGTGCCCGCGCCGAGGGCGGCGACGGCGACGGTACCGGTGAGGACACGGGTGCGCAGGGAGAGCTTCTTCATGTCGGATTCCTCGATCTCTGGCGGCGGCACGGATGCCTGCTCGTGGAGTGCGGGAGGTGATTTCCGATCGGTTCCCGCAGTTGCCGGAGCGTTGTTCGCTCTGCCTCAATCCTGGGCCCGGAACCGGCCCCGTCCCGTCGGCGTACCGGCTCCGACCTGGGTGCCCGTCGGAGGACAGAGGGGTCGGCCGATCGGTTGATGCGAGGGGGACCTACGTAGGTGACGATGGGCCCGTGGAAGACCAGCAGCCCTCGGGACACCGGGACGATCAGCAGACCCTGGTGCACGGGGACGCGGCGCGGGACACCCGGCGCCTGGCCGTCGTCATGCACGTGGCGTTCTTCGTGCTCCTCGGTTCCGCACTGACCCGCTATCTGATCCGGCACCCGAGCGACCCCGCCACCCTGTGGGTCATCGTCCTCGCCGCCGCGCTGGCGCTGCTGTACGTGCTCGGCCCGATCCTCGGCCCCAAGGACAGCCCCACCGCCCCCGTGACGCACACCGTGGGCATCTCGCACAAGCTGTGGCTGGGCGCCGTCATGGCGATCTGGGCGGCCCTGGTGATCCTCGCGCCGAGCTTCGGCTGGTGCGCGGTCCCCCTCTTCTACACCGGCCTGCGCACCCTGCGGACCCGGGCCGCGATCTTCCTGGTCGCGCTGATCACCGTGTTCGTCGTGGCCGCCCAGCTGAAGCTGCGGGTCGGCGTCGGCTTCGACCCGAACCTGCTGTTCGGGCCGCCCGCCGTGGCCGCCGCCGCGACCGCCATGTTCATCCACGCGCAGCGGCAGGCGGCCCGGCTCCAGACCGTCATCGCCGACCTGGTCCGCACCCGGCGCGAACTCGCCGCCATCGAACGCCGCGAGGGCACCCTCGCCGAACGGCAGCGGCTCTCCATGGAGATCCACGACACCCTCGCCCAGGGACTGTCCAGCCAGCAGATGCTGCTCCAGGCCGCCGACCGGATGTGGGACACCGACCCGGCCGCCGCCCGCCGGCACATCCGCACCGCCGAGTCCTTCGCCGAGCACAACCTCGCCGAGGCCCGCCGCTTCGTGCACGACCTGGCCCCCGCCGACCTGGCCGGCGGCTCCGGCCTCGACGACGCGCTGCACGCCCTCGCGGCGCGCGAGTCCCGCTCCGGGCTCGACGTACGGTGCCGGGTCGACGGGGTCCCGGCGCCGCTGCCCGACCGGGTCCAGTCGGCGCTGCTGCGGATCGCGCAGGGCGCGCTCGCCAACGTCCAGGAACACGCCGCCGCCCGCACCGCGGTGCTCACCCTCGTCTACTTCGACGACCAGGTCGTCCTCGACGTCGCCGACGACGGCCACGGCTTCGACCCCGCCGCCGAGGCCGGGCCGACCGGGGTGCGCGGCCACGGACTTCCCGCGATCCGCGCGCGCGTGGCCCAGCTCGGTGGCACCCTCACCATCGAGTCCGCCCCCGGCGACGGCACGGTGCTGTCCGCCGCGATCCCCCTGGAGTCCCGCTGATGACCGCTTCCTCCCCTGTCCGGGTGCTGCTCTGCGACGACCACGCCGTCGTCCGCGCCGGACTGCTCGCCCTGCTCGGCAGCGCCCCGGACATCGAGGTCGCCGGGGAGGCGGGCACCGGCGAGGAAGCGGTCGCGCTGGCCGCGAAGCTCAGCCCCGATGTGGTGCTCATGGACCTCCAGCTGGGCGCGGGCATGGACGGCGTGGAGGCCACCCGCCAGATCGCGCCGACCGGCGTACGGGTCCTGGTGCTCACCACGTACGACACCGACGCCGACATCACCCGGGCCATCGAGGCGGGTGCGACCGGCTATCTGCTGAAGGCCGAGCGGCCCGACGAACTGTTCGGCGCGATCCACGCCGCCGCGGAGGGCCGCACGACGCTGTCGGCGCCGGTGGCGAGCCGCGTCATGGCCCGCATGCGCAGCCCGCAGCCGACGCTCACCGACCGCGAGCTGGACATCCTGGCCCAGCTCGCCCACGGCCTGGGCAACCGGGACATCGCGAAGGCGTTGTTCATCAGCGAGGCCACGGTGAAGACGCATCTGGGGCGGATCTACGACAAGTTGGGCGTGGATACGCGGGCTGGGGC
>NZ_JAAAHS010000647.1 GCF_009908195.1 Streptomyces boluensis | reverse complement strand
GGCCAGGAGGATGCGGCGGGTGGGTGCGGGGATGTCGTACGCGAAGGGGAGCAGGCGGACGTCGCTGCGGCGGCTGGTGAGGGCGAGACGCGGGGCGAGCGCGATGCCGAGGCCCGCGGCGACCATGGCCTGGGCTTCCTGGTAGTCGTGCGAGGCGTAGGCGATGCGTGGTTCGAAGCCCGCCCGGCGGCAGCTGCGGCGCAGCACGTCGGCGACCGGATGGTTGTCGGCGCGGATGATCCACTCCTGGTCGGCGAGGTCGCCGAGCCGTACCGAAGTGTGGGTGCGCAGTGGGGAGTCGGCGGAGACCACGAGGACCGTGGGGTCGTCGAGGAGATGGGTGAGGGACAGCGCCGGGTCGTCGACGCGGTTCCAGTCGTAGTCCCACAGCAGGGCCTGCTCGACCTCGCCGGTGTGCAGCATCTCGCGCAGTTCGTCGAGGACCCCGGCCCGTACCTCGATCCGGATGCCGGCGTGCTTGCGGCGGAAGCGGGTCAGGGCCAGCGGGAGCAGTGAGGCGCTGGCGGTGGGGAACGAGCCGAGCCGCAGGGTGCCCTGGTCGAGGTGGGCGAAGGACTCCAAGTCGGCCTCGGCGGCGCGTAGTTCACGACGGATCGCCCGGCCGCGGTCGGCGAGGGCGGCGCCCGCGGGGGTGGTGCGGATGCCGCGGGGCAGCCGTTCGACGACGGGCTGTCCGACCTCCCGTTCCAGGAGCGACATCTGCTGGGAGGCGGCGGAGACCGTCATCCCCATGGCCTCAGCGGCGGCGGTGAGCGAGCCGCGCTCGGCGGCCTCGGTGAGCAGCAGCAGGCGGCGTACGTTGAGCATGTCGGTGAGTTTAGCGCTGCTTAACCCAGGTGAAGTGAACTGCCATTGTGCCCAAGTCATGGGTCTGCGAGTGTCATCGCGTTCGCCGAGCGGTTCACCGGGTGGCAACACACCCGTAACCGCATGCTCGGTCCTCTGGAAGCGCTGATCCCGTTCGGGATCCCGTGCAGATCAAGGAATTTCTCAGACGTGCACACTCCCGCGACTCTGGTGCGTGGCGGCACCAGCAAGTGCTGGCTGTTCCAGCAGGTCCATGTTCCCGCCGACCGCGGCGCCCTGGAGAAGTTGCTGGTCGCCGCGTACGGCTCCGCCGATCCGGTCGAGCTTGACGGGGTCGGCGGCGCCACCCCCACCACTTCCAAGGCCGCGGTGGTCAGCGCCTCGCCGGCCTCCGGCGTCGATGTCGACTACCTGTTCGCGCAGGTCGGCATCGGTACCGGCTCGGTGGAATGGACCAGCAACTGCGGCAACTGCGCCACGGGCGTCGCCCTGTACGCGGTCGCCAAGGGCCTGGTCCCGATCACGGGTGACCGCACCCGCGTGGTCATGCGGAACACCAACACGGGTGCGGTGCTCGAAGGCCTGGTGGACACCACCGGTGGTGTGGTGCACGACTTCGGCGAGCAGACCGTGCCGGGCACCCGGGCGGGCGGCGTCGCCGTGGGCCTCACCTTCCGCGGGCCCGCCGGACGGACGACGGGTGCGCTGCTGCCGACGGGCCTGCCCGCGCAGGACCTGCGGGTGGGCGGTGCGGACCCGGTGCGGGTCACCATGGTGGACGCGGGCGCGCCCGTGGTCCTCGTCGACGCGGCGAGCGCCGGGCACACCGGGTCCGAGCCGTTGGACGCGATGGGCGCCCTGGTGCCCTGGCTGCGTTCGGTACGGCACGCCTGCGCACCGGAGTTGGGGCTTGCCGTGCCGGGCGCGGAGCCCGGTGACGCGGTGCCCAAGGTGGGTCTCGTGGGCCCGCCGGTGGCGTACACGAGCACGCTCGGCGACCGCGTCACGGCCGACGCGTACGACGTCTCGGTGCGGATGCTGTCGATGAACGCGCCGCATCCGGCCATCGGTCTGACCTCCGCGGTCGCCGTGGCGGCCGCCGCTCTGGCCGAGGGTTCGGTGGTCGCGCGGGCCGCACGCTCTCCGCGCGACGGCCGGCTGCGCATCGGCACACCCGCCGGGGTGGTCGCGGTGGCGTGCGAGGACGTACGCGACGGCGTGCCCGGCCGCGTCACCGTGCAGCGCGCCGCCCGGCTGCTCGCCGACGCGCGGATCTACGTACCGGACCACGCGGCGGCACCGGGCTCGCGCCGCGCCGCCTGATCACCACACACCCTCCTTGGCACCACAC
>NZ_JAAAHS010000646.1 GCF_009908195.1 Streptomyces boluensis | reverse complement strand
GGTGGGCTGCTTCTTGGGCTTGGTGCCCTGGGCGCCTTGGGTGTCCTGGCCGTCGCCGCCGATGTCGCCTTCCACCTCGCCCGTGGGTTCGCCTGTGGGTACGCCGGTGGGCGCGGGCGTCACGGTGGGCGTGGGTGTCACCGTGGGTGTGGGCGTCGCCGTGGGCGTGGGTTCCTGTGTGGGCTCGGGTTCCTCCGGTGGGGGGAGGGGTTCCTCCGCGCCTTCCTCCAGGGTCAGGTCGAAGTCCCGTACGGGTTCGCCCTTGAGTGCGTTGCGGGTGAACTGGGCCCAGATGCGTGCCGGGTAGGCGCCGCCGTTGATGCGGGGCTGGCCGAGGGCGCCGTACAACGGGGTCTGGCCGTAGGGGGGTTGGGGGTCCTGGCCGAGTACGGCTACGACGGTGGCGAGTTCCGGGGTGTAGCCGGCGAACCAGGCGGCCTTGTCCTCCTCGGCGGTGCCGGTCTTGCCCGCGGCGGGGCGGCCGGCGGCCTGGGCGGCGGTGCCGGTGCCGTTCTCGACGACGCTCTGGAGGATGGACGTGGTGGTGTCGGCGGCCTCGCGGCTGACCGCCTGGCGGGTCTCGGGTCCGGGCAGGGGGATGTTCTCGCCGTCCTTGGACACGTCTTCGACCAGGGAGTACGCGCCGTGCATGCCGTGGTTGGCGAGGGTGGCGTAGGCCTGGGTCAGGTCGAGGACGCTGGCTGTGGCGGGGCCGAGGGCGATGGACGGGGACGCGGTGAGGTCGGGGGTGGTCGGCGGGATGCCCAGGTCGACGGCGGTCTGTCTGACCTTGTCGGAGCCGACGTCGACGGCCATCTGTGCGTAGACCGCGTTGACCGAGCGGTCGGTGGCGTCGCGGACGGTGATGTTGCCGTAGGAGCGCTGGTCCTCGTTCTCCGGGGCGTAGGCGCCGCCCGACCAGCCTTCGACGGGGCGTTGGTCGGTGCCGTCGTAGATGGTGTTCGGGTTGATGGGGCGGCCGTCCTGGGTGGTGGAGCCGTTCTGTACGGCGGAGGTGAAGACGAACGGCTTGAAGGTGGAGCCGACCTGGTAGTCGCGGCGGGTGGCGTTGTTGACGTACTGCTTCGTGTAGTCGATGCCGCCGTACATGGCGAGGACCTTGCCGGTGGCCGGGTCGATGGCGGCGCCGCCCGCGCGTACGTGGCCGTCGACGTCGCGGGCTTTCTTGTCGACCTTGGACATGAGCTGGTCCTCGACGGCGTCGACGAAGTCGTCCTGGCGGGGTTTCTGGAGGGTGGTGGTGATCCGGTAGCCGCCCTTGGCGAGGGTGTCGGTGTCGACGATGTCGTGGTCGGCGAGGTAGTCCTCGACGGCTTTGACGACGTAGCCGCGCTGTCCTGACATGCCGGAGGGTGCCTTGGCGGTCTTGGGGTCGGGGAACCTCATCGTGTTCCGGTCGGACGGGGCGAGCCACTTCTCCTTGACCATGCCGTCGAGGACGTAGTTCCAGCGGGCGGTGGCGCGGGACTTGTTCTCGGGGTGGGCGGAGACGTCGTACGCGTTGGGGGAGTTGAGGAGGGTCGCGAGGTACGCGCCTTCGGCGACGGTGAGTTGCTCGGCGTCCTTGGCGTAGTAGGAGTGGGCGGCGGCCTGGATGCCGTAGGCGTTCCGGCCGAAGTAGCTGGTGTTGAGGTAGCCGGCGAGGATGTCGTTCTTGCTGACCTGGCGGTCGAGTTTGATGGCGATGAAGAACTCTTTGGCCTTGCGGGTGACCGTCTGTTCCTGGCCCAGGTAGTAGTTCTTGACGAACTGCTGGGTGATCGTGGAGCCGGACTGTCTGCCCTTGCCGGTGAGGGTGTTCCAGGCGGCGCGGAGCATGGCTTTCGGGTCGACGGCGGACTCGGAGTAGAAGTCGCGGTCCTCGGCGGCGAGCGCGGCCTGCTGTACGTGTTTGGGGACCTGGCTGAGTGGCACGTTCTCCCGGTTGACCTCGCCGTCGCGGGCGAGCGGGGAGCCGTCCGCGTACAGGTAGACGTTGCTCTGCTTGGTGGCGGAGGCGTTGGCGGGCGGGATGTCGACGAGGAGGTATCCGGCGATCAGGGCGCCGCCGAGGAGCAGGCAGCAGAGCAGGAACGCGCCGAGGAGCATGCGCCAGGTGGGCAGGAGGCGGCGCCGGCCGGTGCGTTTGGCTCTGCGCTGTTCCTTGCGCTGTCGTCTGCGTTGCCGTCGGGTGCCGGTCGGCGGCCGGTCC
>NZ_JAAAHS010000645.1 GCF_009908195.1 Streptomyces boluensis | reverse complement strand
GTTCTAGAGGGCGGGTGCGGGGCGGCGGCCCGGGGTCCAGCAGCGGATGATGTCGCGTACCGAGACGATGCCCACCGGTTCGTGGTCGTCAAGGACGATCAGGTGTCGGAAGCCGCCGTGCGCCATGGCGTCGGCCGCTTCCGCCAGGGTCCACGAAGGCGCGGCGAAGACCACGTCGGTCGTGGTGTGCGTGCCCGCGGTCTCCTTGTCCGGGTCCTGTCCCGAGCCGAGGGAGTTGAGGATGTCGCGCTCGGTGAGGATGCCGACGCCATTGGCGTCGGTGTCGAAAACGACCGCCGCGCCGACCCGGCGGGCGGACATCAGGCGGGCGGCCTGACGGAGTGTGTGGTCGGGGCCGATGGTGAGGACCATGGTGCTCATGGCGTCGCGGACGAGCATGGGCTGGAGCCACCTCCTGGATGATTCGCTGTTCAAAGAGAAGCGATTCACAAGTTCACAAGTGGGGGGACTCTCAGAGTGGCAGGTCAAGGAATAGTCAACAAGGGGGAGTGCGGGGCCTACTGAGGGCGCGCGAGCGGCGCGAACCGCCACCTGTGTCCGGTACGGGGGCTTGCGGTGCGGGAGTTGCGGTGCGCGGGGTGGTCTCGCTCGGGGTGGTCGTGTGCGGGGTGGTCGCCTGCCGGGCGGTCGCTCAGTACCGCTGGTTCAGGTAGCCGAGCAGCTCCTCGTGGAGCCGGCCGTTGGACGCCGCCGCGTTGCCGCTGTGCGGGCCGGGGGTGCCGTCGAGGCCGGTGAAGCTGCCGCCCGCCTCGGCCACCACGATCGCCGTCGCCGCCATGTCCCACAGGGACAGCTCCGGCTCCGCGCAGATGTCTACCGACCCCTCGGCCACCATCATGTACGGCCAGAAATCGCCGTACCCGCGCGTGCGCCAGCAGGCCCGGGTCAGGTCGAGGAAACCGTCGAGGCGGCCCTGCTCCTCCCAGCCGCTGAGCGAGGAGTACGCGAACGACGCGTCGGAGATACGGGAGACGTCCGACACCTTGAGCCGGGTCGCGGAGGTCAGGCTGCGCCCGGTGAACGCGCCCGAGCCCTTCGCCGCCCACCAGCGGCGGCCGAGCGCCGGGGCGGAGACCACGCCGACCACCGGCTGGTAGCCGCCCTCGCCCACCTCCATCAGGGAGATGAGGGTCGCCCACACGGGCACGCCGCGCACATAGTTCTTCGTGCCGTCGATCGGGTCGATCACCCAGCGGCGCGGGCCCGTGCCCTCGATGCCGTACTCCTCGCCGAGGATCGCGTCCCGCGGCCGGGCGCGCTGGAGCTGCCCGCGGATCAGCTCCTCGGCGGCCTTGTCCGCCTCGCTGACCGGCGTCATGTCCGGCTTGGTCTCGACCTTGAGGTCGAGGGCCTTGAACCGGTCCATGGTCGCGCGGTCCGCCGCGTCGGCGAGGACATGGGCGAGACGCAGATCATCGAGATAGTCGGGCATGAGCGAACAGTATCGACCGGGCCGGTACGGGACCACATGGCCCTCGTCCGTCTCGCGACCCGGTACGCGGGCATCCGCCCGCCGACCCTTGACAGTGCGTACGACCGCGTCAACTCTGCCTGTGGAGCCGGTCCCTGAGCCGTCCTGACGCAGGCGGTCGTGCCGTCCGGCCGGGGAGGCGACGATGCCCGCAGCGCGTGAGTCCCTGCTCGACGCGGCCTGTACGGCGCTGGCCCGCCGGGCCTGGTCGGCGGTGCGCATGGTGGACGTGGCCGCCGCGGCCGGGGTGTCGCGGCAGACCCTCTACAACGAGTTCGGCAGCAAGGACGGCCTGGCGCGGTCCCTGGTGCGCCGTGAGACCGACACGTATCTCGCCGGTGCGGACCGGGCGCTCCGCGAGGGCGGGCTGCCCGCGGCCGCCGAGTGGACGGTGCTGAGGGCTCGCGGGAACGTCCTGGTCAGGGCGCTGCTCACCGGCTGCTGGGGCGAGCACTTACCCGCCCCGACGCTCGCCGCGGTGCCCTCGACATCGGCGGTGCCCGCACAGCGCCGGGCGGACGGGCCGCTGCCTTCGCCCGCCCGGCTTGTCACCCTCGTACGGGACCGGGCCGTCGCCGTGCTCGCCCCGGCGGAGGCGACGCCCGGCGAGCGGTCCGAGCTGGCTCGGGAGTGCGAGGTCGCGCTGCGCCTTGCCCTGTCGTGCGTGCTCGCCCCGGCGGGGGAGGGCGGTACGGCGGCGCTCGTACGGGAGGCGGTGGGGGTGAG
>NZ_JAAAHS010000644.1 GCF_009908195.1 Streptomyces boluensis | reverse complement strand
GTGATGCGCCACGCTGGACGTGGCGCATCACGCGGGCACCCTCGGGCTGCGGGTTCGAGCTGCCGCGTCCGTACCCCTGGTCTCGGTTGGGCCAGTCATTCATACGCACCAGTGTGCAGGCCTGTAAGAGGCGCCCGACAAGGCCTGGGGCAGGATCGGTCCCCGGCTGTTGCAGAGCTGATGCAAAGCGGCCGGGCATAAGGTGGACGGCATGACAGACCAGGCCCGTCCCCCGGAGGCGGAGATTCCGGGCAAGCCGACCGCGGCTTCCCGGACCACGCTGAGCCACATCATGACCCACAACGACACCAACCTCCTGGGCACGGTGCACGGTGGCGTGATCATGAAACTCGTCGACGACGCGGCGGGCGCCGTGGCCGGCCGGCACTCGGGCGGACCGGCCGTGACAGCCTCCATGGACGAGATGGTCTTCCTCGAGCCGGTCCGGGTCGGCGACCTCGTCCATGTGAAGGCCCAGGTGAACTGGACCGGCCGCACCTCGATGGAGGTCGGCGTCCGCGTCCTCGCCGAGCGCTGGAACGAGTCGACCCCCGCCCAGCAGGTCGGCTCCGCCTACCTGGTCTTCGCGGCCGTCGACGCGGACGGCAAGCCGCGCACCGTGCCCGAGGTGGTCCCGGAGTCGGAGCGCGACAAGCGCCGCTACCAGGAAGCCCAGATCCGCCGCACCCACCGCCTGGCCCGCCGCCGTGCGATCAAGGACCTCCGGGACCGCCGGGCCGCCGAGGGCATCGAGGACTGAGCCCCCGCCCTTGCTACCCGCACACCACCTGGTCCCCGGTCGTCACCCCGAACTCGCCCTGGTACGGATCCTCCGCCTGCACCCGCGTGACGCCCTTGTAGTCGGCGCCCGCGATCACCTTCAGCAGTGAGCCCTGCCCCTTGACCGCCTTCAACTGGCAGCCGGGCAGCGCCGTCGCCAGCGACTTCGCCGAACGGTCCCAGCGCGGGTCGTACGCCACGACCGTCCGCTGCGCGCCGGGCTTGTCCGCGGGGACCGGGGCGCCGGTGGTGCGGAAGCCGGTCCAGCGCAGCGCCTTGTCGACCTTCTTGCCGAGGCCCGAGGTCTTCGTGCCGTTCTCCACCTGCACCCGGATCTGCTGCGGCGCCACGGCGACCGCGAGCGCCTTCGGCTTGCGCACCGGGTAGGGCACGAGCGGCTTGTCCTCGCGCAGCGCGTCGAAGAGTTTCTTGGACTTCTTCGGGTCCCACTTGATGGTCGAGCCGATGTTCGGCACCGCGAAGCCCATCTTGCCGATCGGCACCGAGGTGAACTCCGACGAGGCGGGCGTGAAGTTCCGCATCGCCCGGCCGAGGTCGAGCATCTCGTCCGAGCCGAAGGTCTTGTCGGCCCGCACCGAGCCGAGCACCGTCTGCGTCACATCGCGGAACTTCACCGGGTTCAGGAGCACCCCGGACGAGGTGGCCTTGGCGATCACCGCGGCCATGAACCGCTGCTGGCGCTGCATCCGGCCGAGGTCGGCGGCCCCGTCGATATGGCGCGAGCGCACGTACTGCAGCGCCTCGCCCCCGTTCAGCTGGTGCTTGCCCGCCTTCAGGTCGAGGCCGGTGTACGAGTCCTTCAACCGGTCCGCCGTGCAGATCTCCACCCCGCCGAGCACGTCCACCGTCTTCATGAAGCTGGTGAAGTCGACCTCCAGATAGTGGTCGATCTTCACCTTGGTCATGTGCTCGACGGTGCGCACCGTGAGGTTCGGGCCGCCCTCCGCGTAGGCCGCGTTGAGCTTGACCGGGTGCGTGTGGTGCTTCTCGCCGGAGTTCTGGTCGGTGTGGGTGGGCGCCTCCGCGTACGAGTCGCGCGGCAGGCTCACGATGCTGGCCCGGTTCCGGTCCTCCGAGATGTGCACGATCATGATCGTGTCCGTGCAGTGGCAGGGCGCCCCGCCGAGCTGGTACTTCCTGCGCTCCGCCTCGCTGATCCTGTCGCGGCCGTCGGTGCCCACGAGCAGCACGTTCATGCCGTCACCCGCGGTGGGCCGGTTCTTCATGTCCTTGAACGGGTCGACCCGGGCGATCCCGGTGTCAAGGCCGCTCACCACCGCGTGCCCGATCCCGGCGGCTCCGAGCACCACCACGGACAGGGTCGTCGCCACTCGCATGGCCCAGCGCGGTCTCGCCGGCTGCCGCTGAGGCGTACGCGAGCGTTGCTGCGTCTGCGGGCGGGGCCGCTGCCTAGGGGGG
>NZ_JAAAHS010000643.1 GCF_009908195.1 Streptomyces boluensis | reverse complement strand
GCGCTGTCAGTCCCGCCCGGTACCGTCGGGAGCGCCTGGATCGGGGCAACCGGCAACGGGAGGGGAACGGAATGCAGTCGCTCGGTACGGTCGTGGGCCTTGCCAGGTTTCCGGTGAAGTCGATGCTCGGCGAGGCGTGTGAGCGCCTCGACTTCGACGCACGCGGCGCGGTCGGCGACCGGCTCTGGGCCCTGCGGCACGAGGACGGCAAGCTCGGCAGCGGCAAGAGCAGCCGACGGTTCCGCAAGGAGCCCTGGCTGATCGACTGCACCGCGCGGTACGACGACACCGCCGACACCGTCTCCGTACGCCTCCCGGACGGCGCCGAGGTGGCACCCGGCGATCCACGCCTTGCCGAACTCTGCGGTGCTGGGGCCGAGTTGGCGCGCGAGGACACGGGTGAGGGTGCGGGCCAGGGTGTCGGGTCGCATCAGGATCAGGCGCCGGTGTCCCTGGTCGGCACGGCATCCCTGCGGGCCCTCGGGCAGTTGCTCGGTGACGGTGACGACGCCCCCGTGGACGTCCGCAGATTCCGGAAAAACCTCGTCCTCGACACCGACGAGCCCTGGGTGGAGGAGAGTTGGACCGGCCGTGAGGTGACGATCGGCGGGCTCCGGCTCCGGATCACCGAGCGGGTGCCGCGCTGCGTCATGACGACCCTGCCCCAGCCCGGCCTCCCCGCCGACCGCCGCATCCTGAAAACCCTCACCGCCACCCGCTCCATGTGCTTCGGGGTGTACGCGGAGGTGGTCGCACCCGGCCCGGTGACCCTTGGCGACACCGTCACGCACGTCGGCTGACCGGGGAGCCGGGCCGGGCGTCCGGGGCGCCGGAAATCCGTTTCGGCGCCGAAGACCCGGCGGATACCGTGCGCGCATGAACGCGACGAACGCCCCCACCACCGCCACCGATGTGACGGTCACCACGCTCGCCGAGCGGCCCGAACTGACCGACCGCATCTGGGCGTTGGGCGACGCCTGGCCGGTGTTCGTCACCGAGGACCCGGTCGGCTGGATCCTGTGGGGGCGGATCATCGCCGAGCTGCCCGACCACGTCCTGGTGGCCACCGACAGCCAGGGCGAGGTGGTCGCACGGGCGATCGGCGTGCCCTTCGCGCTCGACACCGAAGGGCGCGGCACCCTGCCCGAAGGCGGCTGGGACCGGGTGCTGATGTGGGCGTTCTCCGACCTCAGGCGCGGCGCCGCCGCCGACACCGTGAGCGCCATCGAGATCACCGTCGACCCGCGCGTCCAGGGCACAGGACTCTCGTACCGCATGCTCGGCGCGATGCGGGAGAACGTCCGCGCGCACGGCATCCACCGGCTCGTCGCGCCGGTGCGGCCGAGCGCCAAGCACCTCGAACCGCACACCCCCATCGAGGAGTACGCCCGCCGGGTGCGCCCCGACGGCCTTCCGCACGACCCGTGGCTGCGCGTGCACGCCCGCGTCGGCGGCGTCATCGACTCCGTCGCGCCCGCCTCCATGACCGTGTCCGGCTCCCTCGAACAGTGGCGCACCTGGACCGGCCTGCCCTTCGACCGGCCCGGCGACGTGGCGGTACCCAAGGCGCTGGTGCCCGTGCACTGCGTACCGGACCAGGGATACGCGGTGTATGTCGAGCCGAACGTGTGGGTGCGGCACAGCGTTTGAGCGTTCCGGATGCGTTCCGGATGCGTTGCGTAAGCCTTCCGGAAGCGTTCCGGACCGACAGGCTCCGGTCCGGCTCGGATCATTCCGGACGACCAACTCTGGTCCGGCTGTCGGCTTCGGGGGCTACTCTCGACCCTGCACACGCCCGTTCGGTTTCCCAGGAGCAGCCCCCATGCACGGCCACGGCTATGCACCGCCGCCACAGCGCCCCTCGTCCGCGCAGCTCGTCGTGCTGCGCGTGATCTTCGTGATGCTCGCGCTGTTCTCCTGCGGCTTCCTCGCCTGGGTGCCGCTGCTCCGCCTCGCGATCGTCACGCGCACGGTGCGCGACTGGATGCTGTGCGCCACCTCGGGCCTGGTCATCATCGTGTCCCTGATGCTGATCGGCGCCGAACCCACCGAGAACCTGGACTCCGTGCAGGAAAACCTCGGTCTCTTCGGCCTCCTCGGCGGCGCGTTCACGGCCGTCGCCTACTACCTCTTCGCGGAGATCCGGCACTTCAGCGCCCTGCCCCCGGCCGGCGCGTTCGTACCGCACCCCGCGCAGCCGCCCGCGTACGGCTATCCACCGCAGCCGGGCCCCGCCCAGC
>NZ_JAAAHS010000642.1 GCF_009908195.1 Streptomyces boluensis | reverse complement strand
GTAGCACCGCCGGCATGCCTGTCCGCCCCGCCCGGCGCCCCCGCCCCGCGCTCGCCGCCGTCGTGGTCGGTGCGCTGCTGGCCTGCGCCTACCTGATGTGGAGCCCCGGGCACAGCACCATGCCCATGCCTGGCACGGCGGGCGCTGCCATGAGCGCCGAGGCGGGCCACGCAGAGACGGAACAGCCCGCACAGGCGCAGTCGGAGCAGACCGCACAAGTGGTCGCCCCGATGCCCGGCGAGTGCCCGGACATGAACATGGAGTGCCCGCTCGCGACCGCGCACCCGCCGCTGCCGGTCGTCGTGAACCCGTCTACCAATGGCTTCACTCATCTGTCACGCCAACTACCGGACCAGCAGGGCAGGTTGGAGAGGGCTCAGTGACGCGGAAGGGGCGAATGCCATTGACGATCCAGTTCGGCCCCGTTCACGGCCTTTCGGGTTGGGCGTCGGGGTGGGCGAGCCTGCAGTAAGGTCGAGGCAGCCGACTTCAACGAGGACGGTGACCTCGACCTCGTCACCTCCGCCGTCGGCGAGGACTCCGTCTCCGTGCTCCTCGGCGCCGGCGACGGCACCTTCCCCACGCACACCGAGTACGCCGCGGGCAGCACCCCGTACTCGGTGAGCGTCAGCGACCTCGACGCGGACGGGAACCTCGAACGTCGCCGTGTCCAACGGCGGTAGCAACTCGCTGTCGGTGCTGCACGGTGTCGGGGACGGCGCCTTCGGCACCAAGGCCGATCACACCACCGGCAACGCCCCGTTCGGTGGGATCCGGTGACTTCAACGGGGACGGAGCGATGGACCTCACGATCGTCAACACGGGCTCCGACACCGTGTCCTTGCTGATCAACAACACCTTCGCGTAAGGCCGTTGACGCCAGTCATCACTCAACTCCGGGCCCGCTACCCGAACTTCGGCAGACCGTGGAGCTCAGCGGACGAGGAGAAGCTTCTCGCCCTGTACCGAGCGGGTCAGCGCGACTTCGAGGTTCTGGCCGCCGAGTTCGGGCGGCAGCCCTCCGCGATACGCTCCCGCCTCGGCCGGCTCGGCCTGGAACGCCTATGACCGAGCAGGAGTTGAGGCCGCGATCCGTGCAGTGGCGGAGCGCGCCAACCACGTTCATTGGATCCGCGCGTGGCCCAAGAAGCCGTCATGGCGCGACGCCGAAAGCATGGGCCGATGTCCGCTGCGATGCAGCGGACTATTTGGAACCCACCAGGGTCTTCCGTGCTGCGGTGACAGGAACTACAGCGAGGATAAGAAGGCCAGCACCGACCCAGGGCACCAGTCGAGGAGGTAGGCCATTGATGGCAATGCCGCCCAGTAAAGCACCCAGCGAGATTGGCTCTGTCGATGACGAAGAGCAGCGCTTCTCGGGCAGTTCGGGAGGCGCTGTCCGCGTCGAATATCGACGGCTTCGGACAGCAGCTCGGTGCCGACCGGCAAGACGCCGTGTGCCGCTTGTCCGGAGCTCGGGACAAAAGCGCTGGCTACGGGCGCAGGTGGTGGTCGCCATCGCGCCATTGCCGAGTGCCGGAGAGCGCCTCCCGTTCTCATCGACATCGAGATCCGGGCGTGGTGAGTGCCTCCCGAGGCCGTTGTCCGTTGACAGCGAAGGCAATCGGCTGGACGGCGCTGACCTGCATCGACTGGATTGGGTGGCAAAGCGACGCAGGGGTCGAGGTCTCCGGGCGTCGCCGGCTGCTGCAGGGCCAACTGGACTCGGTGTTCCCGGTTTCTGACGCACCGTGATGCGCGCGGTCGTCTCCGTCTGTGGGCGTTGACCGCGTACGTCGTGTCCTGGGGTGTGGCCGTGCTCGTTCAGCTTCTGATGCCTCAGGTACCGGAGGGCGCCCTGGGCATGGAGGTCCGCAACCGGGATGATGAGCGAGCTGGACACGGCGATCGCCATGGGGAGTGACAGCTGATGAGAGCGTGTGTGGTCGGGGCCGGCCCCGGGGGAATCGTCACCGCCAAGGTGCTGCTGGAGAACGGCTTCGACGTCACGGTCTTCGACAAGTACCAGCAGGTCGGCGGGATCTGGTCAGCAGAGGGCTGCTACGACGGGCTGGCCAACCAGTCCGCGCTCCGCATCTTCGAGTTCGCGGACCTGCCCAACCGCTTGCACTTCGCCAGCGCGGTGGACACGCAACGCTACCTGGAGAACTACGCCGAGACCTTCGGTGTACTGGACCGCGTCCGGCCCGGTACCGAGGTGATCTCCATCCGGCCGGTGGAGGGGCC
>NZ_JAAAHS010000641.1 GCF_009908195.1 Streptomyces boluensis | reverse complement strand
GGGTGCGGCTGCGCGACATGGGGGTCTCCTCGGTCGGCGTGGGGGGAGCCGTCGGGAGGAATCCTGGCGAGACCGCATGTCCACGTCAATAGTCCGGGAGGAATTCTGTTAGGAAACTTTACTACCACTCAAGAGGTCCGGGAAGGTCGGGAGTTGAGTCGGCCCCACGCGCCGCTCCGGCGCCCGCGTTCCGGCCGTTGTCAGTGGCACGCGCAAGACTGGTGGGTCCGATGCCTTGAGGAGGAGACGGACGATGACGGACCTTGAACTGGCGGCAGTCCAGGCGTACGTGAGGCTCACGAAGGGCGTGCGCGCCGCCCTCGACGACACCGCGCACCCGGACGGCGCCCCACGCCTGCTCCACGAGCCCCTGGCCGAGACGGACCACGCCCTCGCGGCAGCGGGCCTCGTCGGCAACGAACGGCGCCTGTTCCAACTCGTCGCGGAGTTGGCAGTGGAGCAGGGGGTACGGCAGGGAGCTTAGGGAGTGTCTCCCTAGCGCGCGGGGCCGCGCGGGCGACGGGCCGGGGCCTCACGAAGGCCCCGGCGTCCACCGCGTGAGCGCGGGCGCGGGGCGGGGTGAGCGGTCGCGGTGACCGCTACCAGACGGCGAAGCGGAACGGCACCGAGAGGCGCGCGGCAAGCGCGGTGCCGCACCGTTCGGCGACCACGGCGGACGGGTGCGACGCGCCTGCCGCACCGGGGGTGGCCTCCGCGCCGAGGTGCCGTGTCGCCAAGTGCCGGTACACCGTGGCCAGTCGATGTTCCCCGGCCGGATCGGCGGTACGCACCAGCAGGTCCACGAACCAGTCATGCACGGTGTCGCCGTCCCACTCCGCGACGACCTCGACGACCCGACCGGGACAGTCGGCGGCACGCGCGGCCAACGAGTCCACGTCGAGAGGACTTTCGGGGGTACGGGCGACACGCGCGCCGAGTTGGCGAAAGCGCTCAGCCACGAGGAGTTGAGCCTCGTGAAGCCCCATGCCGTGACTCCTCCCCCTCCTGAAGGAGAGGGCTTCTCGCTACGCCGGGTTGGCGTCGCGACGGACCAGCCCGGCCCGTAGAACGTTGAGTGCGCCCACCGTGTCCGCGTGCGCGGTATGACCGCACGAGACGCAGTGGAACTTCTCCTGTGTGGGCCGGTTCTCCGCGCTGACGTGCCCGCATTCGGGGCAGGTCCGGGAGGTGTTGCGAGGGTCCACAGCGATCACTTCCCGTCCGGCGCTCTCAGCCTTGGCGTACAGGATCGTCAGGAACACCCCCCAACCGGCATCATTGATCGACCTATTGAGCCCGGCCTTCGCGGCGGCCCCGTTGGGCAGAAAGGTGCCAGGCTGTTCGGGGTCCGGCTTCGGCGCGGGAGCCTTGCTCATGTTGCGGATCTTGAGGTCCTCGTGCGCGATGAAATCGTGCGTACGGACCAGATCAAGGGCGGTCTTGTGCGCGTGGTCGAGCCGCTGGCGACGCACCGTGCGATGCAGATCGGCAACCCTGACGACGGCACGCTGATGATTGGCTGTTCGCTTGTCCCGGCGCACACGGGGGAAGCGGGACAGCGCCTGCTGCGCGGCTTCGAGCTTCGCGGCGGCCTTCCGGCCGTGGCGCGGGCTGGGCACGTGCTCACCGTCGGAGGTGGTGAGGAACGACGCTATGCCCAGGTCGATGCCGACCACGCTGCCCGTCGCGGGCAGCGGCTCGGGCCGCTCCTGCTCAGCCGTCAGGACCACGTACCAGCGCTTGCCCTCACGCTTGACCGAGACAGTCTTGACCCTGCCGACAACCGGCCGGTGCTGGTTGACCTTGACGTGTCCGACCCCTTGGAGACGGACGCGGGTGACGGGGTCGTGCGGGGTCGAGTCCCAGCGGCAGCCGTCACCGTTCTTGGGGAAGTCCACCGTGTCGAACCAGTTCACGCCCCGGAAGCGCGGATAACCCGGCGCCTGACCGGACTTGACCCGCCGGAAGAACGCCTGAAACGCCTTGTCGAGACGGCGAAGCGTGGCCTGCTGGGACGAGAACGACCAACGGCCCTGACGTTCCGGGTCGAACGCCCGGATCTCCTTGAGCTGCGCGGACTGCTGCCCGTACTTCACGCTCGTCCTAGAGGCGTGCCGGTAAGCGTCACGGCGTTCCTGCAAAGCACCGTTATAGAGCGAGCAGTGATCGGCCAACATCGCGCCCAACGCGGCGGCCTGGCCCACGGTGGGCCGCATGAGGAACTTGTACGCACGCATCACCCGACCCACCCCC
>NZ_JAAAHS010000640.1 GCF_009908195.1 Streptomyces boluensis | reverse complement strand
CCCCGGGCGCCCCTCGGCCCCTCCCCGTACCTCTCCCGCGCCGTCCGCTAGGGTGTCGCGCCGGACAGAGGGCCCGCGGGGGCCGAGGGGGACCGGTGACACAGGTACGCAGCGGCAGCGCCGCACCGTGGATACACGCTGTGGGCAGCCTCGTCGTGGGCGCGGCCGCCCTCGCGATGCTCGGCGTGAACTGGTTCGACGCCACCACGGCCGGGTCGGTCGCGGCCGCGGTGGCCCTGGTCGGCCTGGTCCGCGAGGCGCAGCACGGCGATGTGTCCCGCCGCCGCACCGTCCATCTGGTCGGCCTGATCATGGGCCTCAGCGCGGCCTGCGTCGCCCAACTGCTGCCCGGCGTACTGGGGTTCATGACCCTGTGAAGGCTGTAGCGGGGCCTGGGGCGCGCCGGGTCCGGCACGGGTCACCCAGCCGTGCCGGGGCCGAAGACGCCGTTTGGGCCTACGATCCGTATGTGGCTGACATCTCCGATGAACTGGTCAAACTGGAACGTTCCGCCGAGGAGGAGCGCGCGAAGCTCGCGGGCCTGACCGGTGCCGCGTACGCGACGCAGCGGGAGCGCTGGCGGCGGGCCGCCGACGAGGTACGGGCGGCGATCACCCGGCACGCGCAGGCGAGCGGGCGGGACGCGGACGAGGTCGAGCGGGCCGTGCACGAGGCCGCGCGGCGGTCGGACGAGGATCCGGCCGAGTAGCGGGCAGCGCGCCCCCGGCCAACACTGAGGAGGGGGAACGTCCTCTTCTGCCTGCGTAAGGACCACGCCATGGGGTGCCTCAACCGTAAGGATCTCGGCCTGCTCGCCATTCGTCTCGGCACGGGCGCCGTACTCGTCGCGCACGGCTCGCAGAAACTCTTCGGCTGGTTCGGCGGCGGCGGTCTCGACGGTACGGCGCAGGCGATGGAGGCCATGGGGTTCCGCCCCGGCAGGCAGAGCGCGCTGGCCGCGGGGCTCGGTGAGGCGGGCGGTGGCGTTCTGCTCGCGCTCGGCGCGGCCACCCCGGCCGCGGGCGCCGCGGCGGCCGGCGCGATGTCGGGCGCGGTCGCGGTGCACAGCAAGTCCGGGTTCTTCGCCATGCAGGGCGGCTACGAGTACCCGGCGTACCTCGGCTTCGTCGCCGCGGGCCTGGGACTCTCCGGGCCCGGCCGGTACTCCGTCGACCACTTCACCAGGCACCGCCTCGACCGCCCGGTCATGCTGGGCCTCGCCTTCGCGGCGAGCGCCGTCGCGGCCGCGGCCGTGGTGGGACGCCGCGAGCGCGCGATGGCGGCACCGGCCGAGGAGCCCACTGACGAACCCGCTGACGAACCCACTGACGAAGCCGCCGATGACGTGACGTGAACTGACCCGTCGGCGCGGTGCGAGGATGCCCCGACAGCGGGAGAGGGGCAGGGCACGTGGGGCGTGTTGAGCGGGATCTGATCGCGCGGGCGGCGCGGCTCGACGCGGCGGCGCGGTCGCTGACCGGCGACCACGACAGGGCCGTCGACGCGGTCCGCGCGGCGCTGAAGCCGATCCACGACGCGGAGGTGGCACGGGAACTCCACGCGATCCCCGTGGCCCGGCTCCAGGAGGTCACCGCCGGACGGCTGCGCCTCGGCAGCGTCGAGAACGGCGGGTTCCGCACCGTCGGCCAGGTCATCGACGCGGGCCCGTACCGGCTGCGGCAACTCCCCGGCGTAGGACAGCGCACCGTCGAGCACCTCCTCGCCGCGGCCGCCCGGCTCTCCGAGGCCGCGCACGAGACCGTCGCCGCCCATATCGACGTCGACCGGCCCGCCCGAGCCGCGCACCACCGCACTCGTCACAGCCCTGCACGTACTGGTCGAGGCCGGCCCTGATGCCCGGCGCGCCGTCGACACGGCCGCCCAACTCCCAGCCCGGCTCGGCCCGTTGCTGACCGACGCGCGCCCCGCCGCCGGGCGGCTGCGGATGCTGGTGGCCGGGCGGGAGATGGCGATGCGCAGGGTGGCGTACGCGCGCCCGGAGAAGTCGGCGAAGCTCGAACGGCTCCGGGAGATCGTCCGCGAGGCCGACGAGAACGGGCAGAAGACGGTGGTCTTCTCCTACTTCAAGGACGTACTGGCCGCGGTGCGCGACGCCCTCGACGCCGAACCCGGCGACAGCACCCCGGTGTTCGGGCCGTTCACCGGCGCGGTCCCGGCCGCGCGGCGGCAGCTCCTCGTCGACGAGTTCGCCGCGGTACGGGGGCCCGCGGTGCTCTGAACCCACGGCCCGCGAACCCCTGGCCCGTGAACCCCTGGCC
>NZ_JAAAHS010000064.1 GCF_009908195.1 Streptomyces boluensis | reverse complement strand
GGGGCCAGCCCCCGGACCCCCGCTCCTCAAACGCCGGAGGGGCTGAAATTTCCGGACCGGGGCTGGGTTTGCCGCGGGACTGAATTTAGAAACCGAACCCCGAAGCCGCGCCCTCGACCTTCGCCCGCAGTCGCTTGCCCTTCTCCGTCGCCTGTTCGTTGAGCTCCTGCTGGAACTCCCGCATGCGGGCGAGCAGTTCGGGGTCGTGGGCGGCGAGCATGCGGGCCGCGAGCAGGCCCGCGTTGCGCGCGCCCGCCACCGACACCGTGGCCACCGGGACGCCCGCGGGCATCTGCACGATGGAGAGCAACGAGTCCATACCGTCCAGGTACTTGAGCGGTACGGGCACACCGATCACCGGCAGCGGCGTCACCGAGGCGAGCATGCCCGGGAGATGGGCCGCTCCCCCGGCGCCCGCGATGATCGCCTTGAGGCCGCGGTCGGCGGCCTGCTCGCCGTACGCGATCATCTCGCGCGGCATGCGGTGCGCGGAGACGACGTCGACCTCGTAGGGGATCTCGAACTCGTCGAGGGCCTTCGCGGCGTTCTCCATGACCGGCCAGTCGGAGTCGGAGCCCATGACGATGCCGACGACGGGCGGGACCGTGGACGTGCTCATTCGGTGATCGTTCCTCTGAGGTAACCGGCTGCGTGACGGGCGCGCTCCAGCACGTCGTCCAGGTCGTCGCCGTAGGTGTTGACGTGGCCCACCTTGCGGCCCGGCTTCACGTCCTTGCCGTACATGTGGATCTTGAGCTCCGGGTCCCGGGCCATGCAGTGCAGGTACGCCTGGTACATGTCCGGGTAGTCGCCGCCGAGGACGTTCGCCATGACCGTCCACTTGGCGCGCGGGCGCGGGTCGCCGAGCGGCAGGTCGAGGACCGCGCGCACATGGTTGGCGAACTGCGAGGTGATCGCGCCGTCCTGGGTCCAGTGCCCGGAGTTGTGCGGGCGCATCGCGAGTTCGTTGACGAGGATGCGACCGTCGGGGGTCTCGAAGAGTTCCACCGCGAGGTGGCCCACCACGTCGAGCTCCTTGGCGATCCGCAGGGCCAGCTCCTGGGCGCGGCCCGCGAGCTCCTCCGACAGATCGGGCGCGGGTGCGATCACCGTGTCGCAGACCCCGTCGACCTGCTGGGACTCCACCACCGGGTACGCCACGGCCTGGCCGTGCGGCGAGCGGACGACGTTGGCCGCCAGCTCCCGTACGAACTCGACCTTCTCCTCGGCGAGGACCGGAACGCCCGCCTTGAAGGGGTCGGCGGCGTCGGCGGCCGAGCGCACGAACCACACGCCCTTGCCGTCGTACCCGCCGCGCACCGTCTTGAGGATGACCGGGAAGCCGTCGCCCTCGTCCGCGAAGGCCACGACATCGTCGGGGTCCGTCACAAGGCGATGGCGCGGACACGGGGCGCCGAGCGCGTCGAGCCTCGCCCGCATCACGCCCTTGTCCTGGGCGTGCACGAGAGCATCGGGCCCGGGGCGTACGGGAATGCCGTCCGCCTCCAGGGCGCGCAGATGCTCCGTCGGTACGTGCTCGTGATCGAAGGTGATCACGTCACAACCGCGGGCGAACTCACGCAGCGTGTCCAGGTCGCGATAGTCGCCGATGACGACATCGCTCACGACCTGGGCCGCGGAATCCTGGGGAGTGTCACTGAGGAGCTTGAACTTGATGCCGAGCGGGATGCCTGCCTCGTGCGTCATACGCGCGAGCTGCCCACCGCCGACCATGCCGACTACCGGGAACGTCACATCCTCCAGGGTAAGGGGCCCTGGGATACGTACAGACCCACGAGTCCTGCGTCACATGTCACAGCGCCGAGCGCCCGCATCGCCCGCACCCCAAGGGCTACGCGCGTCACCGGCCCCGTTGCCGCTTTCCACAGCCCCCGGCACCGGTGCTGACCGCTGGTTAGCATGACTGGGTTATCCGAGAGGCCGACCACCGAACGGACGGGGCGAACGATCACCATGAGTGAGCGGGGCGCACTACGCGTGCAACTGGACCAGTTCATCCGCGAGATCGCCAAGTTCGGCGCGGTGGGCGGGATCGGCACGCTGGTCAACCTCGCCGTGTTCAACCTGGTGCGGCACACCACCGAGATCCCCGTGGTGCGTGCCTCGATCATCGCCACGGCCGTCGCGATCTGCTGCAACTACGTGGGCTTCCGCTACTTCACGTACCGGGACCGCGACAAGAGCGGGCGCACCAAGGAGATGACGCTGTTCCTGCTGTTCTCCGCCGTCGGCCTGGTGATCGAGAACGGCGTGCTCTACGCGGCGACGTACGGATTCGGCTGGGACAGCCAGTTGCAGAGCAACATCTTCAAGTTCCTCGGCATCGGCATCGCGACCCTGTTCCGCTTCTGGTCGTACCGCAGTTGGGTGTTCAAGGCGCTGCCCGCGCGCGAGACCGTGGCCGATGCCGAATCGTTCCTGGAGGCTTCGGCGGCGGAGCCGCGGGAGCAGCGCACGCCACAGCGGTGACCCTCCTCACCTGACCGTCGGCTCGTGCTCCGTGGCGTCCTGGGGGCGGGTGCGGGACAGGAACAGGCCGAAGACCGGCGGCTTTTGCTGGAGCATCTCCAGACGGCCGCCGTCCGCCTCCGCCAGGTCACGGGCGACGGCGAGGCCGATGCCGGTGGAGTTGCGGCCGCTGATGGTCCGCTCGAAGATCCGCGCGCCGAGCTCCGGCGGCACTCCGGGGCCCTCGTCGGTCACCTCGATCACCACCTGGTTGCCGGTGACTCGGGTGCGCAGGGCGACGGTGCCGCCGCCGTGCATCAGCGAGTTCTCGATCAGCGCGGCGAGCACCTGGGCCACGGCGCCGGGCGTACCCACCGCCTTCAGGTGCTGCTTGCCCGAGCGGACCAGGGCCCGGCCCGCGCTGCGGTAGGCGGGCAGCCACTCGGCGACCTGTTGCTTGACCACCTCGTCCAGGTCGAAGGTGACGGCGGAACCGGTGCGCGGGTCACGGGAGTTGGTCAGCAGCCGCTCCACCACGTCCGTGAGCCGCTCGACCTGCGCGAGCGCGATCGTCGCCTCCTCCTTGACCGTGTCCGGGTCGTCGGTGAGCGTGATCTCCTCAAGGCGCATCGACAGCGCGGTAAGCGGGGTGCGCAGCTGGTGCGAGGCGTCCGCGGCGAGCCGCCGCTCCGCGGTCAGCATCCGCGCGATCCGCTCGGCCGAGCCGTCGAGCACGTCCGCGACCCGGTCGAGCTCCGCCACCCCGTACCGCTTGTGCCGCGGGCGCGGGTCGCCCGAGCCGAGCCGCTCGGCGGTCTGCGCGAGGTCGGTCAGCGGGGACGTGAGGCGGTTGGCCTGGCGTACGGCGAGGAGTACGGCGGCGACCACGGCGAGCAGCGCGACCAGGCCGATCATGAGCAGGGTGCGGCCGACCTCGCCGGTCACGGTGGAGCGCGGCTCCTCGACGGTGACGGTCTCGCCCTGCTCGCCCTTGGCCGTCGCCTGGATGACATCGCCGTCGGGCTTGGTGCCGATCTCCAGCGGGGCGCGGTCGGGGATGTCGATACGGGCGTACCGCTCGGTGCCGACCTGGTCCCGCAGGATGCCCTCGGTGATCCGGTCGGCGCCCATCAGCCGGCTGTCGACGATGGCTACGAGCCGGCCGGCCTCGGACTCCACGCGCTCCTGGGCGCTGCTGGTGATGGTCCGTGTCTCGACGATCACCAGGGAGACCCCGAAGACGGCGATGACCACGAGGACGACGGCGAGGGTTGAGTTGATCAGTCGCCGTCTCACGGGTTCCTCCGGGGGTGCTGCGTGGTCTTGCTTGGCGTGCTTGTTGCCCTTGACTTGGGCGCCGTCGATCGCCCTTCGGGCTCGTCCTCAAGCTCCCCCAGCTACCGCTGGGAGGTTCCCCCAGGACAGGCTGGATTTGGCTCGCCGATCATGCGCCGAGACGGACAGGGAGACCTAACTCTTCTCGAAGCGGAACCCCACGCCCCGCACCGTCGCGATGTACCTCGGATTCGCCGCGTCGTCGCCCAGCTTCTTGCGGAGCCAGGAGATGTGCATGTCCAGGGTCTTCGTCGAGGACCACCACGTGGTGTCCCAGACCTCGCGCATCAGCTGGTCGCGGGTGACGACCCGGCCCGCGTCGCGGACCAGGACCCGCAGGAGGTCGAACTCCTTCGCGGTGAGCTGGAGCTCCTCCTCGCCCATCCAGGCGCGGTGCGACTCCACGTCGATGCGGACGCCGTGGGTGGCGGGGGCCTGGGCCGGCTCGGTGGCGCCGCGGCGGAGCAGGGCGCGTACCCGGGCGAGCAGTTCGGCGAGGCGGAACGGCTTCGTCACGTAGTCGTCGGCGCCGGCGTCCAGGCCGACCACCGTGTCCACCTCGTCCGCGCGCGCGGTGAGGATCAGGATGGGGATGGTGTGGCCCTCGGCGCGCAGCCGCCGGGCCACTTCGAGGCCGTCCATGCCGGGCAGGCCGAGGTCGAGCACCACGAGGTCGATGCCGCCGACCCCGCTCTGGAGTCCTGCGTCGAGAGCCGACGGCCCGTCCTCGCGCACCTCCACCTCGTACCCCTCCCGGCGCAGAGCGCGGGCCAGCGGCTCCGAGATGGATGCGTCGTCCTCGGCGAGCAGTACACGGGTCATGGGAGTGATGGTAGTCCGCTGAACAGCGCTTACTTGGGCGGATCCGGTGGTTCACCGACGACCGCTGGGCAGCACTTCGCGTCCGCATAACGAACGCAATTCTTTCCGCGCAGTGGCTCCGTATGGAAAGCCGGTGGGATACCTTCGAAACCGTTGGCGTGGTTCCGTGGATCCCTGTGATCCATCTCTCAAGACCTTCCATAACCCGCTTTAAGGTGCCGTAATGGAGTGTCGACGCTGATGCGTACATTGAGGAACTTCTGGAGTTCTGTCTCCACTTGAGGGCCTTGTGCACGCGGACCGGATTCCCGGTCCTGAGCGAGTGATTGACCTGTGGGCCGGTATCCCGAGCGCGACGCCGCGGTGCCGGCCGCCCCCCACCCGGGCGCGCGTGCGCTTGCGCGGCGCTTCCCCGAGCGTAGAAGGAACACCCATGGCGTCCAGCCTGACGAAGGACTCGGCCGGTACCGCACCCGGCACCGGAAAGACCTTCTTCGGCCACCCCCGCGGCCTGGCCACCCTCTTCATGACCGAGATGTGGGAGCGCTTCAGCTTCTACGGCATGAGGGCACTCCTCGTGTACTACCTGATCTCGGGTGGTGCCGACGGCACCAAGGAAGGCATCCACGGCGGCGGCCTCGCCATGACGATGGCCACGGCGACGGCCATCTACGGCGTGTACCTGGCGATGGTCTACCTGCTCGCCATGCCCGGCGGCTGGTTCGGCGACCGGGTCTGGGGCCCGCGCAAGACCGTCACCATCGCCAGCGTCGTGATCATCGCCGGTCACCTCACGCTCGCGCTGCCCGGCCAGGCGATGTTCTTCATCGGTATGGCACTCGTCGCGGCCGGTTCCGGTCTGCTGAAGGCCAACATCTCGACGATGGTCGGCCAGCTCTACGACGGCCCGGACGACCCGCGCCGGGACGGCGGCTTCACCGTCTTCTACATGTCGATCAACATCGGTGCCTTCATCGCGCCGCTGGTCATCGGCACCGTCGGCGAGACCGTCAACTGGCACTTCGGCTTCGCGCTCGCCGGCATCGGCATGGCCCTCGGCCTGGTCCAGTTCCTGCTCGGCACCAAGCACCTCAACCCGCGCAGCAGCGAGATCCCGAACCCGCTGGCCCCGGCCGAGCGCAAGTCGGTCCTGGTCAAGTCGCTGCTCACGGTCATCGTCGCCGCCGTCGCGTACGGCGCCATCGTGGCGGCCGGTCTGTTCACCCTGAACTGGGCCCTGGTCCCGCTCGCCCTGATCGGCCTGATCATCCCGGTCGCCGTCCTCGTCCGCATCAAGCGCGACAAGGACCTGACCAACACCGAGCAGTCCAAGATGAGCGGCTACATCTGGTTCTTCGCGGTCGCCGCGATCTTCTGGATGATCTTCGACCAGGCGGGCTCCACGCTCTCCGTCTTCGGTTCGGGCTCGACCACCGGCTCGGTCTTCGGCATCGACTTCCCGGCCACCTGGTTCCAGTCCCTGAACCCGCTGTTCGTGATGGCCATCGCCCCGGTCCTCGCCTGGGTGTGGCTGTGGCTGGCCCGTAAGAACCAGGAGCCCAGCACCACGGTCAAGTTCGCCATGGCCCTGTGGCTCATCGGCGTCTCGTTCTTCATCTTCGTCGTGCCGATGCTGATGGCCGGCGACGGCACCAAGGTCAGCCCGATGTGGCTGGTCACCATCTACCTGGCGCAGACCATCGGTGAGCTCTGCCTCTCCCCGGTCGGCCTCTCCGTGACCACGAAGCTGGCCCCGGCCAAGTACGCCTCGCAGATGATGGGTGTCTGGTTCCTCGCCGTCACCGCCGGTGACTCCGTGATGAGCCTCCTGTCCATCGGTGGCGTCGACCTCAACACCTGGCCCGTGGTGGCCGGAGAAGCGGCCGTGGCCTGCCTCGCCGGTCTCGGGATCTTCGCCTACCGGAAGAAGATCATCGGCCTGATGGGCAACGTCCACTGACGTAGCGGTTCACTCGATCCGGCGGATTCGGCGGTTCGAACTCCCGGCCCCGCTGGGTCGAACGGAGGGCCATCGCACCACTCGGTGCGGTGGCCCTCCGCCGTTTCTGGCCTAATACCACCCGGCCGAGGGGCACCATCTGGCCATGCGCCGTGCCTTGATCGCCCTCCTCGCCTCCGGGGCGCTGCTGTCCGGGAGTCCCGTCGCGGTCGAGGCCGCACCCGGCCCCGTGGTAAAGGGCTACGCCTACGGCCAGCACGCCCGCCAGAACATGACGGTGTACGGCACGAAGGGCCCCGCCCTCGTGATCCTGCACGGCGGCTTCTGGGCCGACGACACCAACTGGAGCGACTGGGCCCGCTGGTTCGCCGACCAGGGCTTCACCGTCTACGACACCGACTACCGGCTCAACTCCGACGCCCACTGGAACGCCCAGCGCGAGGACGCCCTCGCCGCGCTGCGCTGGGTCACCGCCCGGCACGGCGGTCAGCGCCCGCTGCTCCTCGGCTCCTCCGCGGGCGGCCAGATCGCCACGGTCGCCGGGAGCTACGGCGCGGGCGCGGCCCGCGTACGCGGAGTCGTCAGCCTCTCCCCGGTGGCCACGCCGTACCGCGCCTGGGTCGACGGGGCCCGGGACGACGCCGGCCGCGACCGGCGCCGGCTGCGCCGCGAGGCCCGTCGGCTCGCGGACTGCGATCCCGCGCGGGACGGCCGGCTCTGCTGGGAACGCTGGGCGGACATGGCGGCCCGTACGCACGCCTCCGGGGCGGAGGACCCGCCGATGTACCTGGTCCACTCCGCCCACGACTTCGTACCGGCCGCGCACTCCCGTGACCTCGCCACCGCCCAGCGGGTGGCGGGGAGTTCGCGCACCCAGGTGCGGGTGGTCCCGGGCGCCGCGCACGGGGCGAAGCTGCTCGACGACCGCGGGGTGCGGAGAGCGGTGCTGCGCTGGCTGCGGGCCCGGCTCTGAGCGGTCGTCGAGCCTGTGCTTGTGCGGGCGGCCCGGCCTGACCGGTGCCTGAGCGGCCAGGCCTGACCGGTGCTTGAGCGGGCCCGAGGTCTGTCCTCAGGGCCCGCTCAAGGAGACGGTCCGTCAGCTCCTGCGGTGTCGCGGCATGAACGTGAACACCGCGCCGCCGAGCAGGATCACCGTGCCGGCGACCAGGCCGAGCGCGCGCAGGGCGCCGTTGTCGTCCGCGCCGGTCTCCGCGAGGCCGCCGCCGGAGGACCCGGCCGCACCGCCCGCCGAACCGCCCGCCGAACCACCGGCCGCGCCGCCCGGCTGCGCGGCGGTGTCCACCTCGAGAGAGACCTCCGTCTTGGCGGGGGTGCACGTGGTGGTCGTACCCAGCGCCTTCACCGTCAGGACGCCCGGCGACAGCGTGGACTTGCCGTCCGCGCCCGGCTTGTACGTACCCGTCAGGTCGGGGATCTCGATCGGGTCGCCCGACTTGATGGGCTCCTTGTTCGTGGGGCCCTCCACCGGGACCGTGCCCTTGTCCGCGCCGCCCAGCTTGACCAGCATCGACGGCTTCACCGAGTCGGCCGGGATGTCGGCGGGCGAGTCCATCACGGACTTCTTGAACTTCACGGTGAGGTCGAAGTTCCCGCCCGACTTCTTGGCGTTGATCTGCACCGGCGAGGTCGCTTCCTTGTCGCCGATGGGCGTCTTGCACTTGTACGGGATCTCGACCTCCTTGCCCTCCAGGTCCGCCGAGCCACCGCCCCCGGAGGAGCCGCCGGAACCCGAACCTCCGGAGTCCGAACCGCCCGTGTCGGCACCACCGTCGGAGCCGCCGCTGTCACCGCCGCCCGCCGCGCCGCCCGTGGGAAGCCCGGTCGGCAGGCCCGTGGGCACTCCGGTCGGCAGTCCGGTGGGGAGCCCACCCGTCGTACCGCCAGGATCGCCGCCCGTGACCTTGATGGTCGCGGCCGACTTCACGTCCTCCTCGGGCGCGCACTTGGTGTCCGTCGACATGGGCTTGCTGACGTTGATGTTGTACGCGTCCGGGGTCAGGGTGATCTCGCCGGGCGCCGTCAGCTTCAGCTTGCCCTTCATGTCGGAGAGCACCATCGGGCTGTTCTTCTTGATCGGCGGGTTCTCCCGCGGGCCCTCCATCGCGAGGTCCGCGGTCTGGCCGCCGCCGACCTTGATGGTGCCGGTCGGCTTGACCGTGTTCTCCTGCAGGTCGATGACATCGGGGTTCTTGGACGCGGCCTGGGTGGTCTTCCACACCACCTCGACCTCGTCGCCGACCTTCGCCTCCGCCGGTGCCTTGATCTCCACCTTCGTGGTCCCGTGCACCGGGTCCATGCCGGAGATCGCCGGTGGGATGCACTCGGTCTTGTACGCGGTCTCGGCCGCCTGCGCCGGGCTCGCGGCCAGGACGAGCCCCGCTCCGCTGAGCATGAGCGCGATACCGGCCGCACTCGCTCTCCGATGAGTGATCACGTGTTTCCCTTCCCTGGTGCCGTAGGTCGGTCCTGACTCGGTGCGGAGAGCCGGTGCGGTGCTCTGTCTGCTTCCTGCGCGCCCGGCGCGGTGTCCGGGGTGAACCACGGCAGCGCGGCCGTGGTCGTGGTGGTGGCCCTGGTGTCCGGGTGCGTGGCCGCGTGCGTGGCCCTGGCCGGGTGTGCGGTGCCCCGGCCGCCGGAGCGCGCCCCGGCGAGGCGAGCGCGCGTCAACTGCCGTACGCGGCGGGCCCGGTGGCCACCCGGACGCCCACCGGAACGCCCACCCGAGCGTCCCCGCGGCCGGAACCGGTCGACGACCGCCATACCGATCCGGAAGACCGCCGCGGGCACGACCACGCAGAGCAGGATCCAGAAGAGGGTGACGCCCCACGGCCGCCCCACGTCCCAGGGCTGCTCGGCGAGCACCTTGCCGCCGTACCGCAGCGCCACCGTGTAGTCGCCGTACGCCCCCGCGTCCAACTGCACGTTCAGCTTGACCTGGGCCTTCTTGCCGGGCGCGAGGGTGCCGCGCCACTGCTGCTCCTCCCACTGCGGGGCGAAGACGCCGTGCGCGGTGCCGACCTTGAAGACCGGGTCCTTGACGGGGGCCGAGCCGAGGTTGCCCACGGTCAGCACCAGGGTGCGGCTCGCGGGGGCGCCGAACCAGGTCAGGACGTTGCCGGCGCCTTCGAGCCGGGTCGACGCGAGGACCGCGAGCTTGCCGCCGGCCGGCTGCTTCGGCAACTTCTTCACCGGGTGCCCGGCCACCGTGAACGCGGCCTGCGCGAAGGCCTTCGTACCGGTGACGGTGGCGACCCGCACCACGCACGGGCAGGCCACCGGCGGTTCGGCGACGGGCAGTTCGGTGTCGAAGGCGCCCTCGGCGTCGGTGGTGACGGCACGGCCGTCGGCGTTGGCGCAGGCGTTGGTGCCGCCGACCGGGTCCGTGCCGGGGGCGGCCTGGCCGCAGACGAGCAGCATCAGGAGCGCCTTCGGCCGCCAGCCCGCGCCGCTGACGGCGATGCTGCCGCCCTTGCCCGCCTGCGTCTTGGACAGCTTCACGCTCGGGCCGTCCGCCGCCTGCGCGGCCGGGGCTCCGCCCAGGACCAGGGCCACGGCCGCCGCGAGCGCGACGACCAGTGCCCGGATGCTCGCCTTGCCGCTCACGTCGCCGCTCCCGTCAACTCGCGTTCCGTCTGCTGCTGTTCGGCCTCGTCCGGTACGTCCCGGCGGCCCCGTCGGCGTACCCGCCACACCCCGGCGGCCAGCACCGCGAGCCCCGCCGCGCCGCCCGCGAGCGCGCCCCACGGCACGAACGTCACGGACGCGCGGGCCGTGTCGCGGGCGCCGCCGCCCGCCGTCACGGTGAGCCGCACGTCGGCCGAGTCGAAGGCCGGGGCGTCCGGCCAGGGTTCGCTGAGGGTGACCCGGCGGCCGGGGATCAGCTCGACGGGCAGGGTGCGCGGGGCCCGGTCGAGCGCCTCGCCGAAGAGGCCGTCGGCCCGCACCGCGAGTCGCGGGGTGAGCACGGTGTTGCCCCGGTTCACCAGGTCGTACGTGATCTCGCCGGAGTCGTCGTCGATCTCGGCGCGCTCCACGGTGAGCGCGGAGAGGGTGGGCCCGCTGAGCCGCAGGTGCAGCCGGACGGCGGTGCTGCGGCCCGCGCCGCTCGCCACAAGCGCCGCCGGGTGGTCGCCCGGTACGGCACCGTCCGGCACCGTCACCGTGAACGGCACCTCGGCGCGGGTGCGCGGCGGCACGGTGATCTTCCGTTTCGCCGGGCGCACCCAGGCGCCGCCGTCCTTCGCCGCGGCGCCGTCCTTGAGCGCGAAGGCGCCGTCGGCCTCGTTGTCGGCGTCGGCGCCGCGCAGTTCCACGGTCCGGGGTTCGGCGCCCGGGTTGGTGACCGCCACGGTGTCCTCCAGGACGGCGCCGGGCGCGCCCTCCAGGTAGAAGTAGGGCCGCCCGTCCTCGGCGGGCCTGCTGCCACCGCCCGCCACGGGTGCGAGCGACCAGTCGTCCACGGCCGCGGTGTCGGCGTACGCACCCGGCGCGGGCAGGGCGACGAGCCCCGCCACCGCGAGCACCGCGGCCCGCCGGACAACACGCACGGCACGCACCGCCCGTACGGCACGCGACGCGGGGACGGTGACGGAGTTCGGGCGGACGGCACGGAGAACGGACGGCATCGGCGGCTCCAGGTACGGGGGACGCTCGTGGTGCGGGGGCGCGGGTGATGCGGGGCGCGGGTGATGCGGGGGCGCTGGTCGGGCGGCGTTCTGGGCGCGGGCGACGCCGACGGCGCCCGAACACCCTTGGTACGAAGGGGAGTCGGGGTGGACGAGGAAGGCTCCGGTGCGGGGAGCTCCTCCTGCGCGTACAGGACCCGTAGGCGTAAGTAGGTGTAAGCAGCCGTAAGGAAGAGTGCGGAGCTAGCCGCGTGCCGCCTGGTTGCGGCGGGTCAGCCACAGGACGCCGGCCGCGCCGACGAGCAGCACCGTGCCGCCGAGCGTGCCGAGCGCGATCGCGGAGTCCTCGGGTCCGGTCTGCGGGAGTTCCTCGCCGCCCGAGGGCGCGCTCTGCGAGCCGCCGGAGCCCTTGACGTCGAGGGTGAGGGACGGCTTCGGGTTGTTCTCGGGCGTACAGGTGGTGGTCGTGCCCATCGCCTTGATGGTGAGCGTGGACGCGGTGAAGGTGACCTTGCCGCTCTGCTTCGGGGTGTACGTACCCGTCAAGTCACTGATCTTGATGGGGGTGTTGGCCGGGATGGCCTCGGCGTTGGCGGGCCCGCTCACGGGCACCGTCCCGGACTCCGCACCGCCGAGCTTGATCAGCGCGCTGGGCTTCATCGCGCCCTTGCCGAGCTCCACCGGGCTGGACGAGACGCCCTTCTGGAAGGACATGGTGAGCTTGTGGCCGCCGCCGCTCTCGACGCTCTTGATGTCGATGGGCGACACCGCGCCCTTGTTGCCGATCGGCGTCTTGCACTGGTAGTTCACGTCCACCACTTCGGCGTGCGCGGCGGGAGCGGCGAAGAGCACCGCCGAGCCGGCCAGGGCCACGGCCGTGACGACCGCGGGCATACGTTTCCGGTACATCCGACTTCCCCTCTTCCAACTGCCCGTCTGCCACCGGCAGTTCCTGACGACACATCAGATCGGGCGCTCAAGGTACGCCCGGGGCCTTGGGGAGGGAAGACAAAAGACAGCCCGGATCTCGGGCTGTCGAGGGGGTCGTACGACGGGTTCCGAACCTGCGGTAACCCTTGGCCTGCTTGCTAACCGGGCGGCGCGGCCAGTTCGGCCCAGACGGTCTTGCCCGACTGTCCCGGCACCCGCACCACGCCCCAGTCGAGGCAGAGCCGCTGCACGATGAACATGCCGTGCCCGCCAGGCCGTCCGGCCCGGTGCGGGGTGCGCGGCGACGGCTGGCCCGCGCCGCGGTCGGAGACCTCCAGGCGGAGCACCTTGCCGTCGCAGGCGACCCACAGCTCGTCGGCGCCCTCGGCGTGCAGACAGGCGTTGGTGACGAGCTCGGAGACGACCAGGAGGACATCCTCCGCGGCGGCGCGCTGGTCGGCGCCGGCGGCGGGCAGCCAGCCCCAGTCGTAGAGCGCCTGCCGGGTGAAGTCCCGGGCCATCGGTACGACACCACTGGCGCCGTCGAGGCTGAGCCTGCGGGCCTGGGGCGCGGTGCGCGCACCCGCCGATTCCTCCGCCGCACCGGTGGCGCCCGGCTCAGGGCCGCGGTCGCCCGGCGAGAAGGGCCGGGTGGTGCTCATCAGCGCTTCACCTCACCGATTCACCAGTTCTTGAGATCTGTGCCGGATCTGTGCGATCCGTTCGATCTGTCGGGACAACATTTCGGGTCGAGCATGCCGGGCCGAGCACGTGGGTCCGGCGCTCGGCTCGCGGCGGGCTCTGTACTCGGGACGACGACGGCGGCGGCAGCGGTTCTGCGTCCGCCGACATTCATCAGGTCCAGCAGTCTCCTGCCCGGCCGATCGGCGCGAACACCCACTGATTGGCTCCGGGCCGTGTGATGCGGGTTACGTGTCGATCACACCGGGACAACTGTGCTGTAACTCCGGGCCTCAGTCGGCCAGGGCGTCTTCGAGGGTCGGATGCACCGTGAAGACGGCCTCCGCGCCGGTGATCTCGAAAACCCTGGCCACCACCGGCAGCATCCCCGCCAGATGGACGCCACCCCCCGCGGCCTCCGCCTTGAGGCGGGCCCCCAGGAGGACGTTGAGTCCGGTCGAATCACAGAACTCCAGCCGTGAGCAGTCCACGACCAGGCGGGAGGTGCCCTGGCCCAGACAGGTCTCCAAGGGTTCACGGAGGAGATCCGCGGTGTGGTGATCAAGCTCACCCACCGGAGTCACGACGGCGCTCTCGCCGTCCTGACGCACCTCGACCCGGAGCCGGCCCCGATGGGCGCTGCCGACCGTCTGGCGGTCCATGCCGTCTCTCTTCCGAAGGTTTCGAGCTGGTGATTGACGCCCCGAAAGCCTACGCCTTCCGTACGCCACGAGGTACCCGCACATCCCCCCGAAAACGGACATATCCGCAGGTTAGCCACTTGCAAGCAGCGGCGGTGAGCGGGTAGGCCTATTAGGGACAGCAATCAAACACGGCCGGCTTTGGAGGCGCCGCACTCCGTAGTGCACGTATTGGCATCGGCAGCCATATGCCGAGAACGATGGAGGATTCCATGTCACCCCGGATCGACGCATCGCCGACCCGCAACGCGACGTCGACACCCCCACCGGAACACTTCGGACACGAGCTCCCCTCCCTCCCGGCTCCCCGCGAGGAAGCGTCCGAAACCTCGGACGTCACGGACGTCACGGAGGCCGTACCCGGCCCCGACGCCCTGGAGGAGCTCACGGATCTCCCGGGCCTGCCCGAGATCCCGAATTACGCCGAAGTCGGCCCGGTGGACGCAAGGGCCCTGTCGAAGACCCTCTTCGGGCGCCTCGACTCCCTCGAGGAAGGCACCCACGAGTACGCGTACGTACGCAACACGCTCGTCGAGCTCAACCTCGCCCTGGTCAAGTTCGCCGCCTCCCGGTTCCGCTCCCGCAGCGAGCCGATGGAGGACATCATCCAGGTCGGCACGATCGGTCTGATCAAGGCCATCGACCGCTTCGAGCTGAGCCGTGGCGTCGAGTTCCCGACCTTCGCGATGCCGACCATCGTCGGCGAGATCAAGCGCTTCTTCCGCGACACGAGCTGGTCGGTGCGCGTCCCGCGCCGGCTGCAGGAACTCCGGCTCGACCTGGCCAAGGCGGGCGACGAGCTCGCCCAGCAGCTGGACCGCGCCCCGACCGTGACGGAGCTGGCCGAGCGCCTCGGCATCAGCAACGACGAGGTCGTGGAAGGCATGGCGGCGTCCAACGCGTACACCGCCAGCTCCCTGGACGCCCAGCCCGAGGAGGACGACTCCGAAGGCGCGCTCGCGGACCGCATCGGCTACGAGGACCACGGGCTCGAAGGCATCGAGTACGTCGAGTCCCTGAAGCCGCTGATCGCCGAACTCCCGCCGCGCGACCGGAAGATCCTCTCGCTGCGCTTCGTGGCGAACCTGACGCAGTCGGAGATCGGCGAGGAACTCGGCATCTCCCAGATGCACGTCTCCCGCCTGCTCTCCCGGACCCTGGGCCGGCTGCGCAAGGGACTGACAGTCGAGGAATGACCGGTCGAGGAATGACCGACTGCCTCGACCCGGCTGACACACCCTGAGTACGACGAGCACGACGAGCACGACGAGCACGACGAGTACGACGTGTCACACGCACGCCAGCGGCGGCGGTGGCGGGGGCGCTCCTCCAGATACGTGGAGCGCTGCCGCCACCGCCGCCTCGGCGTGTACGGGGGCCTGTCTCAGCCGAGCAGGACGCCCTTCTGCCACACCTCACGCACCAGCGGGACGCCCGGCCGGTAGGCCAGGTGGACATGGCTCGGGGCGTCGAGCAGCGCCAGGTCGGCGCGGGCACCGGGGACGACCCGGCCCACGTCGGTACGGCGCAGGGCCTGCGCACCGCCCGCTGTGGCCGCCCAGATCGCCTCGTCCGGGGTCATCCCCATGTCGCGTACCGCCAGGGCGATACAGAACGGCATGGAGGACGTGAACGACGAGCCCGGGTTGCAGTCCGTGGAGAGCGCGACCGTGGCGCCCGCGTCGAGGATCCGGCGGGCGTCGGGCCACTCGGCACGCGTGGAGAACTCGGCGCCCGGCAGCAGCGTCGCCACCGTGTGGCCCTGCGCGAGCGCGTCCACGTCGGCGTCCGTGAGGTGCGTGCAGTGGTCGGCGCTGGCCGCGTCGAGCTCCACGGCGAGCTGCACGCCGGGGCCGTACGAGAGCTGGTTGGCGTGCACGCGCGGCAGGAGGCCCTTGGCGGCGCCCGCGGTGAGGATCGCGCGGGCCTGGTCCCCGTCGAAGGCGCCCTTCTCGCAGAACACGTCGACCCAGCGGGCGTGCGGCGCGCAGGCGTCGAGCATCGCGCCGGTGACCAGGTCCACGTAGCCGGCCGGGTCGTCCGCGTAGTCCGGGGAGACGATGTGGGCGCCCAGGTAGGTGACCTCGTCCGTGTGCCGGCTCGCGATGCGCAGCGCGCGGGCCTCGTCCTCGACGGTCAGTCCGTAGCCCGACTTGGTCTCGAAGGTCGTGGTGCCCTGCCGGGCCGCCTCGCGCAGGTACCGCAGGAGGTTCGCCTCCAGCGCCTCGTCGCTCGCCGCGCGGGTCGCGGCGACGGTGGTACGGATGCCTCCGGCGGAGTAACTCCGGCCGGACATGCGGGCGTTGAACTCCTGGGTGCGGTCGCCGCCGAAGACCAGGTGGGAGTGGGAGTCGACGAAGCCGGGGATGGCGGAGCGGTGCTCGGCGTCGTGCAGGTGGTCGGCCTCGGGGGCGTCTTTGGCCTGGCCCACCCAGGCGATGCGGTCGCCTTCGAGGACGACTGCCGCGTCCTCGACCAGGCCCAGGGGGCCGTCGCCGCGTTCTGGGTCGTTGGTTACGAGGCTGGTGATGTTGGTGATGAGGGTGGTGCTCATGGGTTCCTCTCGCTTTTTCTTTTCCCCTCCCCGCCCCTTCCCGAACTGGGGCTCCGCCCCAGACCCCGCTCCTCAAACGCCGGAGGGGCTGGATTTGGGCAGATGAAATTCAGCCCCTCCGGCGTTTGAGGAGGCCCGTCCGGCGAGGACTTCGGGAAGGGGCGGGACTGGGGAACAAAGGGGCTACGACCTCAGCGCGGTGATCGCCGAAGTCAGCGCCGACGGCACGTCCGGTACCGAGGTGTGCGTACCGTCGCGGACCACGTGCCGGCCACCCACCACCGTGTCCCGCACATCCGCCGCCGACGCCGCGAACACCGCCGCCTCCGCGCCGAGGCGAGGTCGGACCCCCGCCGTGCGGACCGAGTCGAGGGTGATCGTCGTGAAGTCGGCGTACGCGCCGCTCTCCAGCACACCGGCCCCGGACCAGCCCAGCGCCGCGTGCCCGTCCGCCGTGGCCGCCCGGAGCAGCGCCGCGGCCGTCCAGTGGCCGCGGGTGCGGGTGCGCAGGCGCTCGTCGAGCTCCAGGGCGCGTGCCTCCTCCAGGAGGTCGATCACGGCGTGGCTGTCGGAGCCGAGCGACAGGGGCGAGCCCGCGCGCTGCAGCGCGGCGGCCGGACCGATGCCGTCGGCGAGGTCGCGTTCCGTGGTGGGGCACATGCACGTGCCCGTACCGGAACCGCCGATGAGCGCGATGTCGTCGGCGGTCATGTGGGTGCTGTGGACGGCGGTGGTGTGCGGGCCGAGCACGCCGTGGTCGGCGAGCAGCCGCGTCGGGGTGCGGCCGTGCGCGGCGAGGCAGGCGTCGTTCTCGGCGGTCTGCTCGGAGAGGTGGACGTGCAGGGGCGCGCCGCGCTCCTGTGCCCACGCGGCCACGGTGCCCAACTGCTCGGCGGGGACGGCCCGTACGGAGTGCACAGCCGCGCCGACGCGTACGCCCTCGGCGTCCTTGAGCGCCGAGACCCGCTCGGCCCACGCCTCGGCCGTGCCGTCGCTGAAGCGCAGCTGGTGGCGTTCGGGGGCGGCGCCGAAGCCGGACGAGAGGTAGGCGGTGTCGAGGAGGGTGATGCGGATGCCCGCGTCCCGCGCGGCGGCGATCAGCGCTTCGCCCATGGCGTTGGGGTCGGCGTAGGGCGTGCCGTCGGGCGCGTGGTGGACGTAGTGGAACTCGCCGACAGCCGTGATCCCGGCGAGCGCCATCTCCGCGTACACGGCCCGCGCGAGTGCGTGGTACGTGTCCGGGTCGAGGCGGGACGCGACCTGGTACATGACCTCGCGCCAGGTCCAGAACGTGCCCGAGCCAACCTGCACGGTGGAGCGCAGCGCGCGGTGGAAGGCGTGCGAGTGGGCGTTGGCGAGGCCGGGGAGGGTGAGGCCGCGCAGGGCGACGGCGCCCGGCGGCGGGGCCTCGACGCCCTTGCGTACGGCGGCGATCCGGCCGTCGGGGGTGATGTCGAGGGCGACGCCCGGTTCGACGTTGGTGCCGAGCCACGCGTTCTCTGCCCAGTAGGTCGTCAGCTGCACGCGAGCCCTTCCAGTACGTCGGCGAGTGCGAGCACCCCGGCGACGCAGTCGTCCTCGGCCGCGAACTCGGCCGGGGAGTGCGAGACGCCCGTGGGGTTGCGTACGAACAGCATGGCCGTGGGGATCGAGCCGGACAAAATACCCGCGTCGTGGCCCGCGCCGGTGCCGAGGACGGGGAGCGGCCGCTCCGAGCGAGCGCCCAGGATCGTGCCGAGCTCGTCGCGCAGCGCGTCCTCGAACTCGACGACCGGCGTGAAGGACTCCCGTACGACATCGAGGTCGATGCCGTGCCGGTCGGCGTACTCGCGGGCGGCCTTCTCGATGCCCGTGACGACCGTGTCGAGGGTCGGCTGGTCGGCGGCGCGGGAGTCGAGCCAGCCGCGCACCAGGGACGGGATGGCGTTGACGCCGTTCGGCTCGACCGCGATCTTGCCGAACGTGGCGACGGCGCCCGCGAGTTCGGCCTCGCGGCGGGCGGCGAGGACGGTCTCCGCGTACGTCAGCATCGGGTCGCGGCGGTCGACGAGGCGGGTCGTGCCCGCGTGGTTGGCCTCGCCCCGGAAGTCGAAGCGCCAGCGGCCGTGCGGCCAGATCGCGGACGCGATGCCGACGGGGTCGCCGGTGAGGTCCAGGGCGCGGCCCTGCTCGACGTGAAGCTCCACGAACGCGCCGATACGGGCGAGGCGTTCGGGGTCGGGGCCGATGCCGTACGGGTCGTACCCGGCCGCCTCCATGGCCTGCGGGAGGCTGACCCCGTCGCCGTCGCGGAGCTTGTGCGCGGCCTCCACGGTGAGCTGTCCCGCGGTGAGCCGGGAGCCCACGCAGGCGAGCCCGAAGCGCGCGCCCTCCTCGTCGCCGAAGTTCACGATCGCCAGGGGGCGAGTGAACGACACTCGCCTGGCGCGGAGTTCGTCGAGCGCGGCGAAGGAGGAGACGACGCCGAGGGGGCCGTCGAAGGCGCCGCCGTCCGGGACGGAGTCCAGGTGCGAGCCGGTGACGACGGCGTCGCCCCGGGCGGGGTCGCCGAGCCAGGCCCACTGGTTGCCGTTGCGGTCGACCTCGTAGTCGAGGCCGCGCGCCTCCGCCTGCGCCTGGAACCAGAGGCGGCACTCGGCGTCGGCGCCGGTCCATGCGTAGCGGCGGTAGCCGCCAGAGGCGTCGCTGCGGCCGATCGGCCGCAGCGAGCGCCACATGGCGTGGAACGTGTCGCTCACGCTGTGCCTTCCTCGCGCATCGGAATCCGTACGCCCTTCTCGTCCGCGACCGACTCCGCGATGTCGTAGCCCGCGTCGACGTGCCGGATGACGCCCATGGCGGGGTCGTTGGTGAGGACGCGGCGGATCTTCTCGCCCGCGAGCGCGGTGCCGTCCGCGACCGAGACCTGACCGGCGTGGATGGAGCGGCCCATGCCGACGCCGCCGCCGTGGTGGATGGAGACCCAGGAGGCACCGGACGCCACGTTCACCATGGCGTTGAGCAGCGGCCAGTCCGCGATCGCGTCGGAGCCGTCGAGCATGGCCTCGGTCTCGCGGTACGGGGACGCCACCGAACCGCAGTCCAGGTGGTCGCGGCCGATGGCGAGGGGCGCGGCGAGGGTGCCGTTGCCGACCATGTCGTTGAACATGTCGCCCGCCTTGTCCCGCTCGCCCTGGCCGAGCCAGCAGATACGCGCCGGAAGACCCTGGAAGTGGACGCGCTCGCCGGCCATCTTGATCCAGCGGTGCAGCGATTCGTTCTCCGGGAAGAGGTCGAGGATCGCCTTGTCCGTCTTGTGGATGTCGGACGCCTCACCGGAGAGCGCCGCCCAGCGGAACGGCCCCTTGCCCTCGCAGAACAGCGGCCTGATGTACGCCGGTACGAAGCCGGGGAACGCGAACGCCCGGTCGTAGCCCGCGAGTTGGGCCTCGCCACGGATCGAGTTGCCGTAGTCGAAGACCTCGGCGCCCGCGTCCATGAAGCCGACCATGGCCTCGACGTGCCGGGCCATGGACTCACGGGCGCGGGTGGTGAAGCCCGCCGGGTCCTTGGCCGCGTACGTCGCCATGTCGTCGAAGTCGACGCCGACGGGGAGGTACGCGAGCGGGTCGTGGGCCGAGGTCTGGTCGGTCACGATGTCGATCGGGGCACCCTCGGCCAGCATCTGCGGAAGCAGCTCCGCCGCGTTGCCGAGCAGGCCGATGGAGAGCGGGCGGCGCGCGTCGCGGGCCTCGGTGGCGAGCTGGAGCGCGTGGGCCGGGTTGTCGGCCTTCACGTCCAGGTACTTGTGCTCGATGCGGCGCTCGATGGCGCGCGGGTCGACGTCGATACAGATGGCGACGCCGTCGTTCATCGTCACGGCGAGCGGCTGGGCGCCACCCATGCCGCCGAGTCCGGCGGTGAGCGTGATGGTCCCGGCGAGCGTGCCGTTGAACTTCTTCGCGGCGACCGCGGCGAAGGTCTCGTACGTGCCCTGGAGGATGCCCTGCGTGCCGATGTAGATCCACGAACCGGCCGTCATCTGGCCGTACATGGTGAGGCCGAGCTGCTCGAGGCGCCGGAACTCCTCCCAGTTCGCCCAGTCGCCGACCAGGTTGGAGTTGGCGATCAGGACGCGCGGGGCCCACTCGTGGGTCTGCATGACGCCGACCGGGCGGCCCGACTGGACGAGCATCGTCTCGTCCTGCTTGAGGGTGCGGAGCGTACGCACCATGGCGTCGAAGGAGCGCCAGTCACGGGCGGCCTTGCCGGTGCCGCCGTAGACGACGAGCTTGTCGGGGTGCTCGGCGACCTCCGGGTCGAGGTTGTTCTGCAGCATGCGCAGCGCGGCTTCCTGCTGCCAGCCGAGGGCGCTCAGCTCCGTGCCTCGCGGGGCTCGGACAGGGCGGGGTCCCGACATCGTCGGCCTCCTCCAGTAGTCACAACCGTTCACATCCGTCTATTCACATCCTGGGTGCCTGAATATGTCTAGTCAACACCTGGGGCGTCGGTGCGCCCCGGAGCCGACGATGATGGGATGGAGCCATGGCCATAGGTGACATGGACGCCACGAGAGCTCTCACGCCCGACGACCTGCCCCCGGGCGCCCTGACCCGCAGGGGCGGGGCGGATTCCCGGCATACGGGCGGGGCGGATTCCTGGCGTACGGACGGAGCCGATTCCCGGCTCACGGGCGGGGCGGATTCCCGCCCCGAAGCGGCCGCCGAGCGACGCGACGCCGCGGTGCGCGCCGCCGTCGCCCAGGGTCTCGTCGGCCCGGACACCCCGGTCGCCGCCCTGCTCGACGTGGCCGGGATCCGGCAGTCCGCGGCCGCGCTCCGCTCCGCGTTCGCCGAGGTCACGACCGCCCCCGTACTGCACGCCTTCGCCGTCAAGGCGAGCCCGCTCGTGCCGGTCCTGCGGCTGCTCCGCAAGGCCGGGATCGGCGCGGAGGTGGCCAGCCCCGGTGAGCTCGCCCTGGCCCGCGCCGCCGGTCTGAAGCCCGCGCACACGGTCCTCGACTCCCCCGCCAAGACCCTCGCCGAACTGCGCCAGGCCCTCGCCCTCGGCATCGCCGTGAACGCCGACAACCCGCAGGAACTGGCCCGCCTCGACAGCCTCGCCCGCTCCGCGCCCACCCGCTCCGCGATCGGCCTGCGGGTCAACCCGCAGATCGGCGCCGGGTCCATCGGCGCGCTCTCCACCGCCACGGCGACCTCGAAGTTCGGGGTCGGCCTGCGGGACAGCGGGGCGCGCGAGTGGGTGGTGCGCGCCTTCCTCGACCGGCCCTGGCTGACCCGCCTGCACACCCACTCCGGCTCCCAGGGCGTACCGCTCGGCCTGCTCGCCGAGGGCGTCCGGGTGACGTACGAACTCGCCGAGGAGATCAACCAGTTGGCGGGCCGCCGGCAGGTCGACACCATCGACATCGGCGGCGGGCTGCCGGTCAACTTCGACTCCGACGTGGAGAACCCCACGTACGCGATGTACGCCCGGCTGCTCCAGCGGGAGGTGCCGGGACTCTTCGACGGGCGGTACGCGCTCGTCACCGAGTTCGGGCGGTCGCTGCTCGCCAAGCACGGCACGATCGTGGCCCGGGTCGAGTACACCAAGGCGGCCGGGAACCGGCGCATCGCGATCACCCACGCCGGCGCGCAGGTCGCCGCCCGCACCGTCTACGCACCCGGTTCGTGGCCGCTGCGGATCGCCGCGTACGACGACCAGGGGCGGCCCAAGACCGGTCCCGAGATCCCCCAGGACGTGGCGGGACCGGCGTGCTTCGCGGGTGACCTGCTCGCCGAGAACCGCCCGCTGCCGCTGCTCGAACCCGGCGACCACGCGGCCGCCCTGGACACCGGCGCGTACTACTTCTCGCACCACTACGCGTACAACAGCCTTGCCAGGCCCGGGATCCACGGCTTCTCGACGGGCCGGGACGGCACGGTGCGGTTCGCCACGGTACGCGCCCCGCAGACGATCGACGAGGTCGTGGCGGAGTCGGGCGGGGAGCACACGCGGGCGCTCGACGCGCTGTAGCGGCACGGTGCGGGATGCGGTGCGCTTCACCGCCGTACGCGTATCGGCGGTGAAGCTCTGAAGAACCTCTGAGAACCGGTGTTCGCCGCATCCCCGCCCGCCCCGGGGGCAGAACCTCCACCTGACGCATCAGCGATCGGGGGAGGTTTCAGATGTCCACCATCGACCCAGTCACGGCGAAGCCGGCCGGGGAGCCGTCTCAGCCGGAGCTCAAGCGGGCCATCGGTCCCAAGCTGCTCATCCTGTTCGTGATCGGCGACATCCTCGGCACCGGTATCTACGCCACCACCGGAAAGGTCGCGGGGAAGGTCGGCGGCGCCCTGTGGGTGCCGTTCGCGATCGGCTTCGTCGTGGCGATCCTGACGGCGGCCTCGTACGTGGAGCTCGTCGGCAAGTACCCGAAGGCGGCCGGTGCCGCGCTCTACACGCAGAAGGCGTTCAAGGTCCCCTTCCTGACCTTCATCATCGCGTTCATGGTGATGTGCTCGGGCCTCTCATCGGCGAGCGCCGCGGCCCGCGCCTTCAGCGGCGACTACCTCACCGAACTCACCTCGGGCGCACTGCCGCCCACCCTCGTCGCGATCCTGTTCATCCTGCTGCTCGCGGCACTCAACCTGCGCGGGGTCTCCGAGTCCGTGAAGACGAACGTCGTCCTCACCCTGGTCGAGCTGACCGGCCTCGTGATCATCCTGGCGATCGGCGCGTACGCGGTTTTCAGCGGCGACGGCGAGCCGTCCCGGCTCACCGAGTTCGAGTCGGGCGGTACGGGCTTCGCGCTGATGACCGGCATCCTCGGGGCGACCGCGCTCGGCTTCTTCGCGTTCGTCGGCTTCGAGGACTCGGTGAACATGGCCGAGGAGACCAAGGACCCGGTACGCACCTTCCCGCGCGCCATCTTCATCGGCGTCGCCGTGACCGGGACCATCTACGTCCTGGTCGCGCTGGTGTCCTCGCTCCTCGTCGACTCCAAAACGCTGGCCGGTTCCAGCGGGCCGCTGCTCGAAGTGGTCAAGGCCGGCGGCATCGACTTCCCGCACCAACTCTTCGCCCTGATCGCCCTGTTCGCGGTCACCAACTCGGCGCTCATCAACATCATGATGGCCTCGCGGCTCTGTTACGGCATGGCCAACGAACGGATCCTGCCGCGCGCGATGGGCCGCGTCCTGGCCCGCCGCCGCACCCCGGTCGTCGGCATCGTCTTCGTCTCGCTGCTCGCCATCGGCCTGGTGTCCACCGGTGAGATCGAGGGGCTCGGCGACACCACGGCGTTCCTGCTGCTCTGTGTGTTCGCGGTGGTCAACGTGGCGGTCCTGGTGCTGCGCCGGGACCCGGTGGACCACCAGCACTTCCGCACCCCGACCGCGCTGCCGGTACTCGGCGCGATCACGGCCCTGATCCTCGCCGGCCCGCTCGCCGACCGGCCCGCGGAGGTCTACATCCGGGCCGGCGTCCTGGTCGCCATCGGCATCGCACTGTGGGGCGTCAACAAGGTGGTGATGCGGGCCCGCCACGAGGACTGAGCCGAGCCGACCAGGTCGTACGGGCGGGCCGGACACCGCCTGGAGCCCGCCCGTACGCAGTCACTCCACGAACAGCCCGCGCTCCGCGGCCCGGGTGTCGAACTCCTCCAACCGCGCCTGCGCGTCCGGCAGTCCGTCGCACATCGCCTCAAGCAGCACCCGGCCGAGCAGCATCGGCGCGCACGCCGTGTCGAAGGAGAGACCGGTACCGACGGCCGCCGGGATCAGCAGGTCGGACACCTTCGCGACCGGCGCGAACGCGCTGTCCGCGACAGTGACCACGGTCAGGCCCGCGGCCCGCGCGTACGTCAGCGCCTCGACCACCTCACGCGGGTGCCGCGGCAGCGCGAAGCAGAGCAGCGCCGACGCCCCGACCCGTACCGCGTCGTCGATCCGGTCCTCGATCAGCGAGCCGCCCTCGCGCAGCAGCCGGACATCGGGGTGCACCTTGCCGGCGAAGTACGTGAAGCCGTACGCCTGCGAGGCGGCCGCGCGCAGGCCGAGCACCGGCAGCGGCCGGGACGCGGCGAGCAGCCGCCCGGCCCGCTCCACCGGCTCCGGGTCGGCGAGCGCCGCCGCGAGGTGCCGCAGGTTCTCGATCTCGGCCTCGACGGCCTGTTGGTACTCGTTGAACTCGCCCTTCCCCGCGGCCTGTTCGGCCGGTGTCACCTCGCGCAGATGCCGGCGCAGCGCCGGGTAGCCGTCGAAGCCGAGGGCCACCGCGAACCGGGTCACCGAGGGCTGGCTGACCCCGGCGAGCTCGGCCAGCTCCACGCTCGACAGGAACGGCACTTCGGGGGCGCGCCGCACCATGCAGTGCGCGATCCGGCGCTGCGTGGGGGTGAGCCGGTGGCCCTCGAAAAGCTGTTGCAGCCGGGCGGCAGCGCTGTCCGTCACCGGGCCCCTCCTTCGTACTGGGTGGTCGGCGTAACCAAAGTTTTACGCCAGGGCATTGACAAAATATTCAGCCACCCAGAACTCTGCATGAGGATATACAGACGGGCAACAAGGCAGGGGCTCTCATGGCCGGCTCACTCCTGGAACAGCGCTCCATCGATGTCGTACCGGACGAGGAACGGCACGGTACCGCTTTCTCCCAGTTCACTCTCTGGCTGGGCGCCAACCTCCAGATCACCGCGGTCGTCACCGGCGCCCTCGCCGTGATCTTCGGCGGCGACGTGGTCTGGTCGATCATCGGCCTGGTCGTCGGCAACCTGCTCGGCGGGGCCGTGATGGCGCTGCACTCCGCGCAGGGCCCGAAGCTCGGCCTGCCGCAGATGATCCAGTCCAGGGCCCAGTTCGGCGTGCGCGGCGCGGTCGTGCCCCTGCTCCTGGTCATCCTCATGTACATCGGCTTCTTCGCCTCCGGCAGCGTCCTCGCCGGACAGGCCGTGGGCGAGCTGACCCACCTCGGCGAGACCCCCGGCATCCTGATCTTCGCGGCCGTCTCCGGCGTGATGGCCGCGGTCGGCTACCGCCTGATCCACGCCGTGGGCCGGGTCGCCAGCGTCATCTGCGCCCTGGCCTTCGTCTACCTCGGCATACGCCTCCTGGAGCGCGCCGACCTCGGCGCGCTGCTCGGCGACGCCCACTTCGGCCTGCCGATGTTCCTGCTCGCGGTCTCCCTCTCCGCGTCCTGGCAGCTCGCCTTCGGCCCGTACGTCGCGGACTACTCGCGCTATCTGCCGCGTACGACGTCGACCCGCGCCACGTTCTGGTGGACCCTCTCCGGCTCGTCGCTCGGCGCGCAGTGGTCGATGACCTTCGGTGTCCTGGTCGCGGCCACGGCGGGCGGCGCCTTCATGGACAACCAGGTCAGCTACGTGGTGGGGCTCGGCGGCAGCGGCCTGATCGCCGCGTTCCTGTACTTCGTGATCGCGCTCGGCAAGCTCACCATCAACGTCCTGAACACGTACGGCGGCTTCATGTCGATCGTCACGAGCATCGGCGGCTTCCGCGGCCGGCAGGTGCTCTCGCCGCGCGGCCGGGCCTGCTACATCGCCCTGATCATGGTCGCGGGCACGGCAGTCGCGCTCCTCGGCAAGGACAGCTTCCTGACCTCGTTCAAGGACTTCCTGCTGTTCCTGCTGACCTTCTTCACGCCCTGGTCGGCGATCAACCTGGTCGACTACTACCTGATCTCCCGCGAGCAGTACGACCTGCCGGCTCTGTCCGACCCGAACGGCCGCTACGGCGGCTGGCGCTGGGATGCCCTCGCCGTCTACGGGATCGGCATCGCCATCCAACTCCCGTTCCTGGTCACGCACTTCTACACGGGCCCGCTGGTCGCTGCGCTCGGCGGCGCGGACATCTCCTGGATCGTGGGCCTCATCGTCCCGGCGGCCCTGTACTGGGCCCTGGCGGGCCGCAAGCGGGGCACGAAGGCCGAGCCCACTCCGGTAACCGCCGACCACGTGGGCTGACCCGGCGGACAGCCAGGAGGGGCTGATTTATCAGCCCCTCCGGCGATTGAGGAGGCCCGTCCGGCAGGACTTCGGGAAGGGGCGGGGC